>CALPPS020000001.1 GCA_943325515.2 Flavobacterium psychrophilum
TCACAATTATGCCACTTTGTGCACAAGAAGAATTTGATCCTGTTACTGATGATTTAACACCTCCGGCTAGTATAGATGGTTCTATACCTTTACTATTAATAGCTGCAGTAGTATTGGGTTATGTATTTTTAAATCGTAAACTAAAAAATAATAAGTTTTAACGATTGACCAGTCCTCAATAATTGATATTAGATAAAAACACAATACAAAAAAGTTTAGTTTTGGAGTGTTTTATAATTTAGTTGATAAAAAATGAATGTAAAAACAATAAAAAAACTATTAGATTATTATTTTAGATTATTTAAGGTTGTTAAATCATATTAGTTTTAATTTATTGAAAGATTATTAAATAAGCATTGGATTAGACAATAAATACTAAAAAAAACTATAAATAGGAATTCGATTCTTCTAAAGTATTCTGTTTTTCTCAAATTTTTAAATTTTAAGATTTTTGTTTTTTGATCTAATGACGCTAAGTCTTTGTTGTGTTATTCCAATGTAAGATGCAATATCTCCTAGTGAAGCCCTTAGAATGATATCTGGGTGATTATTTATTAAATCTTCATATCTTTTTTCAGCGTTAATTAGCTGAATAGAATTTAATCGATCCATAAAAATTTTAATCATATCAATTAAAATCTTTGTTGTGAATTTATTACTATAATCAACAGATTCCAAAATTGTCTTAAATTTGAGAAATGAAATGCTTCTTACTCTGCATTTTTCTAAAGCTTCCCAACCATATGGAGCAATTTCATTATAAAAAACACTTTCTAATGGACAGTTGAAAGTATTTTCAGCCCAAAAATGGTGGGTTACCGTTTTGTAGTCTTTGTAGTAAAAAGTCCTGTAAAACCCTTCTTCTAAAAATATTACATTAATTGATGTATTATTTGGGGTTAAAAACACTGTTCCCTTTTGATGTTCTTGATAATCAAATGCATTATTAATAGTTTCTCTTTGATATTCATCTAAAGTAAAATGTTGACTTAAAAATGTTATTAGTTCCAATTTATATATTTTTTAAATTAATTTTTTTTCTATTGTTTATATGGTAAGATTTAAACTTCAGTTTAGATATCATTAAATCTTCAGTTATAGCTTTATTATTGATAGATTTTAAATAATCTTTTACATCTCTTATTAATTCTAAAGCATTATTTTCTTTGAAATAGAGGATTTTATTTCTTTCTTTTCTAATTTTAATTAAGGATTCTAAAGACAATTCACATAAGTTGTTTATTATTAATAATTCATTTAGATATAATTTTAAGTTTACTGTCATTATTTCAGGATCATCTGGATTGTAAGTTCTATGACTTGATAAAATGTTTAAAAGTTTGGTAAAGTCTTTTATTAGATTACAAAAGTTAATCTGTAATTCAAATAATTCATCACTTTCAATTGTATCTATGTTTATTTGTTTTAATTTTCTTTTTAGTAATATTGGTTTTATGATACTATTAATCTCATTTTTGTTTTCTTTAAGTATAGTTAAAGTCTTTAAATGATTTTTAATTTTCGTAAATTTATTAGGTAGTAATGAAAAGACTTCAATTCTAGCATTAAAAACAGTCATAAAATCATTTTTTCTTTCATCATATAATAAGTTATTTATTTCTAATGATGATTTAGTTTGTTGTAAATTTTCAATTCCTATTTTAGTATTGGAGGGTTTGTAAACAGTTTTAATATCTCCTATTTTATCAATAATAAGAAAGAAATTATTAATATTTAGTTTGTGTTTTTGTTCATTAATTACTATCATATCTAGCTTAAAGAATTAAATTATTTTACATTTCAAAAAAAAGTAAAATATTTCAAAAGCTATTTAATCCATAATAAATAATGATTTAACACAAATTAAATAAATATTTAATATGTGTTAAAATTATAACTTCCTTTTTTTAGTTAATCAAAAGTTGAAAAAATTAAATAAAACCTCGAATTGATAAGAAATACTCTTGAATTGATTTGTATATAAGGATCGAAACCATAGGATCTATTTTTATCATTAGCTTTATAGTCATTCAATCAAATAGACTTATTGTATTTACGCATAGAGTTTAATCTTTTTTAAATCAATATTTATCTAACATAAAAACTTTCTTTTTTAATATCTTTATTAATATCAATTATAATTATGAATGTTATTTTTTAATCTAGAATAAATTATTTTTCAAATTTTTTTATTATTGAGTATAAAATAAAATAAATAAATGTTAAACAATTTTATCAAAAAATAACATAATAATTAATTTTTTTAATCTCTTTACAATATTATTTATTTGCTAATTATTTTTAAAATTACACAAATACCTGTTTTACAGTTGATAGCATATTTGTTTATTTATTTTAAAGTTGAAATTATCAATTATTATTTTAACAATTGTTTAAGTTGTTTATTCAATTAAAAAAGATTAATATTGAGTAATAATAAGCTCTATATGAATTTACTTGATTTTTTTCAACAAAAGATTAGTTTGAGTACTGAACATGTTAAAATTATTGATGAAATGTTCAATCATGAGGAATATCCTAAGGGTACGATTTTTCTAAAACCCGATAATTCGTCTAAACGACTAATTTTTTTAGAAAAAGGATTGTATAGAACTTTTTATTATAATGAAGATAAAGATATTACACATTTTTTTTGGGAGGAGAATACATTTAATGCACCAATTGAAAGTGTTATGTTTGATCAAATAGCGCCTTATGGTTGGCAAGCAATTGAAACTTGTGTGGTTAGATCTGTAGATTATAAAGAATTTCAAAATTTAGTATCAAATAATAATGAATTACTTAATTTAATGTTATCAATTACAACTGAAATGACAACTTATTTTACAAAAAGGGGTTTGACTTTAAATTTTAAAACTGCGGAAGAAAAATACCAACATTTTGTTGCTGATTATCCAAATATAATTAATAAAGTACCTTTAGGCTATTTGGCTTCTTACATAGGAGTGACGCCACAAACTTTGAGTGTCTTGAGGTCAAAAACTCTAAAATAAAAGTAATATTTAAATTCTTTTTATTTGTTTTAAAATTTAATAATCAATTTTTTAACTTCAATTAATTCAATTATTATTATCATACAAAAAAAAGGGTTTCCTTATTTTGCTTTATTATGTTTAGATGCTGATAATTCACTATAATCATATTTTTATTCAAGATAATGTTTCTATATTACTAAATCCAATTATCATGAGTATAGTAAATTGTGACTAATGTTTTTCCTAATAAATGATTAATTTTTTTTAATTATTTCGTATTCTAAATTATATTTTATTAAGAATTAATATTTTATAATTCTACGATAAAAATTATATATTTGCAATCCAAACAACACTATTATGAGTCAAAAAGTATTGCTCACTTCAAAAGAAGTCAATATCATACTCCATCGTTTGGCTTGTCAGTTAATCGAAAATCATCTTGATTTTTCTAACACTGTTTTAATTGGAATACAGCCTCGAGGCACTTATCTTGCTAATCGAATTAAGGCTTTACTAGAAAACGATTATCATATTAAAGAAGTGAAATTGGGATTTTTAGATATTACTTTTTTTCGTGATGATTTCCGTCGTGGCGAAAAACAATTGGATGCTCACGAAACACAAATAGATTTTTTAATTGAAGATAAAAAAGTTGTTTTTATTGATGATGTTCTTTTCACGGGAAGAAGTATCAATGCAGCATTAACTGCCATTCAATCTTTTGGAAGAGCCTCTGAAGTAGAATTATTAGTATTGATTGACAGAAGATTTAGCCGTCATTTACCCATACAACCAGATTATCGTGGAAGACAAGTCGATGCTATTAATGATGAAAAAGTAATAGTATCTTGGAATGAAAAAGAAGGAGAAGATGCAGTATATTTAATCTAAGTAAATAGGGAAAAGTTAAAAAGGAAAAGAAAATAAAACATAAAAATATACAACACACAACTTACAATTATAATGTCCGAACTATCAGTTAATCATTTATTAGGCATAAAATATCTCAAAAAGGAAGACATCAACTTAATTTTTGAAACCACTGATCATTTCAAAGAAGTCATTAATAGACCCATTAAAAAAGTTCCTTCGTTGCGAGATGTTACTATTGCTAATATTTTTTTTGAAAATAGCACAAGAACAAAACTTTCTTTTGAATTAGCTCAAAAACGTCTTTCTGCCGATGTAATTAGTTTTTCAGCATCACAGTCATCAGTTAAAAAAGGGGAGACTTTAATTGATACGGTTAACAATATCTTATCTATGAAAGTTGATATGGTTGTTATGCGTCATGCCAATCCCGGAGCAGCTTTCTTTTTATCACAAAATGTAAAAGCATGCATCATAAATGCAGGGGATGGATCACACGAACATCCAACTCAAGGCTTACTCGATAGCTATTCTATCAGAGAAAAACTAGGTGCAGTAGGAGGGAAGAAGGTTGTTATTGTGGGTGATATTTTACATTCGCGTGTAGCGCTTTCAAATATATATGCGCTTCAGATGCAAGGTGCAGAAGTTAAAGTATGTGGTCCAAAAACATTAATTCCAAAATACATTGAAAGCCTTGGAGTTTCAGTAGAACCAAATTTAAGAAAAGCTCTTGAATGGTGTGATGCTGCAAATATGCTACGCGTTCAAAACGAAAGAATGGATGTGAATTATTTTCCATCTACTAGAGAATATACAATGCAATATGGGGTTGATAAAGCATTATTAGATTCACTTAAAAAAGATATTGTAATCATGCATCCAGGTCCAATTAATCGTGGTGTAGAAATTACTTCTGATGTAGCTGACTCTCAACAATCAGTAATACTTGATCAAGTTGAAAATGGGGTGGCTATTAGAATGGCAGTAATTTATCTTTTAGCTTCTAAATTACAAAAGTAAAAAAGTCCCAAATATTGCAATGCCCCCAAAAAGTTAGACACTATTCGGGATTTTTTTATTTATTCAGATTGTAAGTTTCTCAGTTGCTTTAGTTTGTCTTTTAATATAGCCAATTCCTCTTTTTTAATTTCAATATTTTTTATTACTTCTCTAACCATAGGATTATCTGCTTTGGCTTTTGCAAAAAATTGAATGTTATTCTCTAATTGGAATATTTCAGCTTGAACTTCATCAACTTTACGCATTATAAATACTTTTTCATTATCTAATTTCCTGCTATCTGTACTAGCTAAATGATCAAGTTTGTTAGCATAACGCACCATTTCATTGTCTTTTTTGCTCAAGCTAAGTTTTTCAAACAAGGCGTCTAAAATTTTATTGAATTTTCCTTCGATGTGTCTACGAGCAAAAGGAACTTTACCAAAACTTTTCCATGTTTCAATGTGTAGCTTAATGGCATCTAAATCAGCTTTATGCTCACCAACAAGTTCAAATGATTTTAAAGTTTCTATATAAGTTTTTTTCTTATCAAAAGCTTCCACTTCTTCAGCATTAGCTTCATTCTTTTGTTCTTTTAATTTATCAAAATATTCGTTACATGCTGAACGAAAATCTGTCCAAAGTTTGTCAGAAAATTTTCTAGGAATATGACCAATAGACTTCCATTCTTCTTGAATTTGTTTGAACAATGGCGTTGTATTAGCAAAGTCTGTACTTACTTTTAATTCATTGGCTTTAGCTACTAATGCTTCTTTCTTAGAAAGATTGTCATTTTGATCTTTCTTAATGTCTTTATAAAATGAATTTTTTAATGAGTTAAAGTTTCTAACGGCGTTCTTAAAATCTGTCCAAGTTTGTTCATTAACATCTGAAGGAACTTTTCCAGTTTTTAAGAATTCATTTCGTAAAACTTCAACTTTTTCCATTTGACCTAACCAAGCAGAGTGAGAGTTTACTTTTTCTTGCGCTAAAATTTCTATTTTTTCAATAAGATCTTTTTTCTTCTCTAGGTTTGTAGTTTCAACCGCACGAAGTTGCTCAAATAAAACCTCACGTTTATCGTGCATTTTTTTTGTTAATTCACTGAATTTATTCCAGATTTCTTCACGATTTTCTCTAGAAACAGGTCCGATATCTTCTTTCCAAATGCGGTGTAAATCTTGTAATTCTCGAAAAGCTTTATTGATATCTTCTTCTTGGGTTAATTCTTCAACACGCTCAATTATTTTTAGTTTTTGAACTAAATTATGTTTGAAATCTAAATCTCTTATTTCTCTGTCTAAATGTAGAATATCGTAGAAATTTTCTAAATGGAAATGATAATTGTTCCAAACATGATTGTATTTATCCTTCGGTATAGGACCAGCTACTTTCCATCTATCTCTAATATCATTAAATTTCTTTAAGGTAACAGGGATATTATCTTGACTTTGAATAAGACTTTTTAATTCTTCAACAATGGCTAATCTGTTTTCTAAATTAGATTTTAAATCATTTTGAAGGCTTTTGAAATGTGTGTTTTTTTTATCTCTGTATTGTGAATAGAGTTGATCAAATTTCCCTTTTAAAGGAAAATTATAATGAAAATCTTCAGTAGTATCTGGATTTTCTGTATGGAATTCTTCTTTCTTTTCATCAATAAATAGATAATATTTAGATAAGAATGATTTTTTAAGTTCTTCTATGTGGTCTTTAACAGACATTAATTTTTCTACAGCAACTAAAGTAGTTAACTCTTCAACTAGTTGTTCCATTGAAAGTGTTTCATATTCCAACATTGGAATATCATGACGTTCTTTCAGTGTCTCATCTTCACTTTCCTCTGCATTTGCCTCCTCTATTTCGCTTATTGCTGATTCATTTTTATTTTGTTCAACTTCTTCAATTATTTCAGATGTTGCTACTGGTATATCAGCAACAACTTCTTCAATTATTTCAGATTTTGCTACTGGTATATCAGCAACAACTTCTTCCTCAATCTCTTGAATTGTTTCTGATAGAGTAATTTCTTCAATAGTTTCTTCAACTAGCTCTCGTTTTTCTGTGGCTAATTCAATTTCATCTTCTGTAAGTTCTTCTGTTAAAACAGCAACCTTGGCTTCAACAACTTCATCATTTTGAGTTTGTTGTAGCTGTTCGCTAATGCTCGAGTCTTTTTCAACATCAGCATAATTTTCAAGTACTTCTTTTACAGGAGTTTCTACTACTTGTTCTTGTTCGCCTTCATCAATTGTATCGACTATTTTTTCTTGAACAAGGTCAATAATTTCTTGATTTTCAGTAGCAATCACATTTTGTGACTCGTTTTCTAAGCTTCCATCTGCTTTAAGCAGGTTATCATTCTTTTCTTCTAACATTTTATAAATGTTTTAAGGGTTACACTTTATGAGGGCGAAAGATAGTAAAGAAGCACTAAAAATTCAAAGAAAATCATTGTTTTTCAATTCTTTTTATCTCTTTTTATATTAGAGAACTTTATTAAATAAAAAACTCTATTGAATTTCAATAGAGTTTAAAGTACTAATTTTTTGATTTGTAATTTTAGTTAATAAATACCTTTTTGGTTATCGAAGTATTATTAGATGATAATTTTAAAAAATAGAATCCTTTTGGTAGGTTACTGATTGAGTAGTTGTTATTGTCAAAAATCGGGTTTTTAATTTGCTGAATAACTTGCCCATTAATAGTTATTAAATCTATTTCCTCAAATAAAATAGTAGATTGAATATTTAGTATACTATTAGATGGATTTGGATAAATTGAAATACTATTTTCCAAATCATAAATCGATGAGGATAGAGGAGTACTTGGCCATCTGTTTTCTGCTATTGGACCTCCCCAAATTAAAGTAGCCAAATAAGGATTGTCAATAAATGGATTTCTATTTCCTTGCTTGTAATTATTGGGATTAGGTGTGCCACCTAAATAATCGTTTCTGTTATCTTCGTATTGTGAAACTGGATCATCAGCATTCCATTGTAACAAAATATTAACCATGTTAGGATCACTTGAAGTAGTTGTTCCTGCAGCAACAAAAGTAGGAAGGCATTGATCTCCATAATGTAAATACATATACATTATAATTCTAGCAACATCCCCTTTCCATTCATCTCCAGGATACCAATGATTTCCCACATCACCTGAGTTTCCTGTTCCAGTACCATATAGTTTATTTCCTCTATTGCTGTTTCTTTGAACATCACAAGCTCTTAGCATCTGCGCATCTGCACCTGGTCCTAACTGTCCTAAATCTGGATTTCCAAGTGATTGTGCAAAAATGTGTTCACGGTTCCATTGACCATTGCTAGCGCCATTATTATTTTTGTCTCTAGTTCTATCATTGGTGGCATCAGCATCCGTTCCGTTTTCCCATCCGTACATCAAAAGTACATTTGAAGAATTTGAAGGGTCTAAATCTACTTGTTTGAGCGCATTCCAAACATCTGGTGTATAGATCAAATAATTGGAATGTGTATTGATAATCTTTGTAGCTAAAGCAACTTTTAAATTTGTACCTGTTAATGTCCAATTAAATCCATTATAGTAAGGACTTTTAGGTGCGCCAGACTGGGAGAAAGCAATCGCTATATTTAAGAATAATAGAAATGTAAATATTTTTTTCATTTGTTGTTTATTAATTATCTTGTTTTCGTTCTAATAATGCCATGTAAAAACCATCAAACCCTGTATCTTGGGCAAGAATCTTGGAATCTTTAATAAAGGTAAAACTTTTACCTATTTGTGTAGTTAAGAACTTCTTGATTTGTTCTTGATTTTCAGAAGGCAAAACAGAACAGGTAGCATAAACTAGTTTTCCACCAGGTTTAACAATTTTAGAATAATTTTCTAGAACTTCCGCTTGTACTTTCTTTATATTGTCAATAAATTCAGGTTGCAATTTCCACTTCGCATCTGGATTTCTTTTTAAAACTCCTAATCCGCTGCAAGGTGCATCAATTAATACTCTATCTGCTTTTTCATGGAGTTTTTTAATAACTTTCGTACTATCAATAATTCTGTATTCAATATTAAAAGCACCGTTTCTTTTGGCTCTTAATTTTAATTGTTTCAATTTACTTTCATACAAATCCATAGCAATTAATTGACCTTTGTTCTGCATTAATGAAGCCATATGTAATGTTTTTCCGCCTGCGCCTGCACATGTATCAACCACTCTCATTCCTGGTTGAACATCCAAAAATGCAGCTACTAATTGAGAAGAAGCGTCTTGTACTTCAAATAATCCTTCTTTGAAAGCATCGGTTAAGAAAACATTGGCTCTTTCTTTTAAAACCAGTGCATCGGGTTGGTCTTTTAAAAACTCGGTTTCAATATTCAAATCCATTAAAATGGCATGTAGTTGTTCTTTTGTGGTTTTTAATGTATTGACTCGAAGAATTACTTTTGCTTGTTTGTTTTGAGCAGCGATTTCTTTAGTCCAAGGTTCTTCACCCAGTTCTTTTGTACCCATTTCATCCATCCAATCTGGAATAGATTCTCGCATTTTTCTGATTTTAGATAACTCATCAAATCGCCCTTTAATTTTGCGTTCTGGTGTTCCTTCCAATTGTCTCCAGTCTGGAATGGTATAACCACGTAATACAGCCCAAACTGCAAATACTCTCCATAATTGGTCTCGGTTCATTGGTTCTTTTACATCAGCAATTTCCATGTAAAGTCTTTTCCAACGAACAATTTCATAGATAGTTTCAGCCACAAATTTTCTATCGGAACTTCCCCAGCGTTTGTCTTTCTTTAAGGCACGAGCTACCACTTTATCGGCATATTCTCCTTCGTTGAAGATTGCGTTCAAAGAGTCAATGGTAGTGTAAACTAGATTTCGATGTAATCGCATGATATTAAAAAAAAATAAGCCTGCAAAGATATTGCTTTTTAATTAGCAACTTCAATAGTTAGACTTAATTATTAAAAATTGTAGCTTTGGTTTCTTTTCTGCAGTAAACTAGAAATACAAAATGTGTTGATTTTATTCTATTTATAGCTACTCGAATTGTCTATAAATATACATCACAAACTAATTAAACGCAACAACATATTAATTTGAATTTCAGTATGTTTTATAAAAATCATTCCGTATTAATTATTTAAAAAATAAACATATCCAACATATTTTTTTAATTTATATTAAATATTTTTTGTTAATTTGAAAAATATTTATTCGCATGAAAAAAATTTTACTTCTATTTTTAATAACATTTTCAAATATTCAAGCTCAGAAACTTCACCATCAAATGCTCTCTTCACAAGGAACTAGTAAAGAGGTGTCCAATGGTTTTTTTGTAAGTCAAACTATTGGTCAGCAAAGTGTTATTGGCAACTATAACAGACAAGGTAAAATCTACGGTCAAGGATTTCAACAAAGTTTCTGGGGCAAATACATCAACAGTAACTCTTCTATTGCAATAAATACAGTTACTTATCCTAATCCTTTTGTATCTAATATTAATTTCCAGTTTTCACAAGCTGTAAAAGAAACTATAACTTTTAGTTTATTTGATATTCGCGGCAGACTTATCTTGACCCAAGAAAAAGAAGCTACAGAAAATATATTATCAATTGATTTGCCCAATTTGTCTTCAAGCAATTACCTAGTGCGTTTAACAGCACCCAACTTTTTATACTACACACAAATCCTAAAAAAATAATGAGAAAACTAGTTATTTTAGTTATAATTTTCTGCTCTTATCAGAAAATTCAATCCCAGGAAGTTTACCTGCAAACAGGTAAAAATTTCACAAATTATGATTATAAAAGTAATAGTAGCAATACATCTATTTTACAAGCCGGCACTGGTGATTTCTATGAGATTGGTTATGTAATGACCCTAAAAAACGAAAAATTCAAATATGCTTTTGGATTAAATTTAAACGAATACAATGCTATTGCAGGTAACACTGTGAGTTCTTATTCATGGAATACTCAATATCTTGGAGTTCAAAATTCTTTCTCTGTATCGCTTGTTAAAAAAAGAGGATTTGAGGCTTCTGCTAATGGTGGATTTGGTATTTCAACACTCATCTATGGAAAACAAGTCATTAATGGTGAGTATTTTGATCTTTCTTCACAAAAAGAATTCTCAGGATTTTGGATAACAAACAAGTTAGGTATTTCGGCTAGTTATAATATTGATAATGATATATACTTGAGCCTAGGATATGCCTATTCTAAAAGTTTCAATCTATCCAACAACACAGATGAGAAACTATCTTTCAACAACAACCAAATTCAATTTGGTGTTCATTTCACGTTCAAATAATATTAAATAGTTATGAAAAAAATATACCTTTTATTAGTTCTTCTTTTAAGTTCAGTTATTTATGCACAGACTAATGGTATAACATACCAAGCAGTTATATTAAATCCTGAAGGTGACCATATCCCTGGGTATAATAACGAAAGAGCACCACTTGTTAATACACAAGTTTGTTTACGATTTATAATATATTCAGGAACAACACTTGAATATCAGGAGGACTTACAAACTACCACAGATGAATTTGGAATGGTGAATGCAGTAATAGGAATGGGTATTCCGAGTGGTGGTTCTGCATCAAATTTTGGAAGTATTATATGGAATGGTAGTCCAAAAAGCTTAGCTGTTGAAATAGATTTCAAAGCATTATGTACCTCTTTCATAGGAATAAGTAATCAACCTTTTACGGCTGTGCCTTATGCTCTATATTCTGCTAGTTCTGGAACAAATGGTGCAGCAGGACCACAAGGACCAATTGGATTAACTGGTGCACAAGGTGTAGCAGGTCCACAAGGGCCAATAGGATTAACTGGTGAACAGGGTGTAGCAGGACCACAAGGGCCAATAGGATTAACTGGTGAACAGGGTGTAGCAGGACCACAAGGGCCAATTGGATTAACTGGTCCACAAGGTGCAGATGGCCCTCAAGGAATCCAGGGAGTTTCTGGGTTAAGTACTGTTGGTGCTATTAGTAGTATAGCAAATTTAAATGGTGCCTCAATAACTGCTGGCGAATTAAACTTAGCTCCAGCAGATGAAAATAATGGAGGTGTTGTAACAACTGCTGACCAAACATTTTCAGGGACTAAAACTTTTACCGATACAGTTACTACAAACACTATTAATACAACTACATTAACTGCAACAAGTGTTACATCGCCTTTTTATGCATCTATACCGCAAGTTTTAGTTTCTGGTTCAGACATAATTTGGGATCCTATTAATGGATTAAATGCATCTGTAACATTAGACCAAAACAGTACTTTAAGTTTCTCTAACACACCAAGTGCTGGTACTTATGGAACTTTAGTGATCACACAAGATGCTACTGGCGGAAGAACAATCACATTGCCTTCACTAATTAATAAAGTTTTGGGATCAGCTTCTAGTACAACTATTGCTTTATCAACAGCTGCAGGTGCTCAAGATATTTTAAATTTTTATTATGATGGAACAAATTGTTATTGGAATATAGGCCAAGGATATGGTCAAGCAGCAACTGCTCCTGCAACAGATCTTGCATCAGGTGTTTCAGGAACTTTATCAGTGACTAATGGTGGAACAGGTTCATCAACTCAAAACTTTGTTGATTTAACGACAGCACAAACTGTTGCAGGTGCTAAATCATTTACATCAGAAGTAACCGCTAGTTCCTTTATCAAATCAGGAGGTACTGCTACAGAATTTTTAATGGCTGATGGTTCTACTTCTAATGGTAGTTCCACATCTGTAGGTGCTATTAGTACTTCATCAACAGCAAATGGTGCTTCTATTACTGCAGGCGAATTAAACCTTGCTCCAGCCGATGAAAATAATGGGGGTGTAGTGACTACTGGTAATCAATTATTCGCAGGTAACAAGGCTTTTAACTCTGATCTAAATGTTAATGGAGTAACTATTGGTAAGGGTGCTGGGACTGGAAACTACAATACTGCACTTGGTACGGGCGCGTTAAGAGGCAATATAGGATCTAATAATACAGCCGTTGGGTCAGAGTCTCTGTATGCTGCTGCTGGTATGTCAGGAAATGAGAACACGTCAGTGGGTTCATCTGCACTTTATTATAACCAGTCGGGTAGTTCAAATACGGCCATTGGATATCAGTCCTTATTTTATAATGAAAACTCAAATAATACAGCTATTGGAAATCGGACTTTGGTCGCTAATGTTAGTGGAAGTGGAAATACAGCTTTAGGAAATGGAGCAAATGTAGGCTCAGATAATTTGACAAATGCTACGGCAATTGGTAATGGAGCAACCGTTTATTCTAACGACACCATCCAATTAGGAAATTCATCAGTAACTAACGTAAATACAAGCGGTGCAATCACTGGAGCTTCTTTCATAAAATCAGGTGGTTCTGCTACCGAATTTTTAATGGCTGATGGTACTACTTCTAATGGTAGTTCCACATCTGTAGGTGCTATTAGTACTTCATCAACAGCAAATGGTGCTTCTATTACTGCAGGCGAATTAAACCTTGCTCCAGCCGATGAAAATAATGGGGGTGTAGTAACTACTGGTAATCAAACTTTTGCAGGTAATAAAACTTTCAATTCTGATTTAAAAGTGAATGGAATTACCGTTGGATTAGGTTTAGGTAACCAAACAAATAATACTGCGATTGGTAATAATGTTTTGGCAAACAACATAACTGGAATTGCAAATACTGGAATTGGTTCTAATTCTTTAACTAACAGTAATTCAGCAAGTTTTAACGTTGCAATTGGTTTTGAGTCACTTAGAAGCACTACAAGTGGTGGAAGCAACGTGGCAATAGGTAGAAATTCAATGTATAGCAATACAACTGGAGATGTTAATACTGCTATTGGTGAAAGCTCACTTGTTTCAAATATTGATGGACGTTATAACACCGCCATGGGAATCGAATCACAAGCCGGAAATACCTCTGGAGGTGCTAATACTGCAGTTGGAGCTTCAGCATTAGATAAAAATGTTAGCGGAAGTAATAATGCAGTTCTTGGTGCTTTTGCAGGAAGGTATATTGCAGATGGTAGCACTTTTAATTCTACTATTAATAATTCGGTTCTAATTGGATACGGTACAAGACCTCTAGCAGATGCTTCAAACAATGAAATCGTTATTGGATATGCTGCAGTAGGAAGCGGTTCTAATACAGTTACATTAGGAAATTCATCAGTAACTAACGTAAATACGAGCGGTTCAATTACTGCAAATGCAGCAATCAGTTCAGAAATAATAGCAAGCTTAACTATTGACAGTTCTAATGCAGAGGAGTTCAAAGGAAAAGTAATGATTTGTAATCCAAATAATGAAATTACAATTACTTTCAGTAATGATTTGCCATTAGGATTCAATTGTATGGTACTACAAAAAAGCACCGACTCTAATAAAATTAACTTTGCAGGAGGTTCTGGAGTAACCATGAAAAACAGAAATAATTTTACCGCTACAGCAGGAAATTATGCTATTGCCACTATTGTAAATATCGGCGGTGGAATTATTGTTACCGCTGGAGATATGCAATAAATATATAAATTTAATACTAATAACATATCCAATAAATCAATACTAAAATGAAAAAAATAACTTTAATTACGCTTCTATTTCTAGCTTTCAGTTTTCAAAGCCATGCAAATAATTTAATTGTGGGAACACCAGTAATTAGTGGAAACAAACTTACTTTTACTATTAAATGGGACAATAGTTGGTACGTTACAACAGGACCATCAAATTGGGATGCTGTTTGGATTTTTGTAAAAAGACAAACTTGTATAAGTGGTGCTTCAAGCCCATGGATACATGCTCAATTAGCAGCTAGTGGACAATCAGTAACAGGTACAGTTCTTCAAGTGGATACTGTTTCTGATAATGCGGGTGTCTTCGTAAGAAGAGTCTCAGCTGGAATTGGTAATATTACTCAAGAAACAATTACATTAACATTGGATGCTCCTGTGGGTGCAGATAATATTGGTGTATATGGGATGGAAATGGTAAATGTCCCAACTGGTAATTTCTTTATTGGGGATGGTAATTATAATAATTATCAAGTTTTTGGAGATGCTAATAACCAGCCATTGCAAATTACAAGTTCAACTACAAGTTTGACTAATGCTCAATATGGTAATCAACAACAATTAGGATCGTCAGTTACTTTACCAAGTACCTATCCTTTTGGTTATAATAGTTTTTATTGTATGAAATATGAAATTACTTGTGCTCAGTACGTATCTTTTCTCAATACTTTGTCTTATGATCAGCAACTACATAAACAACAAGATATGAACTGGAATACGACTCCACCAACTTCTCCTGAAGGTACAGGTTATATGTGTAATTGGGGTTATAGAATAGAGATTAAAACACCAGCTGTTTCTACAACTTCTTTAACTCCTGCTGTTTATGCATGTGATGCAAATGACAATGGAATATATGATGAAGATTGTGATGGTTTAGGTTTACCCGTTCCCTTAAGACAAGAGCATTGGTTAAGCTATTTAGAGTGGTCAGCTTTGAGACCTATGTCAGAATTTGAATATGAAAAAGCTTGTAGAGGTCCACTCGATCCAGTTAAAGGTGAATATTCCTGGGGAAGCATCGATATTGCACAAATGCAATATACTGGTGCGGATTGGGGTTGTTCCACAGATATTCAAACTTATTTTGCATTAGGTCTTTGTAATTATTATACGTCTAGAATGTATAGAACAGGAAGTTCAGCTAATGCAAATACAGATAGAGTTCATGCTGGCGCAACTTATTATGGTATTCTTGATATGACTGGAAGTACTTATGAGCGTTGTGTAGGGGGGTGGGGTTATGATTATTCAACATTTACAACTGCTAATGGAGATGGAAATATAAATAATGATGGTACTTGTGGAAATGCAATATGGAATAATATGCAATATTGGAACAGAGGAGGTTCTGCTGTAAACTTCTATGCAGGTCAAACTTCTAATAGAAATTATGGCAACGATGCAAGTTATGGTAATGCTCAAGCTGGTAGAGGAGTTAGATCTAATTAATCCTATTTAAGTGATAAAAAAAATAATTATATTAGTTTTAATTTGTTTGGTGCAAAACTCATTTGGACAAATTGTTCTTCCTTCTATGCGAGGGATATTCAATTCTAAAAAAACTACTACCATGTATTCAGGCGGTAAAGGTTTTGGTACATTTCAGCAAAGTTTGTTTCAAAACGTTTGTGCACCACTTCAAGTTGAATCCATTTTCTATGGCGGAATAGGTTATGGAGATCAACAGCATGTAATTGTCCAAAATACTTGTACTCCTATATCCGTTGAATCTATTTTCTATGGAGGGATCGGTTATGGCGATCAACAGAAGGTCATAGTGCAGCTTGCTTGTGCTGAACCTGCAATTGAGTCTATTTTCTTCGGAGGCAAAGGTTACGGTGACCAACAAAAAACTGTTATTCAAAGTTTTTGTTCAGCCCCTTCAGTTGAATCAATATTTATTGGTGGTACTGGTTATGGTTTTCAAAAACAATCTGTTATTCAAAATACTTGTTACTAATATTATTATGAGAAAATATTTTTATCTTTTTCTATTGCTAACGGCATTTTTTTCCCACGCACAACACGGTTTTTTTCGTGCAAATAATAATTATGTGGCACCGGCAACAACATTAACACATTCAAATGCATTAGATTTCGATGGAATTGATGATTATGTTAATTGTGGTATAAATCCAAGTTTAAACCTTGTTAGTTCAATGACTATTGAACTATGGATTAAGCCAAATCAGGAAATGGGTAATGGGAAGTGGGATAGATTAGTTCACAGAGATTGGCCTAGTGGATATTTTTTTGGAGGAAAAAACGGAGCGACTAATGCACTTGCAGTTGTATTGTCTGGAGATTTGAATGCTGCTGTAACTCCAAATAATACAATTGATGTAGGTGTTTGGCAACATGTCGGTTTTGTATTTGACGACCCTGCAAATAATATAAAAATTTATAAAAACGGAACGTTAATTTCTGATTCCACTTGGAATGGAACAATTTCGGGTAATCCAAATAGTTTACTTACATTAAGTCAATCTTCAGAAACATTTAATGGTGCAATGGACGATGTTAGAATATGGAATATAGCACGAACTCAATCTGAAATCCAGTCCAATATGAATACAGAATTGGCTGGAACTGAAACAGGCTTAGTAGCATATTATCCCTTCAATCAAGGTGTTGCCGCAGGAGACAATACAGCTATAATTTCGGCAATAGATAAAACGTCCAATGCTTTAAACGGTACCTTAACTAATTTTAATAGAATTGGTACAACCAGTAATTTTGTGGTTGGGAAAGTGAATACAATTATTAATGGATCAACACCATCACAGCCATCTCCAGTCTTAACTGGCGGACTTGTACTAAATTTAGATGCAGCAAATTTAACAAGTTATTCGGGAACTGGTTCTACATGGACAGATATAAGTGGTGCATCAAATAATATGAGTTTATTTAATGGCGCAAGCTTTGATTCGAGTAATCAAAATAGCATTCTTTTTGACGGAGTTAATGATTACGTTGGTAAAAATACTGCTATAAATACAGGACAAGATTTTACGATTTCTGTCTGGATGTACGCTACACTATTGGGTAATACTCGTACAAGTTTAGTTGCAAATAGCTATAATTATTCTAGTGGAAATGGATGGTTTTTTTGTACCGACGCTGGTGGAACTAACAATTCATTTTTTCTATCGATAGGAAACGATTATCCTGTTAAAGTTTCGAGTTCCAATAGTATTTCATTAAATACTTGGAATTACTTAACTGCCGTAGTTAAAAGCGGCGGGCGATACATAGATTTGTATAAAAATGGAATATTAATTTCGGGAGCTACTACAGATCTTGGAGCTAGTACAATCAATTATAACTATGCTAATTTTAGTATTGGATTTCGAGACCCAGCGGGCACTACAGATCCTTTTCATGGCAATATTGGTTCTACCCAAATATACAATCGGATACTTACAGCAGACGAAGTTTTACAAAATTTTAATACCACAAAGTTAAGGTACGGCTTATAACTATAAAAATATTTAAAATTTAGTCAATACAACAATCAACTAAAAAAGTTGCTAAATCTTATAAAAGATTTAAACTATATAACAGCCGTAATAGAAGAGAAGTATCATATTAAAATATACTAAATTTCTTCAAAACTAATTGTAAATATATATTTTACCACCAATACTTCTTTAGATAATTATAATCTTTCGAATGGAATTTGTGTATATTCTTTATTCAAAAAAAATAAAATCACCAGAAATTGGGAGTTTATAAAGTAGAAACGTCACTATTTATTCTATGCAACTCTATTTTCTCGGGAGCATGAAGGACTAATGGGAATTGTTCAATTTTTACGGAACTACTATCTAAACCAAATCCTTTTTCTTCAGACAAACTGAATTTTTTCATTAAAAAATAGGTATTCATAACAATTTTTTCAAAGAATGTTAAATCACTATCATTAGAAAGAAATTTTTCAGAAAGAACAAATTTAAAGTCGCCAAGAATATTGTTTTTATTTAACGATTCATATCTACTTGTGATATCAACTTCTCCACGATCAACCATGTCTTTTATAACTTGTTTAAACATTAAATTGATTTTTGTTGGTTCTCTAAATCCAAGATAAAAATCAATTCTATAGATATCTTCCTTTATGATTTCAATAACTTTGTATTCTTTTTTGTAAGGTTCGCTCAAAATATTAACATGTATGAACCAATACAAATCGGCACGTTTCGGCCTTTTTTGAAGGATGGAATACATTACTTTTTCTTCTATTTCATCACTTCTGTTACAGTTAGTCATATAAACTAAGTGTGTTGCATATTTAGGTATTGATAAATCAACACTCAATTCTGCAAGTACTTTTTTGTAATCTTCTATTTTAACGATTTTAGTGTAATTTTTACTAATTTGTTTTGCCAAATACCACGTTGCCATGATAGCAATTAATCCAACTGCTATTATTAAAGTTACAAAACCACCATGAAGAAATTTTACAATATTAGCATACAAAAAACTAAATTCAATGGTTAAATAAATTATAATAAGAGGAACAATTAGATATAGTTTTACTCTTTTGATTATCAAATAAAAGTTGAGTAAAATGGTTGTCATAATCATACACAAAATAATCGCTAAACCATATGCGTGTTCCATATTTGAAGATTCTCTGAAATAAAGAACAATCCCAATACAACCTAATAAAAGCAACCAATTTATAGATGGAATATACAATTGACCCTTTAAATCTGAAGGGTATTTTATTTTTACTTTTGGCCAAAAATTCAAACGCATAGCTTCATTAATTAGCGTAAACGACCCACTAATCAATGCTTGAGAAGCAATAACTGCTGCCAAGGTAGCAATAACAATTCCTATAGGTTGAAACCAATTTGCCATTATCAAATAAAAAGGATTACCAGCTGTTCCACCGAGCTGTTTTAATGTTTTTCCTTCTTGTGAAATTAAATAGGCACCTTGTCCAAAATAGTTTAGCAAAAGCATTGATTTAACAAAAATCCAACTAACTCTAATGTTTTTTCTTCCACAGTGGCCCATATCAGAATATAAAGCCTCAGCACCTGTTGTGCAAAGAAATACAGCACCAAGAACAAAAAAACCTTCAGGATGAATATTCAATAATTCATAGGCATAGTAGGGATTAATAGCACTAAATACAGAGAAATCTTTTAGTATTTGAATAGAGCCTAAAACACCCAACATGGTAAACCAAATCAACATCATTGGTGCAAAAAACTTACCTACTAACTTTGATCCAAATTGTTGTATGGTAAACAATACTATCAATATTCCAATTACAATAGGTATTGTATTTATTTCTGGATTGAAAAGTCTTAATCCTTCTACAGCTGAAGAAACAGATATAGGAGGAGTTATAACTCCATCAGCGAGCAGTGCACTTCCTCCAATTATTGCGGGTACAATTAGCCATTTTATTTTGGTTCTTTTAACCAAAGCAAACAAAGCAAAAATTCCACCTTCACCATGGTTATCAGCACTAAGGGTGATAAGTACATATTTTAACGTTGTTTGAAGTGTAAGTGTCCAAAAGATACAAGATATACCTCCTAAAACGATATCTCTTGATATGGCATGAACACCAAGTATGGCTTTCATAACATATAATGGAGAAGTACCAATATCACCATAAATTATTCCTAAAGTAACAAGTAATCCACCGGTGGTAAGTTTGCTGTGAAGCTGATGATTATGAGCGCTCATGAAATTTTATTAAACGATGCAAATTTATACCTTTTTCAAACAACTGAATATTTTATACCAATTATTTTTAATAGAAAATAAGAATGTTCTAAGATTTCA
Source organism: Flavobacterium psychrophilum (assembly GCA_943325515.2). Taxonomy (GTDB): domain Bacteria; phylum Bacteroidota; class Bacteroidia; order Flavobacteriales; family Flavobacteriaceae; genus Flavobacterium; species Flavobacterium psychrophilum_R. The sequence goes on from CALPPS020000001.1 coordinate 20,256, forward strand.
ACTAAATGTGAATTAGAATGAACAAATTTCTATATTAGCCCATAATCTAATGATTTCAGATGAAAAATTTATTTAGACAAATTACGATTTATATGTTTTTTGGTTTTAGTAATCTAATAGCTCAAGAATATAAGTATGTAAAAATCGATACTTTATTGAAAGAAAAAATAAGTATTAGAGCTATTATTGTTGATTCTGATAAACTTTGGTATGCTGGAGATAACGGTCAAGTTGGCTTTATAGATATTCGAACAACATTAAATAGTAATAAGCAAATAGTAAAGGATAATTTAAAATTAGAATTTAGAAGTATTGCGAAAACTTCAAAAAATATTTTTTTAAATAATATTGGAAGTCCAGCTATTGTATTTAAAATAAATAAAAGAAATCTAAAAGAAGAAATAGTTTATACAGAAACTAATGAAAAAACTTTCTACGACAGTATGCAATTTTGGAACGATCAAGAAGGTATAGCTATTGGAGACCCAACAGAGGATTGCTTTTCTATTCTTTTAACTTCTGATGCAGGAAATACTTGGAATAAATTATCATGCGAGAGTTTACCAAAATTAATGGAAGGTGAAGCTGCTTTTTCAGCAAGTAATACTAATATCGTTGCAAAAGGAAATAATACTTGGGTAGTTTCTGGAGGTAAAAAAGCTAGAGTATTTTTTTCTGCAGATAAAGGACATACTTGGAATGTTTATGATACACCAATAGTTCAAGGAAAAGATATGACAGGTATTTTTACTGCAGATTTTTATAATGATAAAATTGGAATTATTGCAGGTGGAGATTATGAAGTTCCTAAACAAAATTTTCAAAACAAAGCCATTACATTTGATGGTGGAAAAACCTGGAAGTTACTAGCTGAAAACTCTGGATTTGGTTATGCGTCTTGTATTCAATTTGTGCCTAACTCAAAAGGAAAAGGAATAGTTTCTGTAGGTTTAACTGGGCTACACTATTCCTTTGATGGCGGAAACTCTTGGAAACAATTATCTTCAGATTCTACATTCTATACCATACGGTTTTTAGACAAATACACTGCTTTTGCTGCAGGAAAGAATAAAATAGTTAAAATAGAATTTAAAATATAAGTGGATAAAACCTGTTTGTTTCTATTATTCTGTTTTTTTATCGCGATATTGTTGTAGTAATTTTTTATTGAAGTTTTCTTCTGCTTTTTTAAGTTTTAAAATCTTAATGGGTGAAATAACATTTTTTAAACTTGCTACAAATTTCTTTTTCGCTTGGTACAATTCATCTTCCGTACTTTCCACTTGTGCTAAAATAGCAACAGCTTGTTTTTCGGATAAATTTTCGAAAGCATTGTCATTTAATCGTTCTAGATAGTTTTTTATTTTTTGTCTTCTAATTTCGTGTTGCTTGTCTTCAAAAGTATTGAATAAAGGCCAAAATTTTGTCGCTTCCTCTGGATTTAAATTTAGTTCGTTGGTGATGAAGGCAATTTTCATTGCTTTTACTTGTTCCTTCTTTCTTTTTAATACTTTCCCGTTTTGAGCAAAAATGCTGAAAGATAATAGCAATAAAACGGTAGTTATGATATTAATTTTTTTCATAATATTAATTTGTAATATATTGTTCTAAATTTGTATTTGTTGATAAAATAGTCTCTAAATCTTCGTTTTGAAGATTAAATTCAATATTCATTTTAAATAAGTCTTCTTTGTCTAATAAATCAACAATTTCATCTTCGGAAATCGAGGAATCATAAGCAATGTAGTTTTCTATTGTTATGGCATCTAACTCTTGATTTTTTGTTGAATAGTTTAAATATAAAGGAATTGATAACACTATAATCACTATGGCAGCAGCCATATAATACCAAGTTTTTTTACTATCAAATATTGAAATAACTTTAGGTTTATGTAAAGGTATTTGTGCTAACATCTTTTCTGAAAATGTATCAAAATAACCATCGGGAGTTGTAAATCCAGATGTAATTTTAGGTTCATTATCTAATTTAAAATCATTCATAATCGTTTGACAAGTTTTATAATAAAAGGTTTAATTGGTTTTCATAAATTCTTCGATTTTTTTTACAGCAAGATGATAAGATGCTTTTAATGCTCCAACAGATGTTCCTAAAACATCCGACATATCTTTATATTTTATTTCTTCATAATATTTCATTTTAAAGACCAATTGTTGCTTTTCTGGAAGTATTGCAATCGCTTTTTGCAGTTTTAATTGAATTTCGTTTCCATCAAAATAAGAATCCGCTTTTAAGTCGTCCACAATTTTACTCTGTAATGCTTCACTTGTAGTTCCGTTTCGTTTAGCTTTGTTATTAATAAAAGTGATGGCTTCGTTAGTAGCAATCCTATACATCCAAGAGAAAAGTTTGCTGTCACCTTTAAAGTCTTTTAAATATTGAAAAACCTTGACAAAAGTATTTTGTAACACATCATTTGCATCCTCATGGTTTAAAACTATATTTCTAATCTGATTGTATAAAGGTCTTTGATAATTGCGCAAGAGTTTTTGAAACGCTTGATTTTGCGTTTTCGGATTTAATAATTCCTGTATAAAATCCTTTTCTTCTTGCAAATCTAAAGTTTAGCTTTTGGAATAAATATAAATGAAAAGGTTTAATCTTTAATAAAAAATTATGGAGTCACTGTTGGTTTATTTTCCGATGGAACAGGTTCAACTGCTGATTGAGCAACTTCAGCTTTTGGAAAAACAGGGATATAAATTTCTGTAATCCATTTAGAGGGTTGTTTTATATCGTCAATAGTTTTAACATATACTTCGCTATAATTTCCTGCAAAATTCTCTTTAAAACCATTAGCAGCAATATATTTTTTTGCTTTTGACCATGCTTCTTGTGTGTGTGAATAATCACCTAACAAAGTTGTTTTTAAACATGTAAAAGGAATTATTTCACCAGAAATTACATCACTTTCTGGTGAAACGAATATTTGTTTTTGGGTTGGAACACAAACAGAGAATGTTACAAAATCATTGGCAATATCATAACGATTGTATAGTACGAATGGTTTTCCTGTCATTGGTAATTTGTTCTTTTTAAAGAAATGAACCATTCTTGTCATAATAATTTTAATGTTTTTAGACACACTTTTTACTTTGCAAGAAACAGTTTGTTGCAAACAAAATCCAGAATTTCTTTGCACAACTCCATTCACTTTTATGGAGTAGGTTTTCATTTGATAGTTTAGCGTTTTGTCTAAATTAAATAAACTTTTTTCACAAACATCATTCAGAACCGATGATATTCCTCCTTGAAAAAAGATAGAGATTTTGGTATAAAGATCCATTTTACCTTTATTATAAACAGTAACCTTTGTTCCTCCTATGGTATCTTTAAATTTCCAAGTAACTAAAGCAAAAGTTCCATTAAATTTTACTTTTTGTGAAATACTATCATTTTCTTTTACAAAAACAGTTTTTACGGTCCCATCGCTTGAACCACATTCCCAAGAGCAATACGCTCCTGAACCCATTGTTTTTGATGGATAATTAAATTTAATTCCTTCATCATTCTCCATCCAAGATCCAAAACTTTCCCAGTTTTTTAAATCATTTACATAATCAAATACAGAGATTTTCTGTGCTTTAATAACTTTTGATCTTGATACTTTGAAGTCCCCTTTTTGAGTAGCTACGTATACAGTAACACCCATAAATGCTAACAATAAAAGCAAGAATATATATTTTAGAATTTGCATGTACTACCTTAATAAAGAGTCACAAAGTTAAGAATTTATTGGATGTGAAATAATCAGTGTTTCATTGTTACTTTTATCACAAAAAGCAAAAGAATAAAAAATAAAAAAGCAATCAAAACTTTATAACTTCCTTTGTATACTTTTTGATGAAGTGATTTGTCTCTTCTATAGGCAAAATACATTGCAATTACAAACCCTATAAAAAACAAAGCGGCGAATATCCATTGACCAGTTGTGAACATTTATTTTAAATTTTCAACAAATTTACTCAAATGTATGCTAAAGTTGTATTTTGCATCATCAATTAATTTTATAATAATATGCAAAAACAACTCAACGCAGTAAAAGAATTTCACACCTCATTCGGACTCGGTGTAAGCCACGAAATGAAAGCTCATTTGGGTGAACAAAAGAATGTACTTCGTTTTAATTTAATGAAGGAAGAAAACGAAGAATATCTAGAAGCAGTTCAAAATAATGATTTAATAGAAATTGCTGATGCACTTGGTGATATGCTTTATATTCTTTGCGGAACTATTTTGGAACATGGATTGCAACACAAAATAGAAGAAGTTTTTGATGAAATTCAACGTAGTAATATGAGTAAACTAGGTGAAGATGGAAAGCCAATTTATCGAGAAGATGGCAAAGTAATGAAAGGGCCAAACTATTTTAAACCAAGTTTTGAAGCCATACTAAAATAATAAATCCTCCATTTTGGAGGATTTATTATGAACTATATTTTTACTGACCAACCAAAAGTATCTTCAGTTAGTTTGTATTGTATTTTGGTTAATTTATCTTTTAATTGAATGGCAAATGAGTTTTCAATTTTTGGTAACTCATAATATTCTCCTTTAAATTGAAATCCTACAATAGGACTAACAACAGCAGCTGTTCCTGCACCAAATATTTCTTTAAGACTTCCGTCTTTAGCCGCATTAACTATTTCCTCAACCAGAACCGTACGTTCAACAATTTTAATATCATCTCGTTTAGCTATTGCAATTAGACTTTTTCTGGTCACACCATCTAAAATTCTTTCGCTAACTGGTGCAGTATATAATGTATCATTAATTCTAAAGAAAACATTCATAGTTCCAGCTTCTTCTAATTTTGTATGTGTTGCATCATCAGTCCATATAATTTGCTGGAAACCTTTTTCTTGAGCCAATTTTTGTGGATAAAATTGAGCAGAATAATTTCCTGCAGCTTTTGCAGCACCAATTCCTCCATTTGCAGCACGACTATAATGTTCAGCTATAATTACTTTCACTTCACCCGAATAATAAGAACGAGCAGGAGAAAGTATTATCATAAAACGATATTGTGAAGATGGTTGGGCAATTACACCTGAGCCTATAGCAATCATAAAAGGTCTTATGTAAAGTGTATTTCCTAGTCCTTTTTTGACCCAATTTCTATCTAAATCAACTATAGTTTTTAAACCACCAATAAAAATTTCTTCAGGAACTTCAGGCATTGCCATTCTAACTGCAGATTTATTAAATCGCTCTAAATTTTGATCAGGTCTAAAAAGCCAAACATCATCATTTTCATCTTTGTAAGCTTTCATTCCTTCAAAAATAGCTTGACCATAGTGAAATACTTTTGCTGAAGGATCAATCAAAAAGGGCTCATAAGGTTTAATAATAGGCTTATTCCATTTCCCTTCTCTGAAATCACAAATCAACATATGGTCTGTAAATGTATTTCCGAAGGCTAAGTTTTCGAAATCAACTTCATTAATTTTAGTAGAAGAAGCTCTAACTATATCGATTTCGTTTGTTGTTTTTAACATCATTAACAATAAGTTTAGTTTAGAAGAAATACGTATAAATTTGGTAATTAGATAGTTATAAATATTTTCTAAAAATTATAATTGAGTTGGTAGTTTTTTGTAAAACTAATAAAAATATGTTTGTATTATGCAATCAATAAAAATAATATATGCTTTTTAGAAAATTAATAATTTGAAGACCTTTTTTTGTGTAAATTATTAATAACTATAAAATATATTGTCAATTTAACTTATTAAACTGTTAATCTTTTTTACTTTTGCAATTATTAAATTTTATGTCATGAAAAAAATAAATGCGTTACTAATTATAACCTTATTATTAGTTGGATTTAATTCGATAGCCCAAAAAAATGCAAAGATAAAATCTTTTAATAGTAATGATTATACTTTGTTTGGTGAAAAATTTAAAGTTTCCAAGATTTTAAACCAAAAAGAAATGTTAAAAAAATATAAATCACTAAAAAAAGGAGATACAATAACGGTTCAATTTCAATCGAATATTAAATCGGTTTGTAAAAAGAAAGGTTGTTGGATGAAAATGCAATTAGCTGGTGATAATGATTCTTTTGTGAAATTTAAAGATTATTCATTTTTTGTTCCACTAAATGCAGATAATAGTCAAGCCATAGTTATTGGGAAAGCATTTGTAGATGTTGTCTCTGTAGATGAATTAAAACATTATGCCAAAGATGGTGGGAAATCAACAACAGAAATTGCTAAAATCATCAAACCTGAAATAACGTATTCCTTTTTAGCATCGGGTGTTTACATTAAAAAATAACTAAAATGAAGAAAACACTTTTGGCTATTTTTTGCATAGTATTGTTTTCTTGTCAAAAAAAAGAGGAGAAGATAGCAACTAATCAATGCTCAACTAAGAAAGAGAAGAAATTAGAAATGTACCAAATGTCTGAAATGGCAATTTTGATGGAGCAGATGTATGTTGATAATCAAAGATTGAAAGAACGTATTCAAAGAGGTGATACAATAGGTCAATTTCCACAACATTTTTTGGAAATTCATAAAGCAGTCATGACTGACGAAACAGATAATGATGTTTTTTTTAAAGAAAACGCAGCTAAGTTTATCAGAGCTCAAGAATTAATATATAAAGACCCAAAAAACGCTATAAAACATTTTAATACTGGAGTTGATGCATGCATTCAATGTCACCAACAAAAATGTGGCGGACCCATCCCGAGAATAAAAAAACTTTATATTAAAGAGTAATATTGAAAAGAGAAATTATTCAAACAAATGATGGTTCAACCACAATACATTTGCCAGAATGGAACGAAAGTTATCATTCTAAGCACGGTGCCATACAAGAAGCATATCATGTATTCATAAAAAATGGGTTTTCCCTTTTTCAAGGGAAGCCCATTTCTATTTTAGAAATTGGATTTGGAACTGGGTTGAATGCTTTTATCACTCATTTAGAAGCAAACAAGAATAATCAAATTATAGATTATGTTGGAGTAGAAGCATATCCAGTTGCTATTGAGGAAGCATTTAAAATGAATTTTGCAAATGAAATTGACAATAAAAAAGCCAATGTCTTCGATCAAATGCATGAATGTGAATGGGAAATTAAAAATACTATTTCTAAAAATTTCACTTTAATAAAACGAAAACAATTTTTTCAAGACATCAATGATGTAGAGGCTTTTGATTTAATCTATTTTGATGCTTTTGGTTATAGAGTGCAACCAGAATTATGGTCAGAAGAAATCTTTTTGAAAATGTATAATGCTTTGAAGTCAAATGGAGTTCTAGTAACCTATGCGTGTAGAACTTCTATAAAAAAAGCTATGTTAGTAGCTGGATTTTCTATCGAAAAATTACCCGGCGCGCCAGGAAAGAGAGAGATGTTACGTGCTACTAAAGGAATTTTAAAATAATATTTCAAAAAGATTATTTTAACTTAAATTTTTAAAAACTATTATATTTAAAAATTAAATTTCCTTCTTACTATTTATCCACATTAATTAATTATAATTTTATGTCTAAAACCATGTTAGACCCTACCAAGTCAGTTTTAAAAAGAGTGAGTTTTGATTCCATTCTTTTTGCTAAAGAATTAAAAAAGGCATTAAAAACTTGTTGCCGTATCAAATTGAACTATTAAAAAAATGGCTTCAGTTCTTTACGAGTCAACATCCTGAATTGAGACAATGTTTATAAAGTTGTTAATTAGGAAATCTTATTTTTTAGTTTGTTTTTTAAGAAATAAAGAGGTGATGTAAAACCTTTTTTATTTTTTTTGTAGTGGACTAATGATTTGTACATTTTGAAAAGCAATTGCTCCTCTAACTACACCAGTAATAGTATTTCTTAGTGCATCTATAATATGAATTTTTAATTCATTTTTAGGGAAAATTAAACTTACTTCTCTGGCTGGTTTAGGTTCTACAAAATGCTTCAGTTTTAATTTGTCTTTTTCATTTAAGTTTAACGTATGAAGATAGGGAAGAAGTGTAGTTCCTAAACCTTCATCTGCTAGTTTAACTAATGTTTCAAAGCTACCGCTTTCTATTTGAAAATGATTTTTATCGTTTTTATTTTGATTTTTGCATAAATTCAAAATTCCATCTCTAAAGCAATGTCCATCTTGCAATAATAAAATTTCATCAATATTTAAATCATCAATCTCAATTTCTGATTTATGAAAAGAGCTATGATTTTCTGGAATGTAAGCAACAAAAGGTTCAAAGTATAGCACAATTTCTTTTATATTTTCTTCTTCCAAAGGAGTTGATGCAATAGCGGCATCAAGGTGACCATTTTTTAATTTTTCTATAATATCATTGGTATTCAACTCTTCAATAATGAGTTTTACTTTTGGGTATTTTTTGATAAAATTATTCAAGAACATTGGCAAAAGAGTAGGCATAATTGTTGGTATAATTCCTAAACGAAATTCTCCTCCAATAAAACCTTTTTGTTGGTCAACTATGTCTTGAATTCTATCGGCTTCATTAACAATATTTTTGGATTGATTGACAATTTTTTGACCTATCTCAGTTAGCTGAATTGGTTTTTTTGTTCTATCAAAAATTTGAATGTCTAATTCTTCTTCAATTTTTTGAATTTGCATACTCAATGTTGGTTGGGTTACAAAACATTTTTCGGCTGCTAATGTGAAGTTCTTGTGTTCAGCAACTGCTAAAACATATTTTAATTGTGTAATAGTCATGGTATAGTATTTACTGATGCAAATATAAAAACTATAAGATTATCTTATTGTTAATAAATTTAAAAATAGCATATATTTAACAGCGAAAAAACTATTTTTGCTAAATGATTTTAGTTGCAAGATTATTATTATTGCTGTTTATTACTTTTCTATCATTGCCAACGGTAATTTCTTTGATAGAAAATAAAACAGATATTTCTGCACTTTATAGCTTTTCAGAAGAAGAAACTAATAAAGATATAAAAGAAATCAAAGCTGATTTTACTAATTCTTTTGTTTCGATTACTTCAAACTTTGAGCAAATAATAAATCCTGAAATTATTTCGGAAAATTTATCAAAACATGATACTATTTTAGAAGAAATATTCTCACCTCCACCCGAATTAATTTAGTACAAACTTGGCTTTTTTTTAATATCTACATAATATAGATATACAATTTTTGTAATTAATTTTTTCAAGTATGACAAAAAAAATCAATCTTTTTGCTGACCTTAAATCTGACTTTGCCTCAGGTTTAGTGGTTTTTCTAGTGGCTTTACCATTATGTCTCGGAATTGCATTAGCAAGTGGAGCACCCTTATTTTCAGGTATTATTTCGGGAGTTATTGGAGGAATTGTTGTTGGGTATTTAAGTAAATCGCATCTTAGTGTTTCAGGACCAGCCGCTGGTTTAACTGCTATCGTATTAGTAGCTATTACAGATTTAGATTCTTTCAATTCTTTTCTTTTGGCAGTTTTAATAGCTGGTATTATTCAACTGGCACTAGGTTTTATTAAAGCAGGTAGCATTTCAAATTACTTTCCAACAAATGTTATTGAAGGAATGTTGGCAGGAATAGGAGTGATTATTTTCTTGAAACAAATTCCTCATGCAGTTGGTTATGATAATGATTTTGAAGGAGATGAATCGTTTTTACAAACAGAAGGTCACAACACATTTTCCGACTTGTTTTCAGTTTTCAATCATATTCAATTAGGTTCGGTTGTAATTACCTTAGTTTCTATAGCAATTTTGATTGCTTGGACAAAAGTTGATTTTTTAAAGAAAATGAAATTGGTTCCAGCGGCTTTAATTGCTGTTATTGTCGGAATTCTATTGAATGAATTTTTTATTCAATCGGGAAGTAGCTTGGCAATCACAAGCGAACATTTAGTAAGTTTACCAGTCCCAAAAACTTTTGCAGAACTTAAAAATATATTTGTGACACCTGATTTTACTGCTATCACCAACAGTAAAGTATGGATTGTTGCTTTCACGATTGCAGTTGTGGCTTCTATCGAAACCTTACTTTGTATTGAAGCAGCCGATAGAATGGATGAGCAGAAACGTTATACGGATACTAATGCAGAATTAAAAGCTCAAGGAATAGGAAATATTTTAAGTTCTCTTTTAGGTGGTTTACCAATGACATCTGTCGTAGTGAGAACTTCTGCAAATAAAAATGCTGGCGCAAAGTCTAAAATGTCCGCTATTATTCATGGTATTTTATTATTGGTTAGTGTATTGGCAATTCCAACACTTTTGAATAAAATTCCGTTAGCAACATTAGCGGCTATATTATTATTAATTGGGTATAAATTAGCCAATCCTAAAATAATTAAGCATTTTTGGAATAAAGGAAAATACCAGTTTGTGCCTTTTATTGCCACTTTTATGGCGGTAATCTTTACAGATTTATTAAAAGGGGTAACATTGGGAATAATCATCAGTATTATTTTTGTTTTGAAAGGGAATATGAAAAGAGCTTACAGTTTTAGAAAAGAAGAGTATCATGAAGGAGATATTATTCATATTGATTTAGCACAAGAGGTTTCTTTTTTGAATAAAGCCGCAATAAAAACTACTTTAAATGAAATCCCTTCAAATTCTAAACTTGTAATCAACGCAACGGATACCGTCTATATTGCTCATGATGTTTTAGATTTAATTAAGGAGTTTGAAAAGATAAAATCAAAAGAGTTAAACATTAACACTAAATTAGTTGGCTTTAAAAACGCCTATGATTTAAAAAACACTGATGGTTATAAAAACAAAGTTACTATTGAACAACGTTACAATGTGATGAAACGAAAAATGGAAGTAATTAAAAATAAGGAAATAATATTTAAAGAAGAATAATTATGAGTGCTGAATTTTATAAAAAAATACTAGATAATAATAAAAAGTGGGTTGAAAGCCAATTGGCTATTGATAATGAATATTTTAAAGATTTAGCTAAAGGGCAACAACCACCTTTGCTTTGGATTGGCTGTTCAGACAGTCGTGTGCCTGCCAATGAAATAATAGGAGCAAAGCCAGGTGAAGTTTTTGTACATAGAAATATTGCCAATATGGTTATTCATAGTGATATGAATATGCTAAGCGTATTGGATTATGCGGTGAATGTTTTAAAAGTTAAGCACGTTATTGTTTGCGGACATTATGGTTGTGGTGGTGTAAAAGCGGCTATGGGAAATCAATCAATTGGATTAATAGACAACTGGATTCGTCATATTAAAGATGTATATCGTTTGCACGAAGACTACCTAAATTCGTTTGAAAATGAAGAGGATAGATTCAATAAATTTGTTGAAATTAATGTCCAAGAACAAGTTTTTGATTTAGCAAAAACTTCAATTGTACAAGGAGCATGGCGTAACGGACAAGATTTAACCCTACACGGTTGGACCTATGGATTAAATTCAGGTTATGTTACCGATTTAGGTGTGAACATGAGTTCAAATAATGAACTTGATGAAGTTTATCGTCTCAAGTTTTCTAATTAAATTTCTTTAACAACAAAGTATGATACTAAGATAGATTGGCATTCCAAAAGTGATATTGAAAGGAAAAGTAATTGCTAAAGCCATTGGTAAAAACAATCCAGGATTTGCTTTTGGAGCCACTATTTTCATTGCCGCTGGAACTGCAATATAGGAAGCACTTGCTGCTAGTATTGCAAATATAAACCTATTGCCAATTTCATCAGTCACAAATTGGCTGAGTACTGCAACGATGCATCCGTTTAGCAAGGGAACTATAATTGCAAAAAATACCGGAAACCAACCACTTTTAAAGAAAAAATCTAATTTTTTTCCACTGACTATTCCCATGTCTAGTAAGAATATTGCTAGAAATCCTTTAAAAATATCAGTTGTAAAAGGTTTTATTCCCATAGCTTGTTGGTCGCTTGCTAAAAATCCTATTACTAAACTTCCTAGAATAAGTAGTACACTTCCATTTGTAAACGAATGATTTATTACTGAACTAATTTTGGTTTTTATGACATCAATTTTATTAAACAATTTCATAAGTATGACACCAATAATAATTGCTGGTGCTTCCATCAATGCCATGATGGCAACCATATATCCACTGAAAGAATACTTTTGAATTTCTAAAAATGAAATTGCTGTAACAAAAGTAACGGCACTTACTGATCCGTAGGCAGCAGCTATTGCGCCTGAATTTTCAACACTGAATTTTCTTTTGAGTAAAAAAAAACAATATATAGGAATAATTATAGCTATGAATACTCCAAAGATTGCAGACCAAATAATTTCAAAATCAAAATGACTATGTGCTAATTCCTGTCCGCCTTTGAACCCTATTGAGAATAAAAGATATAGCGAAATAAATTTAGAGGAATTAGGAGGGATTTCTAAATCACTTTTTAACCGTGTGGCAATAATTCCCAACAAAAAAAATAAAAGAGCAGGATTTGTTAAATTATCTAAAAGTAAATCTAAATTCATATATTAATTTTTTGTGGCACGTTCTAGTCGATCATTAATTGATTTTCCTAAATCAATATCGGGAAATCGTTCGGCAACTAGTACGTCCAATCCCAATTTATCCAAACGATGCATGGCGGCATAAAGGTTTGAAGCTGCTTCTTTAAAGTTACTGTTGTTTGATAAAAGTTCTTGATGAATAAATTCTTGATTTTCTATCTTTTGGTTAAACAACAAAACTCCAATTTTTTTATTTGGATGTTTTTTCAAAAATTGATTAACATCTGTTTCCAAAAAAGTTTTGGTCTTTGGGGCATAATGTTTGGACATCATACCTGGTGCTTCTGGTGAAATATCGTTGTTGGTTTTAATTTTTATCTTGCCAATTACATTTTCTATTTCTTCTAATGTTATAGAACCCAATCGGTATAATACTGGTTCGTCAAGTTCAAAACCAATAATAGTAGATTCAATTCCGTTTTGACAAATCCCACCATCCAAAACCAGTGGAACTTTTTCTTTAAAATAATCAGTCACATGTTTTGCTTCCGTTGGACTTATTGTTCCAAAAGGATTTGCACTTGGCGCTGCAAGAGGAAAATCTATTGAATTTAAAAGCGCTAAAGTAAGTGGGTGATTTGGCATTCTAACGGCAACTGTATCTTTTTGAGCTGTAACAATAGCTGGAATACTATCTTTCTTGGGTAAAATTAAAGTCAGTGAACCTGGCCAAAAATGGTTAGCAAGTAATACCGCTTTTGGTGGCACATATTTAACTAAAGTATTTAAATAATCAATTGATTTGATGTGAACAATCAAAGGATTAAATAACGGTCTTCCTTTTATCTCAAATATTTTTATAATTGCTTTTTCATCAAAAGCATTGGCCGCTAAACCGTAAACAGTTTCTGTTGGTATGGCTATAACATTTCCGTCCTTTAATAATGTGGCAGCTTTTAATATTGTTTCTTTCATTTTTTATGGGTTACAATAATCGCAATACATTGGGTCTTCTGTCTTCTTCTCATTTGGAAACATTTTTTCTTGTTCAAAGTCACATTTTTTACATTTATAAAGATGTGATTTTGCAGAATTTGTTGGCGAACCACACCATTCACATGGTAAACCTGATTTGATATTTACTATACCAAACCCAGGTGTATTGCATTGTGGGCACGTAGATTTTATTTTATCAACTAGTTTTTGAGTTGCTTTTTCTATAACCTTCATCCGTGTTGGATTATACATAGCTCGCATATCGGTTTCTGCAACAACTTGGGAATTATTAGCCGAAAGTTTATGAAAACACTCTTTTAATAACTCCCAGGATTGAATCCCTTTTACAACGGTAGGAACTTCTTCCTCAGTAATTTTTAAAATTACTGCGTGTTCTGGGAACCCAACTGTTTTTACTAAATTAACCAAATTTTGAAAACATGTAACAGTTGTTGCATTAAAGTTAGTATCGAGACTTAACTCTCGCACTATAATTTCTAGATTATTTTTTTTATCAATAAAAAGTAATAACTCATCATCCGCATGTGCCATAAAAATTGTTGGATGTGGTCCAAACGAACCTTCACTAGCGATGCCTAAATCACAATGGGTATTTTCCATTGCTAGTAGACACTTTTTTCTGACGGTTGTTAATGCATCTTCTTTTCTCTCAATCTCACCTGTAAAAGTTCCCAGCGTATCAGTATCAAAATCTTCAGGAACAAAACATTGCACGCCTAAATGCTTTTCAAGTAACGGAGCAATTACGCTTTCTTTTTTATGCTTGGTTGCAATGACTAATCTTCTTCCTTTGAAAATATCCAAATCTAATATGTTATATGAACTCTATAGTAATGTCACCATTAATTTTTAACCTCTTTCCATTTCTATCACTTTCTTTAAGAAGCTTGTTGATATCCTCAAGAGATGAAGTTAATACTGATATTCTTCGTTTTGATATTTCACAATCTTCATTGTTTTTAACAAATTCACTAAAGGCATTAAGGTTATGAAAATTGATTTTGCTATTTATTACTGACATTAAAACTGTTTTTGCATCCTGAGATGAAAAATTACCTTCTATTAACTTAAACTGATATGTATCCATTTATTTATAAAATTATTTGACTACTTAACGAAATATACCCCGATTTTGCACTAATGAATTGCCTTGCAGCGGCTAATTCATTTTGTAAAAATTTAATTTTTTTTTCTCTCATTTTTACGTCTTCCTCATTATGAGATATTTTAATTTTATCCTCGTGAAACTTAATTTTTACTTGAAATAATTGATTTATAATTTCTATCGATTCATTAGTCGAAAAAGTATCATTTAATAATTGTAGTTCCATAATAGTTTTATTTATTGTCCTTGCCCTAATGAAAATGCCATTTTACCATCAAACTGATATAGATTCTCTGTTTTAATAGTATCGACTTCGTTTTGAATACACTGCTGAAGAAGTGCTATTATTTCTTCTTTATTAATCGTATTTCCTTCTGCAGTTTTAAATCTACAACGCCAATGGTCGGTGCAAAATGTTTGTGAAAAACCTTCTGGCCAAACTTTGATTCCCCGATTGGTTATCATGCTTAGTTTCAAATTTGAAGTGCCAATTTTATTCATCTTAGCAGCCAATTCATCTGCATCAGTTCCATTCCAATGAACAAAAACATCATGACCAATAAGTTCTTTCTTAGCTTGTGGTCGTTTTTTGTATTTTGGAAGAGTAAGTGGTTGCCCATTTTCGTAATTAACAGCTGGTAACGTTTTTGGTTTCTGACCCAAGTTGGCAATTACTGCTTGAGCAAACTCTTTGGTACCCACTTTTTGAGTACTACTCCCTTCTTTAAAAATATCGTAGGTATGTATGCCATCTTCTAAGGTTTTCAACCAAGCATTGTGTACTTTGGTGGCAATGGTATTTTGCCCTAAATGGTTAAGCATCATTACAGCTCCTTGTAATAACCCTGATGGATTAGCCAAGTTTTGTCCTGCTCTTCTTGGTGCCGAACCATGAATGGCTTCAAACATAGAGCACTCTTCGCCTATATTGGCTGAACCCGCTAAACCAACTGAACCCGCAATTTGAGCAGCAATATCAGAAATAACATCGCCATATAAATTCAAAGTCACTATAACATCAAAAGCTTCGGGAGTGTCGCTCATTTTAGCGGCACCAATATCAATAATCCAGTGTTCGTTTTCTATTTGTGGATATTCTGTTGCAATTTCATCAAACACTTGGTGGAATAAACCATCCGTTTGCTTCATGATATTATCTTTGGTAAAACAAGTTACTTTTTTTCTTCCGTAAGCTTTTGCATATTCAAACGCATATCGAACTATTTTTTCACAACCTGGACGGCTGATTATTTTTAGACATTGAATAACTTCATCGGTTTGTTGGTGTTCAATTCCTGCATATAAATCTTCTTCATTTTCTCTGATTATCACCATGTCCATTTTTGGATGTTTCGTTTCCACAAAAGGGTGTAAACTCATGCAGGGTCTAACATTAGAATACAATCCAAGAAATTTTCTTGTGGTGACATTTAAACTTTTATAACCGCCACCTTGAGGAGTTGTGATTGGTGCTTTTAAAAATACTTTGTTTTTAATAATGGTATCCCAGCTTTCTTTTGCTATTCCCGAAGTGTTTCCAGAAAGATACACTTTCTCCCCAACTTCTATTTCATCATATTCAAGCTGTGCACCTGCTGCTTTGATGATTTCTAATGTAGCGTCCATGATTTCTGGACCTATTCCGTCTCCTTTTGCGATTGTTATTCTTTGCATTATATTTATTGGTTAATTAAAAATGGTGTTTTACCATCGGTTATTATTATTTTTGCGTTGGGTGATTTTGATAATTCATTGAATGCATCGATGCTTCTTATTTTGATTATTTCGTTTGTTAAACCCTCAGAAAGAATTTTTTGAGAGTCTCTTGTTCCTTTTGCTTCTATTATTTTCCTTTCTGCTTCAAATTTTTCTTGTTGCAATACAAATTCCATTCGCATGGCATCTTGTTCCGCTTGTAACTTACTTTCAATAGATTGTGATAAACCCTGAGGAAGTTGAATGCTTTTCATTAAAACAGATTCAATTATTATTCCTTTGCTTAAGAGATTACCAGACATTTTTATTAAGATGTCGTTTTCTATTTCTGAACGTTTACCAGAGTGCATGTCTTTTGCATAATACTGGGCACAAATATCTGCCGATGCTGATCTAAATACATTCGCAATTATTCCCTCATAATTTAACCCTAAATCATTAACTATTTTTACAACTTCACTTTTCTCTAATCGGTATAAAATTGAAATCTGAGAAGTAATACTCAATCCTTCCTTACTTGGTAAACTTAGACTCAATTCCAAATTTCTAGTTTGAATAGAGGTTCGAACAATTTTTGAAGTAAATGGATTAAAAAAAACTGGTCCCTGCGGATAAATTTCTTCAGATAATTTGCCTAATTTTTGTTTAAGTCCAACTTCACCTGGCTTAATAGTTACGCAACTACTAATAATAAATGGTGCAATACAAAGTGCAATTAAATTTTTCATGATTTTAATTTTTTACAAAGTTAAAGACAGTATTGTATATGTTTTTATTTATATTTGTTATGACATACATTAAATATATTTATGCATTATACTTTACATCAATTACAGATATTCCTGAAAATTGCACAAACGAAGAGTATCACAAAAGCTGCCATAGAATTGAATTTAACCCAACCAGCGGTATCTATACAATTAAAGAAACTTCAAGATCAATTTGATATTCCATTAACAGAAGTCATTGGAAGACAATTGTATATAACTCATTTTGGTTCAGAAATTGCCATTACGGCTCAAAGAGTCTTAGATGAAGTGGCAACCATAACGTATAAATCGAAAACGTTTAAAGGAATATTGTCGGGAAAATTAACTTTGTCTTTAGCATCAACGGCTAAATATGTAATGCCTTATTTTTTGTCTGATTTTTTAAATCAAAATAAAGGTATTGAACTTGTTATGGATGTTACCAATAAATCGAAAGTGGTTAAAAGTCTTGAAAACAATGAAGTTGATTTTGCATTGGTTTCAATTTTGCCAGATGATATTCAATTGCAGTTTGAGATTTTACTTGAAAATAAGTTGTATTTAATTGGAAATAAAAATGCAGTTTCAGAAATACATAATAATGATTTAGATTTATTTAACGAGTTCCCTCTAATTTATAGAGAGGAAGGCTCTGCAACACGATTTGTTATGGAAAATTACCTATTTAGAAATGGTTTACAATCTTCCAAAAAAATACAGCTGACTTCAAATGAAGCGGTCAAACAAGCCGTTATTGCTGGAATTGGCTATTCGATTATGCCCATCATAGGATTAAAGAACGAATTGGAAAATGGTGATTTAAAAATCATACCCATGAAGGGATTTCCTATACAGTCTAATTGGCATTTGGTATGGTTAAAAAACAAATCGATGAGTCCCGTTGCTGAAGCGTATATAAAATATATCAGAGAAGAAAAAACTAATTTAAAAACGAATTTTTTTTCATGGATTGATAATTATACCCTATAAACCCTCAGTTGTGTAAACTAAAAGTCGTCTGTTCGAGTATCCTAATTTTAATGGGGAATTGAACCGAGCTAAAGCCGAACGGAGCTTAGCTAATCGAGAACCTCTTATTTATCCTCTATATTTTCATTAAAAGAGGATGGAAGCAACGTCGGGATAAACTTAATCAACAATGGCAATAACAAACTTCCACCGGGCAACAAGAAAATAGTCAATGAAGGCACTGTTTTACATATATCAAGGAGTTGCTTTTTGACCTTCTTCTTTTCTTCATTATCCAAATCTTTATGCGTTGATTTAGCCAACAGTTGCATCAACTCTTTGCTTTGAGATAGTTCCTTTAGCAGTCTTTTTTTGTTTCGGTTTATCAAGATCACAACACTATCTGAAGTTTGATCATAAAAGTGTTTCACCGGATTAGAGTTATTAAAGTAGGGTATTTCCTTTTTGTAATGGGCAATAAAATCATTGATAAATGTAATACTACTTAACACAAAGCTATCGTCAATGGTAAGACTATCACCAAGTGTATATAAAAAGTAGCGCTCTTCGTTTTCAACCTTTTCATCACTCCACAAACTAATACCTGCCAAATCAATCATATAAAACTTCTCTAATTCGTTTTGAAGATAGCTCAGTTCTAAATCGTCAATCGTTTTGATAGCAGTGGTTGTATACTTTGTATAGCGCACAGAAGCATCAAACAGTTTTAATAATAAAGCATCGTGTTGTGATATATTGGTTTTTGTTTTTAGCGAAATGGCCACAATGCTAGTTACTATGCCTTCAATTTTATTCAAATATTTATCGGGGATACTTCCTTTTTCGAGATGTTGTTTGAAAGCCAAAACATCGATAAAGAGCATAGCATTGGTAATTGCATGCGAAAAGTTTTTGGTAAATAAATCTTCGTTGGTTTGTACTCTGTCGTGCAATATCTTCTCCAGTTGGCTAGATAGTCTAGTGCTGGGCAACATTTTCTGTAAAGGATTATATCCTTTAATGGTCAATGAGTTGTAAAATGCAACTGTTTCGGTAAGGAATTGGGAAGGGTCATTATTTTTTGTAACCAATCGAAACATTTGATAAAGCGTGATGAGCATGCCTATCTTTGATATTTCTTGTGGCAATCTATTGCTAGTTTCTATGGGAAAGCTTACGTCAAAACTGATGATGTGTCCAAAGATGAAACCGGTAGCCCTTGTTTGAGTATAAAAATTAATAGCACTCTCGGGGAAAGGGTGCTCTAATGAGCTTTGCTCCGCAAAGAACTTGTCAATCCAGCCGTGTACCGATGGGTTAATCATGAAAAAAAGCTATTTGATAATCCCCGAACACGCTACTCTTGCTCCTGCCGCTCCTGTAGGTTGTGTTACATAATCATCTGGTTTTTCGTGAACTATTAATCCTTTATTGATGATGTCTTTAGTCTCATCACCACAGTTCATGCACCATTGGTCGGTTTTGAAGGTAATGGTAGCGTTTCCTTTTGCATCAGCTAGAAAGTTGCCTATATCGCCTTTGTGGCATTCTGTATTGCCCCATCTTCCGTGTTTCTTGAAGGTTGGGTTCCAATGTCCACCTGCTGATGCTGCGTCTGCGGCAGAACAATCGGCTTTTTCATGAATATGCATGGCGTGTTCGCCGGGTTTTAGTCCTGCTAATTTGGCTACTAATGTCACTTCGTTGTTCTTTTGGGTGAACGTTGCCGTGCCCGTTACGCCACTGTTGCTTTTGGTTTCAAAAGTAAGTTGTAGTGATTTGCTAGTATTGCTAGAGGAACTTTTGCATCCTAATAGGATTAGTCCAAATAGAACTAGAGCCGTTATTGTTCTTTTCATGAGTACTTAATTTAGTGTTATAAAGGTACTAAAATACAACCCTATTGGTGTGATTGATTATCTTTTATTTTTATCCACATAGTTTCATAGTTTTTATAGCAGATGTATAGGCGTTTTACATTATGATAATACATCAAAGTTGAGTAAATTAAGAATTACAGTTACTTAGTTTTTTCACCTACAAAATACTGGTTTTGTGATTTGAATAACACGTTAAACGTGGTGAGTGTTCCATAGATACGGGTAATGTATTGTTGTAGTTCTACCTTTTCTATTTCTTCGATATTGCTGGCGTTTATTTTTTGTTCCATTACGCGAAGGCGGTCGCGTAGCATGACTATTTTGTGGAAAAACACATCTATCGGCACGTCTTTTCCTTGTACGCCTACTTGTCCCGGCTCTAGTTTTAGGTTGCCGCCTTTCCACTTGTCTGCAATAGCTACGGGTTCACCAAGCCCGTTCCATTTCTTTAGGATGGAAAGAAGGGATTGTTCTACTTCATAGAAACTGACGGTGTCTAGTTCGTTATCTGTGGCTTCTATGACTTCAAATTCATCATCTATAGCGATGGTTTCTAGTCCTGATTCGATAAAGGTTACCCAATATTCTTTACTAGATACATTTGTTACTACACCTTTACCATACTCTTTGTGATTTATTCTTGAACCTATTCCTAGCAGTTTCATAATTTGTTAATTATTATTTAATAGGGCACTAAAATAATGATTTTGAGAAAAACAACAACTTTAAATAATTTAAACTATTAGTTGTAATTAGTTTTTAATGTTTTATTTATATAAGTTCATAGTACTGAGTAGCCTTCTTCGTAGTTTTAAGAATTTTCTAATTGTCTCATTTTTTAATTGAGTTATTTTTTTAAAGATTCAATCGAAATAATTTTCATTTAAACCCAACTGATTAAAAGTAATAAAATAAAAAAATCACATAAAAATGTATTTTTGATTATGAAGTTTTTAACTTTTATCTTAAAATAACTAAGAAAAATGGATTTTTATATAAATATTTATTTAATTACATAATTAACGTTTTTAACATTTTTTTATTTGTAAATCACTTTATTAATATGTTAATTTTACACTTTTATTAAACTTTAGTCAATTAATAGAAAGTATTAAAAATTTTAAAAGTAGGGTTTTTAAATAAAATCTTGTTTTACACATAATTTAATTAATTCAAAAAATGAAAACATATTTTAATTTAGAAAAAAAATATTCTGTTAAATACTTTATAATTGCTACTATTATAATTTCAATATCAGTTTGCTTTATTGTTAATAATTTTTATAAACACAAGCAACAAGAGGAAAATTTGATTAGTGCTTCATCTTTTAAATGTAATTACGATATCAAAAGATTAGAAGGTTATAAATTTATTAAACCATTAATGTTTGTAGATGATGAATGTGAATCTGAAAATCTTAATGATTTAAAACAACAAGTGACATCCATAGTTGATAAATATAAAATATCTGGAGATTTGAATAATGCCTCTGTATATGTAAGAGAATTTAAATTCAATACATGGACTACAATAAATGATGGCATAAAGTATGATCCAGGTTCAATTTTTAAAGTTCCAGTAATGATTGCAATATTAAAAATGAATGAACTTAATCCTGGTTTTTTGAACAAGACTATCATTTACTCAAAAAATATTAATGATGGTAAAAATGTTGCTTTCGATGATAAATCAATTAATCTTGGAAATACTTATACTATCAGAGAGTTGTTAACTTATATGATTAAATATTCAGACAACAAAGCAACTATATTATTAGAAAATCAAATGGACTCAAGAATCTTGCAGAAGCTTTTTAAAGATGTTGGATTAGAAGTTCCTAATATTTATGCTAGTCAATATCAATTTACTCCAAAAGAATATTCTTATTTTATGAGAGCAATTTATAATGCGGCTTATCTTACTTCTGATAGTTCTGAATTTGCAGCTGAATTATTAAGTCAAACAAACTTCAAAGATGGAATCCTTAAAGGTTTACCTTCTAATACAAATGTTGCTCATAAATTTGGAGAATCAGGTAATCAAATTGAAAAGCAATTGCATGAATCGGCTTTAGTTTACTTAAATAACAAAACCTATTTATTAACTATAATGACAAGAGGAAAGGAGAATTCAAAATTATCACAAGTACTAGCTGAAATATCACAAACAGTTTATAATTATATGAAGAATGATGAAGTTTCAATGATGTAGTATTTTTGTTGAATTAGGATTTAAAATAAGAAAAACCATCCTTAGGATGGTTTTTCTTATTAATCAATAAATTCATTTACTAAGAAACATCTACTGTTGTAGCATCAGCAATCTTTTTATAGGTTCCGTTTATAAGTTTCTCTCGAATAGCATCAAAAGCATTAAGCGTTTCATCTATATCTGCTAATGTATGTGAAGAAGTTGGAATCATTCTCAACAAGATAATTCCTTTAGGAATTACGGGATACACTACTATAGAAAGGAAAATACCATAATTTTCCCGAAGATCATTAACCATTACCATAGCTTCTGGTATAGAACCCTCAAGATATACTGGTGTTACACAAGTATTAGTATCGCCAATATTAAATCCTTTCGTTTTTAATCCGTTTTGTAAAGCGTTAACGTTTTCCCAAAGTTTGTCTTTTAATCCAGGATTATCTCTCAATAATTGTAATCTTTTTAAAGCACCAACGGTTTGAATCATTGGCAACGCTTTAGCAAACATTTGTGAGCGTAAATTGTATTTTAAATAATCGATAATGTCTTTGTCAGCAGCCAAGAAAGCACCTATACTTGCCATAGACTTTGCAAAAGTAGAAAAGTAAACATCTATATCGTCTTGACAACCTTGCTCTTCACCAGCTCCAGCACCTGTTTTTCCTAGTGTTCCAAAACCATGAGCATCATCAACTAAAAGTCGAAAATTGTATTTCTTTTTCATTGCAACAATTTCTTTCAACTTCCCTTGTTGCCCACGCATACCAAAAACACCTTCGGTTATGAAAAGAATTCCACCGCCTGTTTCAGTAGCCATTTTTGTAGCACGTTGCAGGTTTTTCTCCATGCTTTCAATATCGTTATGACGGTAAGTAAAACGTTTTCCCATGTGAAGGCGCACACCATCTATAATACAAGCATGAGCATCTACATCATATACGATGATATCGTTTTTAGTAACTAATGCGTCGATACAAGACATAATACCTTGGTAACCAAAGTTTAGTAAGTATGCGGATTCTTTCATCACAAAAGCTGCTAATTCTTTTTCTAATTGTTCATGAGCATCTGTATGCCCACTCATCATACGAGCACCCATTGGATAAGCTGCACCATATTTTATAGCGGCATCAGTATCTGCCTGGCGAACTTCAGGATGATTAGCTAGACCCAAATAATCATTCAAACTCCAGTTCAAAATATCTTTTCCGTGAAATTGCATTCTCGGACCAAGTTCTCCTTCTAGTTTGGGAAAAACATAATAACCTTCAGCCTGAGAAGCCCATTTTCCTAGTGGACCTTTATTGTTTTGTATTCTTTCGAATAAATCTTTTACCATGGTAAACTATAATTAACAAACATTGCAAAAGTAATTATAAAATACTAAATTTAACGAAATATTTTTTCAACTTCTTTAATTAGATTTACAAAAAAAATATTTCTTTTATGTAAAAGAAAAGTGTAGTGAATATCATTTTTAATTAACAAAATGGCAGAAGATAAAAAGGAACTTAAATTAGCAGTACTTATTGATGCTGATAATGTTCCATATAGTAATATCAAAGGAATGTTGGAGGAGATTGCTAAGTATGGAACTCCAACCACCAAAAGAATTTATGCCGATTGGACAAAGCCCAATGCCAATGGATGGAAATCTGTTTTGCTAGAGCATGCTATTACACCCATTCAACAATATAGTTATACCACCGGTAAAAACTCCTCTGACTCTGCATTAATTATTGATGCAATGGATTTGTTATATTCTGATAAAGTTGATGGTTTTTGTATCGTTTCTAGTGATTCTGATTTTACAAGATTGGCAATAAGATTGAGAGAATCAGGAATGAAAGTCATTGGGATAGGAGAGAAGAAGACACCAAATGCTTTTATAGTGTCATGTGATAGGTTTATTTATATAGAAGTTCTTGAGGGTAATGTGAAAAAGAAAACAACAAAACCAACTTCAACAACAGATTCTAAAAAATCAGTTGAAAAAGAAGTTAACAATAAAATTGACATCACAACTATTGAACTCATCGAAGCAACCCTTGATGCTATTGGAGATGAGGATGGTTGGGCTTTTCTTGGTGATGTTGGTAATTTAATTGTTAAAAAGAAACCAGAATTTGACCCTAGAAATTATGGTTTTACTAAATTAACACCTATGTTAAAATCGCTAAAAGATATTATCGAAATTGATGAAAGAGAGTCGGATAAAAAAGGAATTAAACATGTTTTTGTTAGATTAAGATTAAGCTAAAATAATTTTTATGCAACTAGTATTTGCTTCCAATAACATAAACAAAATCAAAGAAATACAGCTTTTACTTCCTTCAAAAATTCAAGTTATAAGTTTAAAAGATATAGGTTGTTTTGAAGAAATTCCAGAAACAGCGGATACTATTAAAGGCAATGCCATGCAAAAAGCCAATTATATTACCGAAAAATTTGGTTACAACTGTTTTGCAGATGATACAGGACTTGAGGTTGAAGCACTCAATGGCGAACCAGGCGTTTATTCGGCAAGATATGCTGGTGAGCAAAGAGATGCTAATGACAATATGGACAAATTATTGGCTAATCTTGATGGTAAAACCAATAGAAATGCACAATTTAAAACGGTTATAGCATTAAATCTTGACGGAAATCAACAGCTTTTTACAGGAATCATCAACGGAAAAATTATCGAAGAAAAAATAGGTACGAACGGTTTCGGTTATGATCCAATATTTATAGCTGATGGGTACTCTAAAACCTTTGCCGAATTGACTTTAGAAGAAAAATCAAAAATTAGTCATCGTGGTTTGGCTGTGAAGCAATTGGTTGATTTTTTAAAATAAAAATGGAAGATAGAAGTAGGAAAAAGGAAGTTTTTGTGTGAAATATTAACTTCTTTTCCTTGGTATCTTCCATCTTCTATTCTTACATCTCCTGACCAAAACATAATGCGCTGATTATCAAAACCAAACAAATTAGTTTTTACGGTATATAAAACATACCTTTGCACCAAATTTTAAAATACAATATGAATAAATTTGAACAATTAGGTCTGAATGAGTCGTTACTGCTGGCGATCAAAGATCTAGGATTTGAGAATCCGTCAGAAGTGCAAGAAAAAGCGATTCCAGTACTATTGGAACAAAACACAGACTTAGTCGCATTAGCACAAACAGGTACAGGTAAAACGGCAGCTTTTGGTTTTCCGCTAATTCAAAAATTAGATGCTGAAGACAGAAGTACACAAGCATTAATTTTATCACCAACGCGAGAGCTTTGCTTACAAATCACCAACGAAATTAAACAATACTCAAAATATGTAAAAGGTTTACATACAGTGGCAGTTTATGGAGGTGCAAGCATTACTGAACAAGCCCGAGAGATTAAACGTGGAGCACAAATTATTGTGGCAACTCCAGGAAGAATGCAAGACATGATTAATAGAGGTCTTGTTAATATTAAAAATATCAACTTTTGTATTCTTGACGAAGCAGATGAGATGTTAAACATGGGATTTTATGAAGATATAGTTTCTATATTATCAGATACTCCAGATGAAAAAAACACTTGGTTATTCTCAGCCACTATGCCTGCAGAGGTAGCTCGAATTGCAAAAAAATTCATGCATGACCCAGCAGAAGTTACCGTTGGTAGCAAAAATTCTGGTTCGGCTACAGTTTCTCACGAATTTTATTGTGTTAATGCTCGTGATCGTTATGAAGCTCTAAAACGTCTAGCTGATGCTAATCCAGATATTTTTTCTGTAGTTTTTTGTAGAACAAAAAGAGATACACAAGCCGTTGCTGAAAAATTAATTGAAGATGGATACAATGCTGCAGCTTTGCACGGAGATTTATCTCAAGCGCAACGTGATGGTGTAATGAAATCATTTAGAGGTAGACAAATTCAGATGCTTGTTGCAACAGATGTTGCCGCTCGTGGAATTGACGTTGATAATATCACACACGTAGTTAACTATCAATTGCCTGATGAAATAGAAACCTATAATCACCGTTCTGGAAGAACAGGAAGAGCAGGAAAATTAGGAACTTCTATCGTAATTATAACTAAAAGTGAGATTCGTAAGATTTCGTCTATAGAAAGAATTATCCAACAAAAATTTCAAGAAAAAACGATTCCTTCTGGAATGGAAATTTGTGAAATTCAATTGTTGCACTTAGCTAATAAAATTAAAGATACCGAAGTTGATCACGAAATAGACAACTATCTTCCTGCCATCAACGAAGTACTTGATGGGCTAACTAAAGAAGAATTAATCAAGAAAATGGTTTCGGTTGAATTCAACAGATTTATAAATTACTACAAAAAGAAACGGGATTTATCAGGAGAAAAAGGTAGCGAAAGAAGCGAAAGAAGTTCTGAACCAAGAGAAATTAGAGCTGGTGACCCAGTGCGTTATTTTGTAAATATTGGTTCTAGAGATGATTTTGATTGGATGCAATTAAAAGATTTCTTAAAAGAAACTCTTGATTTAGGTAAAGATGATGTTTTTAAAGTAGATGTAAAAGAAGGTTTTTCATTCTTTAATACTGATGGAGAGCATACTGACAAAGTAATGTCTATGCTTAACGGTTTTGATCTAAATGGAAGAAGAATCAACGTTGAAATTTCTAAAAACGATGGTGGAAGCCGTGAAAGACGTGATCACAATGGAAGAAGTGGTGGCGGCGATCGTAGGAGTTCTGGCGGATTTGGAGGAAGAAGTTCAACTCCAAGAAGCGGTGGTGGAAGTTTTGGACCAAGAAAAGAAGGAGGTTTTAGAAGTGATAGAAATTCAGCACCAAGAGAAAGCGGTTTTAGGAGTGATAGAAATGCTACTCCAAAAAGAGAACCTGGGTTATTCCAAAGAGAAGAAAGAGCACCAAGGCGTTCTGAAGGGAATGGAGAAAAACCTGCTGGACGTTCTTTTGAAGCTGCAAAAAACAGAAGACCAAGAAAAAGTTAACCTTAAAAGTTAATTTTGTTCTAATTCTGAATATAAACCGTAAAATATCTTAAAAGAGTTTCATACTTTTAAACCATCAAAAATGGCTATGAGATATTTTACGGTTTTCTTTTTATTTATATTTTTCCTAAACGCAACTGCACAAGATAAAATAATTGTTCAAAAAGTTACTGGAACTATTATTAATGACAATACTTTGTTACCAGTAGCCAATGCGAATGTTATTAATATTAATAAAGTAAAAGGCATAGTAACTAATTCTAAAGGCTTTTTTGAATTAGAAGTTAGTGTTAGCGATACGCTACATATTTCTCTTTTAGGATATCAATCACTTCGTATTAGGGTCACAAACGATTGGTTAAAAAACGGAACAGCTAAGATACAGTTGACAGAAAAAGCTATTGCGCTAGAAGAAGTTATTGTTAAAAAATATGATTTAACAGGTTATTTAGAAATAGATTCAAAACTTATTCCTGACAAAGATAACTATCGTTATAGTATTTCTGGATTACCCGCCGCTTATGAAGCTGGAGAGAGTTCTCCAAACGCCTTTACAAGGGTTTTAGGTTCTATTTTCAATCCAGCTGATATGCTTTATAATTTCTTTGGAAAAAAACCAACTGAACTCAAAAGGTTGAAATCCATGAAAAAGGATGATACCGTTAGAAATCTATTAGAATCTAAGTTTGATAGAGAGACAATTTCAGTATTGCTAGGTGTTGATAAAAAAGAAATTGCTGAAATTTTGCAGCGTTGTAATTACTCGGAATCTTTTATTCAAACCGCTAACGATTTGCAAATCATGGATGCCATCAGCGAATGCTATGAACAATATAAGGTCTTGAAGAAAAATTAAAAATCTTCGAAAACTCCTAAGCCAAATAATGCAAAATCATATTTAACCGGGTCAGTAGAGTCCATTTTTCGCAGCGCAATGTCAAGTTCAGCAAGAGCTTTACCATCATTTTGTTTTCTTTTAAGTAATCCTAGTTTGCGTGCCACATTTCCTGAGTGAACGTCTAAAGGGCAAGATAAAGCCGCAGGAGAAATACTCTTCCAAATACCTAAATCAACACCTTTATTATCTTGTCGCACCATCCAGCGTAAAAACATATTGATCCTTTTAGCTGCTGAACCTTGCATTGGATCCGAAATATGCTTCGTTGTTCTTTGTTGGTGGGCCACTTCAAAAAAAACTTTTTTAAAAGCTGCTATTGCTGGCTGCATGGTAGTACTTTGCTGGTGTTTAGTAAAACTATTTTCCAATCCGCCATGAATTAAGTATAATTGTTGTAAGGCAATAATAAAAGTTTTGAAATCAATGCTGTTAAACGTTCGGTGCACAAATGGCTCTAGAACTTCCAAGTGATATTCCTTGTGATTCATTACAAAATCAAATGGAGAATTACCCATCAAATCCATCATCCGTTTTGCATTATTGATAATCATTTTACGATTTCCCCATGCAATTGTAGCAGTAAGAAATCCAGCAATTTCAACATCTTCTTTTAATGAAAACCAATGTGGTATTTGTATTGGGTCGCTTTCTATAAAATTTGGATTATTATATATTGAAACCTTTTCATCTAAGAATTCTTTGAGCTCAGTTTTATTCATTTTGAATTATTTTTTGAGAGTAAAAACCATCACCCAAATTAGTACCACGCATTTGTGGAAACACATGAAAATTAGTTTCAAAATAGTTCAATTGTTCTTCGTTTATACAAGGTAATTTACCATTGCCAGTTATCCAAAAGAAAATAGGTTTATTGGGAGAGTAATACTTCATATTACCTATGAGTAGGGATAAATATTTTTGATTTAGCTTTGAATTTGGTTCTGGAGTAAGATAATTTTTCAACTGGAAGGTATTGTTAGTTGTCATCGATTTATTATCGGTAAGTGTACTGAAAGATATAGGAACTAATATCAATATAGCTACCAATGTTAAGCTGGCGCTAAGTATTCCAATTATCAGTTTATTATTATTTAAAATAGATGCAAGTAATAATAATGAAAAGAAAAGTGAAAAATAAACATAAAAACGGTACTGTGGAGAACTAAAGACTAGTAAAAATAGTAGTAAAATAAAAAGGAAATAAATACTGCTAATATTTTGTTTTTTATATTTTTTTAAGATAACAAAAGGTGAAACAATTACAATAAATAATGTTGCTATTCCAATAATGCTGTCTATTCCATTGCTGAAAAAATACTTTTTTAATATTTCTATTATTGATGCATTATCAAGAGTGCCAAAAGGCATATAAAACGAATGCATCATGTCTTGACTAAAAAAAAACGACATGATTTCTTTGGGTACTCCATAATTTATTTCAGGTAAAGTAATAAATGTCAATGGAAAAAGAGGATAACCTGTCAGTATACTGTTTTTCAATAGTAATATGACTAACGTAACTCCAACAATAATGCTATAACTAGTCAATTTGTTTTTAAGCTCTTTATAATTTTTAAACAACAATAGAATAGGAAGCAATAAAAGAACAATAGCGGTAATCTTGACATAGACCAGAAATACTGATATTGCACTAATTATAATAAAATCTTCTCTTTCTAAATAAAGACTAAACAATATAATTCCAAAAACATAAACTGGAAAATCAGGAGAGGGTGCACTGATGAATTGAAATAGGAAAACATAGGATAATGGCAATAATCCAAATACTAAATCCAAACGATTATTAGTTGAAAAATAGGAGTCAAGCTTTTGAAAAGCCCAATAATTTACTAATATAAAACAGCAACCATTCAAATCATTAAATCGATCATAGAGAAAAGAAAAACTATAGACACTTTGTGCAATATGCCACCCACTGGTTTGACCAAAAAACAAATGAAGATTTGCTAAACCGGGGACAAAGCCATATTCGTTCAACCATTTTATAGTTTGAATGTAATAGGTTTCATTATCTATGATGAATGGTAATGCGGCACTTTGTGCCAATATTAAAACATTACTTAGAATAAATAGTAATTTTACTGGAAACAAAAAATCAACAAACTGTATTTTAGCTTTTCTGAAAATTAAAAAGAATTGTTCTTTATTCTTATTTATTATTAAAAATGAAAAAACTAATAGTGTAATGTTGAACACAAGATTTAAAGGTCCAAATAGGGCAAAAAAACTAGCAGATATTGTAATAAAAAATAATCCCAAGATGGAAGTTATAACAATGTCTTTTACTTGTAATCGAAATAATTTCATGAAACCTATTCCAAAAGCAATAGCAGTAAAGAGTATGTAGAGCCAACTAAGAAGAATAAGCATCATAAAA
Source organism: Flavobacterium psychrophilum (assembly GCA_943325515.2). Classification (GTDB taxonomy): domain Bacteria; phylum Bacteroidota; class Bacteroidia; order Flavobacteriales; family Flavobacteriaceae; genus Flavobacterium; species Flavobacterium psychrophilum_R. The sequence continues at coordinate 50,591 of CALPPS020000001.1, forward strand.
TCAAACTATTAAACCATCTTTCATAACTAATTTTCTATCAGCCATGTTTGCCAATTCTTCGTTATGGGTAACAATAACGAAGGTTTGTCCAAATTCTTCTCTGAGTTTAAAGAATAATTGATGCAAATTTTCTGCCGAAGTAGTATCTAAGTTTCCTGAAGGCTCATCAGCAAAAATAACAGCAGGTTTGTTAATCAATGCTCGGGCAACAGCTACGCGTTGTTGTTCACCACCAGAGAGTTCATTGGGCTTATGATGACTTCTTTGGGTAAGCCCTAGATAATCCAATAATCGTTTGGCTTCAGTTTCTGTTTCTATTTTTCCTTTTCCAGCAATATAGGCAGGAATACATATATTTTCTAAAGCAGTAAATTCGGGTAGTAGTTGGTGAAATTGAAAGATGAATCCTAAATGTAAATTTCTGAATTTAGACAGAACTTTGTCTTTCATATTCAATAAGTTTTCTCCATTTATCTCAAGAACTGTATCATTTGATTTTTTTGGATTATCGAGTGTACCAAGAATTTGCAACAGTGAAGTTTTTCCTGCACCAGAAGCACCAACAATAGATACAATTTCTCCTTTTTGAATATGTAAATCTACGCCTTTTAACACATGTAATGTGTTGTAATATTTATGAATGTTTTTGGCAGTAATCATTGATCGAATTTTTCACAAAGTAACAAAGTATTTTCTTTTATTACTTCATATCATTTTTTTTTATGATCGAATAAATAATAAAGTTTTATCAATCAAATTTATTTGTTTAATAATTAACTACATTTGTTAAACAAAAATATTAATTCTTATGAACAAATCCATTGAAAAAGAATTATTTGAACTGATAGGTGACAATCATCAAATGACTTCTGCAGAAACACCATTGCGTCCAGACGCTTTTATTAAAACTGATGAGCAAAAGATGAATACCATCGAAAAACATTTTCATGCCATCATGGAGGAAATGGGTTTAGATATGACTGATGATAGCTTGAAAGGAACACCGCACAGAGTTTCAAAAATGTTTATAAAAGAAATATTTTCAGGATTAAATCCTGCTAATAAACCAAAAATTTCTGTTTTTGATAATTCGTATCATTATGATAAAATGTTGGTAGAAGCTGATATAAGTTTCAATTCTACTTGTGAACATCATTTTTTACCAATTATTGGTAAAGCCCATATTGGCTATGTTTCTAGTGGAAAAGTTATTGGACTGTCTAAATTAAATAGAATTGTAGATTACTATTCAAGAAGACCACAAGTGCAAGAACGTTTGATTATGCAAATCTTCAATGAGTTGAAAACAGTTCTAGAAACAGACAATGTTTTAGTAGTTATGGAAGCAAAACATTTGTGTGTATCAAGTAGAGGGATTCAAGATGAAAGCAGTTATACATCAACCATTCAATATGGAGGAATTTTTAATGAAAAAGAAAATAGAAATGACTTCTTTAGTTTAATAAGGAAAGAAAAATAAATCTAGTTTTTGATTGCAAATTTTTTAGATGAAAGTCTCTAGTAATTATTTATTAGAGACTTTCTCCTTTTTTAAATAAGAAGCCAAAGCCGCAACTTTTCAAGAGTTTTTTTTCAAATGCCCAAAAAAAAGTAAACTGCCCAAAGATAAATCCGAAACACACCAATAATAATTGGTAGACTGGAAATATTAAAAAAATGTATAAAGGAAAATAAACCCAATTCGAAACCATTCCTTTTTCAACACCTATACTAAAAAGAATTGGTTTTGATAAGTATGCAGCGGTAGAACCTGTAATAGCAAAAACAACGATTATGACAAATACTTGCCAATTCGATTTGATATTCCAACGTTCTTTAAAACTTGCCATTATAAATATTTATACAAATATAGTAGTTTATGGATAAGGTACAAATCCACCAAGTTTTTGATTGTTACTGATTTGGAAGTAAACCAAATAATTAAAAATCAAATAATTCACTTCATAGCCATAATGGATATTTCTATCATAATTAATGTGCATTTCATACAAATCGCTACTATATAATTGTGGTTGATTAACTCTGCTATTCTATTCGGAAACCCAAAAAAGGTTTTTGTTTTCTAAATACGATACATTATAAAATCCCCTAGGTTTAGATTTAGAAGCTAACCAAGTACTAAATCCAGTATCAATAATAATTACTTCATATTCCAAACTATCGTTAGCAATTCTAACTGTATCAGAAACTGTTTTTTTTGTTTGATACTTATCCTTATTTAATACCGTTTTTGTATTATTACAAGAAATAATAGCAACGATTGACAGAAATAGTATCAATATATATTTCATATATCCTCTGTTTGTTTGCCATAAAGTTACTAAAAAGACCTTGCTGTATTTTAATTTTAACATAAAAAAAACCACGCTAAAAAACGTGGTTGAATTATAATAAAAATTTTTACCTAAATTTTCTCTGTTTTCAACAAACTGATAATTTGTTCTGCTAATTCTGTACCAATTCTATCTTGTGCTTCTAATGTTGCCGCCCCAATATGAGGTGTCAAAGAAATTTTTGTATGCATAAGAATTTGAATTTCTGGAGTTGGTTCATTTTCAAAAACGTCTAATCCAGCAAACAATAATTTATCAGAGTCTAAAGCTAAGATTAAGGCTGCTTCATCAATCACACCACCACGAGCACAATTTACGATTCCAACACCATTTTTCATCAACTGAAATTCTTCTTTACCTATAACATAACCATCTTGCGCTGGAACATGAAGTGTAATAAAATCTGAGTGTTTAATAACATCTTCCAAAGGTTCAGTTTCAAACTCTACATTGATGAATTGACCGTTATAGAAATCTACTTTAACTTCAGCTTTGTCTACAAATTTATCAGCTGCAATAACTTTCATTCCTAGACCTAAAGCCATTTTAGCAACGGCTTGTCCGATACGACCAAAACCAATAATTCCTAGTGTTTTTCCACGTAATTCAATACCATTGGCATACGCTTTTTTTAAACCATCAAAGTTACTATCACCTTCAAGAGGCATATTTCTATTAGAATCTTGCAAGAAACGAACACCAGTAAACAAATGAGCAAATACCAATTCAGCAACACTTTCAGAGGATGATGCAGGTGTGTTAATTACATGTTTTCCATTGGCACGCGCATATTCTACATCAATGTTGTCCATTCCAACACCACCACGACCTATGATTTTTAATCCTGGGCAGGCATCAATGATGTCTTTACGAACTTTAGTAGCGCTTCTGACTAAAAGTACTGCTACGTCGTTACTATTTATAAAATTTGCTACTTGTTCTTGTGCAACTTTGGTAGTAATTACTTCAAAACCGCCTTTGTGTAAAGCGTCAATCCCGCTTTGTGAAATTCCGTCGTTGGCTAATACTTTCATTTTTTTTGTATAATGTATAATGTAAATTGTATATTGATTTTTTATGAGCAAATCCCGCTATTCGTTTCAATCTTTTTTGTTTAGCACTTTTGTCATTCCGTCTCGTCTTTTTTGACGAGAGAGGAATCTCAACAAAAAAGGATTTCCACTACTATCGGGGCTAGGGCAATCTATTAAACGGTAACTTCGTTTTGTTTTACTACTTCTTCCAACTCTTTCATCACATCCACCAAAACCTGAACGCTTTCTAATGGCAAGGCATTGTACATAGAAGCTCGGTAACCACCCACAGAACGATGTCCTGCCAAGCCCGAAATCCCAGCGTCTTTCCACATTTTATCGAATGTTTCTTGGTTCTTTTCGTCAACCAATAAGAAGGTAGCATTCATACTACTTCTGTCTTTTGTATCAGCTGTTCCAATGAATAATGGGTTTCTGTCAATTTCAGTATAAAGTAGCTTGGCTTTCGCTTCGTTTATCTTTTCTATAGCAGCAATTCCTCCTTGCTTTTTCAACCATTGCAATGTTAATAAACAAGTATAAACAGGAAATACAGCAGGCGTATTATACATGCTTTCAGCTTTTATGTGTTTTTCGTAATCTAAAATACTTGGAACTGTTCTTCCTGATTTTCCTAAAATCTCTTCTTTAACTACAACAAGTGTAGCTCCTGCAGCACCCATATTTTTCTGTGCACCAGCATAGATCAAATCAAATTTTGAGAAATCTAAAGTTCTAGAAAAAATATCAGAACTCATATCACAAACTACAGGAATATTTGTAGTTGGAAATGATTTCATTTGTGTCCCAAAAATGGTATTGTTACTTGTGCAGTGAAAATAATCAGAATCAGAAGGAATAGAATAATTTGTTGGAATATGATTATAATTTTGTTCTTTTGAAGAAGCTACTACATCCGTTTGACCAAAAAGTTTAGCTTCTTTGATAGCGTTATTAGCCCAAGTTCCAGTATCTAAATAAGCAGCTTTCCCATTAACTTTCATTAAATTGGAAGGTACCATCAAAAATTCTAAACTTGCGCCACCTTGCAAAAATAATGCTTGATAACCTTTACCTTCCAAACCTAAAAGCTCTAAAACTAAAGCTCTTGCTTCATCCATCACAGCTACAAAATCTTTACTTCTATGGGAAATTTCAAGGATAGACATACCTGAATTATTGAAGTCTAAAACGGCTTGCGCTGCTTTTTCAAAAACTTCTTGAGGAAGAATACATGGTCCAGCGCTATAATTATGTTTTTTCATTTTATTCTGAATTTATTTCAGAATCTTTTATCATCTGAAATGCTGTTATTTTAAAAAATTAAGTCGCAAATTTCGGAAATAGGGTTGGAAATACCCATTTGTATTTATCAATATTAAATCGATGTTATCAACGAAAACGTTTTAGTTTATAACATTAGTTATACACTATCAATCAAATAGATAACAAGAATTCTATTGTATCCAAATTATCGGCGTAATCCCATAATAGTGGTTGCTGTGTTTGTCCAAAGGGAATACTGTTTTTTATCCCGCATGAAGACACAACACATTGTATTTTTTCAGCATCGTTAACTAGTTGCTTTTTAATATCTTCAATTTTCTCGTAATATTCATAGAAGATTGAAGAAATGGGAGAGGCGTAACTACTGTCTTCTTTCAAGGTTAGAAATTCATTATCCAATAATTTGAAATTACTCATCAAGAAAACGGCTTTGTTGTAGTCATAGTTATTTGAATATTTTTCATAAAAAATGACATCTTTGAATTCATAAATTGATTCAAAAAAAAGCTGAAAATCATAATTTTTAGGTACAATAAGTTTAGAGACATTGCGGCAACCTAAACCAAAATAACGGAAAATGTCTTCACCAAGCTTAACTAAATCTTCGCGGGTTTCATTTCCAGTCAAAATGGCAACAGAGTTTCTGTTTTTTCGAATAATACTTGGTTTGTCTTTAAAATAATATTCAAAATAACGCGCTGTGTTATTACTTCCAGTAGCAATAACGGCATCAAAATTCTCCAGTTTTCCATCAGTAAAAGTGATGAAATCTTCCATTTCAGGATTAATAGCAGTTAAATAGTTGGCTAAAAATTTAATGAGATGTTGATCATTAGAGGAAGTTTTTACTAAAACCTTGTGACCCGAAATCAAAACAGATAAAAAATCATGAAAGCCTACTAATGGAATATTTCCTGCCAGAATTAAACTAACTGTTTTTGGCTTAACTTCAGAAAAGTCATATTTTCCTAACCATTGATTTAAATTATCTTCTTGTAATGCTTTTGACCAAGATTCAATGGCATGATATACTTGATCTGGGGTAAACCATCCGTTATGTGATTGTGATAAATTAATTAAATTGACAAAATCATCAAAAAACAACTCATTATGAATTACTGTTTCGTCTTTGGTGTTTTTATTTGAAGAAAATTGACTTAAAAACTTCCCTAATGCAACAAAACATTTTTTTTTATCAATTTGTAACATTTGTTTTCTTGTTTATGAATTGTTTTGATTGTAATTTTGTACAAAAATAAGGCTAATTTAGTCGAAAGTCAAAAGTCGGAAGTCAAAAGATGCAAATCGTTTCACTTTCATTGTTTTTTGGACTTTTGGACTTTAGGCTTTCAAACTTTAAGACTAAAAAAAATGGCAATTATTATAACTGACGAATGTATTAACTGTGGTGCATGTGAACCGGAATGCCCAAATACAGCTATTTACGAAGGTGCTGATGACTGGAGGTACAAGGATGGTACCAAACTTAGAGGAAAAGTAATTTTACCCGATGGAACCGAAATAGATTCAGATGCAGCACAAACTCCAATATCAGACGATATTTATTATATAGTGCCTGGAAAGTGTACTGAATGTAAAGGTTTTCATGATGAGCCACAATGTGCGGCTGTATGTCCAGTGGATTGTTGTGTTCCTGATGATAATCATGTGGAGAGTGTAGAAATACTTTTAAATAGACAATCTTTTTTACATAATGAATAAAAAATATTGACTAATTATGATTATGCCCCAAAAAGTTAAATGCTATTTGGGGGATTTTTTTTGGATTATTTAGTTTTTCCAAAAGAAGAAATTTGTTTTGAACGAATTGATAAAGATTCTTAAGCTAATAAAGAAGTCAAAAACTATCTTGTAACAACTAAATAATCCTTTATTATAAAATCTATACTTTAGTAGGGCTTTGCATCTTGGTTATAATACCTTATATTTGCACACTTTTTATAATAAATATAACAATGAAAGCAGGAATTGTAGGATTGCCAAATGTTGGAAAATCAACTTTATTTAATTGTTTATCAAATGCCAAAGCGCAAAGTGCCAACTTTCCTTTTTGTACTATTGAACCTAATATTGGAGTTGTAAACGTTCCAGACCCAAGAATTAACCGTTTAGAAGAATTGGTGAAACCAGAGCGAGTTCAAATGGCAACAGTCGATATTGTTGATATTGCAGGATTGGTTAAAGGAGCAAGTAAAGGAGAAGGATTAGGAAACCAATTCTTAGCTAATATAAGAGAATGTAACGCCATTATACATGTTTTGCGTTGCTTTGATAATGATAATATTGTACACGTAGATGGTAATGTAAATCCTATTCGAGATAAAGAAACTATCGATATAGAGTTGCAATTAAAAGACTTAGAAACCGTTGAAAAACGTTTAGAAAAAGTTAACCGTGCTGCTAAAACAGGAAATAAAGAAGCACAAGTTGAAAAAGCACTTTTGGATAGAATTCGTGAAAATTTATTACAAGCAAAATCAGCTAGAACAGTTGAACCTCAAAATCAAGATGAATTAGAATTAATGGAAGATTTTCAATTAATTACCAATAAACCCGTTTTGTATGTTTGTAATGTAGATGAAAATTCGGCGGTAAATGGAAACAAATATGTTGATCAAGTTCGTGAATTAGTAAAAGATGAAGATGCCGAAGTGATTATTCTTTCAGTTGGAGCAGAGGCAGATATTACAGAATTAGAAAGCTACGAAGAGCGTCAAGTTTTTCTTGAAGATATGGGATTAACTGAACCAGGTTCGGCAGTTTTAATTCGTGCTGCTTATAAATTATTGAAATTACAAACCTATTTCACTGCGGGAGTTAAAGAAGTTCGTGCATGGACTATAAAAATTGGTGATACAGCACCAAAGGCGGCTGGAGTAATTCATACTGATTTCGAAAAAGGTTTCATTCGGGCAGAGGTTATTGCGTTTGAAGAGTTTTCAAATTACGGTTCTGAAGCAAAAGTAAAAGAAGCTGGAAAGTTAAGAGTTGAAGGAAAAGAATACATCGTTAAAGACGGTGATGTAATGCATTTTAGGTTTAATGTTTAGAATTTTTAAAGATAGAAAAGACTAGCCGCAAAAGATATTTTGCGGTTTTTTTAAATTCAATTAATTCTTATTTGATTAATAATAGAAAAAAAAATCCAAATTCTATTCTCTTTTTTCTTTTATAAATTGTCAAAAACATTCTTAATAACTTCTCAAAATATCATTTTAAAAATCATTCGATTACCACTATATTAGCAATTCCGATGTTTGTGCGAATAGCATAAGTCAAACTGAACGGAGTTAAAATCGATAGTTTTATAATGCAAGAACAAAACCAATATACCGAAGACAATATCCGTTCACTCGACTGGAAAGAACACATCCGAATGCGCCCAGGAATGTATATCGGAAAACTCGGTGACGGTTCTTCTCCCGATGATGGAATTTATATACTTCTGAAAGAAACCATCGACAACTGTATCGATGAGTTTGTTATGGGTGCAGGAAAAGTAATTGAGGTCACTATCAAAGACAAAATGGTTACCGTTCGCGATTTTGGTCGTGGCATTCCGTTAGGAAAAGTGGTGGATGTCGTTTCCAAAATGAATACCGGTGGAAAATATGATTCTAAAGCATTTAAGAAATCCGTTGGTTTAAATGGTGTTGGTACCAAAGCCGTAAATGCATTGTCAAATTACTTTCGTGTAGAATCGGTTCGTGATAACCAACAAAAAGCTGCTGAGTTTTCTGCCGGAAATCTAACTATTGAAGAAGATATAATAGAATCTACCAAACGTAGAGGAACCAAAGTTTCGTTCGTTGCCGATGAAACTATTTTCAAAAATTACAAATACCGCAATGAGTACATCATCAAGATGCTCAAAAATTACTGTTATTTAAATCGAGGTTTAACCATTTATTACAACGGAGAAAAATACATTTCAGAATATGGCCTAAAAGATTTATTGGAAGAAACGATTTCAGAAGATGACATGCAATATCCGGTGATTCACCTTGAAGGAGAAGATATAGAAATTGCTTTAACTCACAGTAAATCGCAATATTCAGAAGAATACCATTCCTTTGTAAACGGACAAAACACCACGCAAGGCGGAACTCATTTAGGTGCTTTCCGTGAAGCCATTGTAAAAACGATTAAAGAGTTTTACAACAAACCTTTTGAAGCTTCTGATATTCGTAAATCTATTGTTTCAGCTGTAGCGGTAAAAGTAGAAGAGCCTGTTTTTGAAAGCCAAACCAAAACTAAATTGGGTTCGACAGAAATTGGTCCGAATGGTCCATCAGTACGAACATTTGTCAATGATTTTATCAAAACCAAACTGGATAATTTTTTACATAAAAACCCTGAAGTTGCTGATTTACTGCTTCGCAAAATTCTTCAAGCTGAGCGCGAACGAAAAGAGTTATCTGGAATTAGAAAATTAGCTAAAGATAGAGCCAAAAAAGCGAGTCTTCATAATAAGAAACTGCGAGATTGTAGAGTTCATTTGACTGATGCTAAAAACCCTCGAAGTCTGGAAAGTACACTTTTTATTACCGAAGGAGATTCAGCTTCGGGTTCCATTACTAAATCTCGTGATGTGAATACACAAGCCGTTTTTAGTTTACGCGGAAAGCCCTTAAATTCCTACGGTATGACTAAGAAAATTGTGTATGAGAATGAAGAATTCAATTTGCTGCAAGCTGCTTTGGATATTGAAGAAGACATGGGCGATTTGCGTTACAATAATATTGTAATAGCCACTGATGCCGATGTCGATGGAATGCACATTCGATTATTGTTAATCACATTCTTTCTACAATTTTTTCCAGAGTTGATAAAAGACGGACACTTGTATATTTTGCAAACACCATTATTCCGTGTGCGAAATAAAAAAGAAACCATTTATTGTTATAGCGATCAAGAACGCGTTGATGCCATCGAAAAATTAAAACCAAAACCAGAGATTACTAGATTTAAAGGTTTGGGTGAAATTTCACCCGATGAGTTTAAAAATTTCATTGGTGAAAGCATACGTTTGGATCCAGTAATGTTAGATAAAGCAACCTCTATCGAGACATTGTTAGAATTTTACATGGGTAAAAATACTCCTGATAGACAAACGTTCATTATTAATAATTTGAAAGTAGAATTGGATGTGGTGGAAAAAAGTTAATTTATATGAATACGAAAACCATCATACTAGTTCTTATTGTTTTTATTTTTAGTTTTTCAGCTACTTTTTTTATTATCAAAAGTAATGATCACAAAGAGTGTATTATTTTGCAAAAAAAATCTAAAGATGTAAACGGAAATATAATAGTATTGAAAGAACATATTTGTAAAGAAAAATATTCTTTTTAAAATAAAAATCAAATACGATTCATAATACATTAAATGAAAGACGAAGAAGAAGACGATAGCATCCCAAAAGAAGACGATAACAACGAAGAGTTGAACGAGTCAACAAATGAAGATTCAATAGCAGATGGTTTTGAAGACATCAAATCCTCAGGCAATCATTTCTATGAAAATGACGAAAATCCAGAAGACACCATCACTAAAGTTACAGGAATGTACAAAGATTGGTTTTTGGATTATGCTTCCTATGTAATTCTCGAACGTGCTGTTCCTGCTATTGAAGATGGTTTTAAACCCGTGCAACGTCGTATCATGCATTCCATGAAAGAGTTGGATGATGGACGTTACAATAAAGTAGCAAACATTGTTGGACACACCATGCAATATCATCCACATGGTGATGCGAGTATTGGAGACGCCATGGTTCAAATTGGCCAGAAGGATTTGATTATCGACATGCAAGGTAACTGGGGAAATATCCTCACAGGCGATAGTGCTGCAGCTTCTCGTTACATTGAAGCTCGTATTTCAAAGTTTGGTCACGATATTTTGTATTCTCCAAAAATCACCGAATGGGGAATGTCTTACGATGGTCGTCGTGCAGAACCTATAAATCTTCCAGTAAAATTTCCATTATTATTAGCTCAGGGAGCAGAAGGAATTGCAGTAGGTTTGTCAACCAAAGTTTTACCACATAATTTTGTTGAATTAATAGATTCTTCCATCAAAATATTGAAAGGAAAACCATTTACACTTTTCCCAGATTTCCCAACAGCAGGGATTGCCGATGTTTCAAATTATAACGATGGTGTTCGTGGCGGACGTGTCCGTGTGCGTGCCAAAATAGCACAATTAGACAAACAGACTTTAGTAATTACCCAAATTCCATTTTCAACCAATACGTCAACTCTGATTGATAGTATTCTGAAGGCCAATGAAAAAGGAAAAATAAAAGTAAAAAAAATAGAGGACAACACTGCAGCCGAAGTGGAAATTTTAATTCATCTTCCGCCAGGTGTTTCTCCTGATAAAACGATTGACGCTTTGTATGCGTTTACCGCTTGTGAAACTTCGGTGGCGCCATTGGGTTGTGTGATTGAAAACCACAAACCATTGTTTATTGGTGTTTCAGATATGTTGAAAATTTCAACACACAGAACGGTTGATTTATTGAAACGCGAATTGGAAATTCAGTTAGATGAATTAGAAAATAAATGGCATTTCTCGACTTTAGAAAAAATCTTCATCCGTGAAGAAATGTATATTGATTTCAAATTGTATTCCGATAGAGAAACACTTTACGTTTATATGTACGAACGTTTTAAACCGTTTTCAAAATCATTTGTTCGTGAAATTAATGACGACGATTTGCAAAAGTTGACACAAATTCCAATGATTCGTATCACTCGTTTTGACTCTGATAAAGCCGATGATGCGATTGCTAAGTTGGAAGCTGAAATGGAACAAGTAAAGCATCATTTAAATCATATTATTGATTTTGCCATTGACTTTTTCCAAATGTTAAAAGACAAATATGGAAAAGGTAAAGAACGTCAAACAGAACTTCGTAGTTTTGATAATATTGAAGCTACAAAAGTAGCTTTGCGTAACACAAAATTATATGTCAACCGTGAAGAAGGTTTCTTTGGAACGGGTTTAAAGAAAGATGAATATGTTGCTGATTGTTCTGATATTGATGATATTATTGTTTTCCTAAGAGACGGTAAAATAATGATTGCAAAAGTGGATGATAAGAAATTCGTAGGAAAAGATATTATCCATATTGCTGTTTTTGATAAAAATGACAAGCGTACCATTTACAATATGATGTATCGTGATGGAAAAAATGGTTCTACATTTATCAAGAGATTTAATGTTTCTGGAGTTACTCGTGATAAATTTTATGATTTAACACAAGAAAAAGCGGGTTCACAAGTGTTGTATTTCTCAGCTAATCCAAATGGTGAAGCGGAGGTTGTTACCGTATTATTGCGTCAAGTGGGAAGTATAAAGAAACTAAAATGGGATTTAGATTTTACCGATATAGCGATTAAAGGAAGAGCTTCAAGAGGAAACACGGTTACAAAATATCCGATTAAAAAAATAGAACTTAAAGAAAAAGGAATATCCACTTTGCGTCCACGAAAAGTGTGGTTTGACGATACAGTACAAAGACTAAATGTAGATGGAAGAGGCGAGTTGCTTGGTGAATTTAGACCGAACGATAGATTGCTACTTATCAATCAATCAGGAAAACTGAAGACTATTATTCCTGAATTAACTACCCATTTTGATGAAGATATTGTGGTGATGGAAAAATGGAATCCAAAGAAACCTATTTCTGCGATTTATTTCGATGGAGATAAAGAGCGTTATTTTATTAAGCGTTTCTTAGTGGAAAACGAAAACAAAGAAGAAACCTTTATCACAGAGCATGAAAAGTCCCAACTTGAAATTGTTTCAACAGATTGGCGTCCAATCGCCGAAATTATTTTTGCTAAAGTAAAAGGAATTCAAAAAGATACAATTACAGTTGATTTGGAACAATTCATATCGGTAAAAGGTATCAAAGCAATAGGGAATCAATTAACAACAGATAAACTAAAACAAGTAAATTTATTAGAGTCATTGCCTTTTGAAGAGCCAGAAGAAGAACAAACAGAGGAAATGGAAGTATTTGACGAGAATAATGTAACTGAAAATATTCAAACAGAAACTGATGATGATGGTCAGATAACCTTAAGTTTAGAATAAAAAAACTCCCACTTAATATACTGAACTCAAAAGTTAGAAACTATTTGGGAGTTTTTTTTATTAACTAGTAAGCAACAGTATCATTAATTTTTTTTATCTACAATTTTGTTGTTATGCAATTTTACTATATTTCGGCTTTTCTTCATTCTTAAATTTAAGAATTCTACAAACAAGGAGAAGAAAATCGAGAAGTATAAATATCCTTTTGGAATACTAGTTACTTCAACATCATTGCCAAATCGGAAATGTGCTAAATGCGAACCTTCAGCTAAAAGCATTACACCTATCAAGATTAAGAACGATAAACCAAGAATTTGTATAGTTGGATGTTCGTTAACGAATTTAGAAACTGGTCCAGCAAAAATCATCATGATTACAATAGAAATCACAACCGATAAAATCATAATGAGTAAAGCTCCTTCATAGCCAAAACCTCCGGCGCTTGGCTCTTTCATACTTACCATTCCAACAGCGGTTAAAATACTATCAAAAGAAAAAACAATATTTAACAAGGCAATTTGAATAATCGCTTGTGACAAACTATTACTCGCTTTCCCAGTAGTTCCTTCTTCTTCGCCTTCTAGTTTATGATGAATTTCGGAAACTGATTTATACAATAAAAATAAACCTCCACCAAAAATAATCAAACTTTGTCCTGTAACATGAGCTTCAAAGAAACCCCACTCAATAGAAAATAAGGTATCTTGTAAACTCAAAACCCATGTAATTCCGAACAATAAAATTATTCTAAACAGCATTGCCAGTAACAAACCAATTCTTCTGGCTTTAGGTTGGTCTTCAGCTTTTAATTTTCCGGAAACTATCGAAAGAAAAACAATGTTATCAATTCCAAGGATAATTTCTAAAAAGGTTAATGTCAGTAACGCAATTAAAGCATTTGGTGTAAATAAAATATCCATCATTATAGGTTATAGTTTAGCTGTTAAACGTAGTTATTGTTTTTTTGTTACAACGCCACGTTGTTTTATGGCATCTCCCACAAACGAATATTCAAAAGTATAACTATTCTTGTCAGTTGCCAAAATTGTCATGCTAATGGACTTTTGTTCGTTCATGGTTTTTGGATGTAGTTTTTGCAATATAAATTCGCAATCGTTTACCCAGCGGACTGAAGCCGTATCAGTTTTTCCATTGAACGTTTCTATTTGCAAGTTATCAGTTCTAGTAAAAGTGGAGGTTTGTTTTTTACCTTGAATTTCTTGAGAAAATTCAAATGTTCCAGTTTTGAAATCTTGGCATTTTCGTTCTTTATTGGAACACGAAATAAGGAATATAGAGAGTAGGAGTAGTGTTGTTTTCAACATTTTTTTCTTTAAATAGTTACTGTTTTTAATGATTAAAAAATGCGTCTGTTACACTTTTAATTCCTTTAAATAGAAAATATACTGCTAAAAAACAAAGAAAAACGCCAACAGCTAAAACCAAATAATGCCAAACATTTTGCTTATTGATAAAAGCATTATAAATCACACTTGGGCCAATAAACATAAGAGGCAGCGCATAAAGCATAAATTTAATTCCTTTTTCTAGTAGTTCTTTTTTACCAAACATTTTTATATAATTATCAATTATCAATTATCAATTATCAATTATCAATTATCAATTATCAATTATCAATTATCAATTAGTATAACTATCCACTGCTTTTCTGACGCTCCCGTGTTTAGATAACAATGCCGAAGCTTCTTCATAACTCACAGGAATTTCAGTCATAATCATTTTTACACCACGGTCGATGAGTTTTTCATTGCTCAATTGCATATCAACCATTTTGTTGCCTTTCACTTTACCGAGTTGTATCATGGTGGCAGTTGAAATCATGTTTAACACCAACTTTTGAGCTGTTCCAGCTTTCATTCTCGAACTTCCGGTTACAAATTCTGGTCCTACAACGACTACTACAGGAAATTGTGCTGTTAATGCTAACGGACTTCCTTCATTACATGTAATGCAACCTGTCAAAATATTATTCTCGTGACATTTGTTCAAACCACCAATGACATAAGGCGTTGTTCCCGATGCAGCAATACCAATCACAACATCGTTTTCTGTAATGTTATTTTCTTGTAAATCTAACCAAGCTTGTGTTGCGTTATCTTCGGCATTTTCAACAGCACGACGAATAGCTCTGTCACCACCAGCAATAATTCCATTTACTAAATCAAACGGCACTCCAAAGGTTGGGGAACATTCCGAAGCATCCACAACTCCCAATCGACCAGAAGTACCTGCACCAATATAGAATAATCGTCCTCCGAGTTTCATTTTCTCAACTATCTTAGTAACTAAAGTTTCAATTTGAGGTAAAGCTTTTTCTACAGTAAAAGGTACTGATTTGTCTTCGTTATTGATATTCGTTAACAAATTATGAACCGACATTTGTTCTAAATGTTCGTAGTGTGAGGATTGTTCAGTGGTTTTGGTGAAGTTCATTTTTTTACTCTTGAATGTAAAATTATATTATATATGATTTAATTTAAATTTATACAAAACACGCCAACAAAATCCCTAAAATTATCACCGAAATCTTGGCAATATTAAACTTGTGACCTTCACTACTTTCAAAGATAATGGTAGAGGAGATATGAAACAGAATTCCAATTACGATGGCGGTAATTTGAGTGTAATATTGATTGAGAATAGTGAAGTAGTCGGAAACAAATGTTCCTAAAGGTGTCATAATAGCAAAAGAAATCATAAACAAAAACAATAAGGTTTTATTCAACTGAGCATTAAGAAAAAATGTCGTTAGGATAATGGCAATAGGTAAGTGGTGAATGGCAATTCCGTAAGCCAAATCGTGGTGTCGTCCCACAGGAAAACCTTCTAAAAAAGCATGAATACATAAACTTATGAATAACAACCAAGGCATTTGAGTGACTTTTTCATTGCCATGAACATGCCCGTGTTCAGCACCTTTAGAGAAGAATTCCAAAATGATTTGAAATAATATTCCAATCATAATAAAAACACCAATATTTTGATCATTAGCATTATATACATCAGGCAACAAATGCATTACGGTCAATGACAATAAGAAAGACCCACTAAAAGCTAATAATAGCTTTAAATTATTTCGTTTTTTAGGTTTAATTAGTAATGCAACAGCATAACCCAAAAGCACTGATAGTAAAGGGAGTATATAATTCATTTATTTAAAAATCATTATTAATCTTTCGCTTGTATTTTTATAAAACTTTTTTAATTTATAATCACCAAAAGTATCCAACAAATAAATTCCCGCTTCATTCATCATACGCTGAAAATCTTCCAATGTATAAGCTTTTACTTTTTCTACAAAATGAAATTTTTCGCCTTTATCTTCAAAATCTATTTCTTTAATAATAAAACCATCTAATAAATAGCGTTTAATGTGAAACAAAATACCATCTACTTCTTTAGATTCTTCAGGGATTAAATTAGCGATGACTTGTTGTGAATTCATAAAGTCAATGACAGCAAAACCGTATTCTGATAGACTTTCTTTGATGGCAATAAGTGTTTTAAGATTATCTTCTTCCTTTTCAAAATAGCCAAAACTAGTAAATAAATTAAAAATAGCTTCAAATTTTTCTTCATAAGATTCTCTCATATCGTGCACTACAAAATGTAAAGTATCATTGGTATTTTTATTGGCATCAGCTATGCTGTTTTCAGACAAGTCTGCACCAGTAACATTATAACCCAATTGATTTAAATAAATAGAGTGACGGCCTTTGCCACAAGCTAAATCTAACACTTTTGCTTTTTCTGGCAAATTCAAATAATGGGTTATATTATCAATGAAAATTTGAGCTTCACGGTAATTTCTATCTTTATACAGAATATGATAATAGGCTGTATCAAACCAAGAAGCAAACCAATTACTTGAATTATGATTTGGTATTTGGGATTTGGAGTTTATTATATCTGACATTTATTCTTTTAAAATGAATTCATCACCCGCAAAATTAATGTATTTTTGTTGATGTATTTCAAATTTAGAGTTTGAATTAAAATTGACATGGAGAATTTTAAAATGGTAGCCAAAACCTTTTTTGGTTTTGAAGAGATATTAGGTAAAGAATTACATCAACTAGGTGCTCAAGATGTTGAAATTGGAACAAGGGCTGTCAGCTTCAAAGGTGACAAAGGTTTTATGTACAAAGCCAACTTGTCGTTGCGTACTGCCCTAAAAGTTTTAAAACCTATTTATTATTTCCGTGCTACAAATGATTTAAACTTATATAAAGGAATACAAGGCATAGATTGGTCTAAATACTTAAATGCCAACCAAACTTTTGTCATTGACACTACAATTCACTCTGATAATTTTAAACATTCACAGTTTGTTTCTCAAAAAGCTAAAGATGCTATTGTTGACCAGTTCAGAGATAAAACGGGACAACGCCCTAGTATTGACAAAGACTACCCCGATTTAAGAATTAATATTCATATTGACAGAGATCAAGTTTCGGTAGCGCTGGATACGTCGGGTGAATCTTTACACCATAGAGGATATAGAACAGCCACTAATATTGCTCCAATAAATGAAGTGTTAGCAGCAGGAATGTTGTTATTATCAGGTTGGGATGGAAGTTCAGATTTTCTAGATCCAATGTGTGGCTCAGGAACTATTTTAGCTGAAGCTGCCATGATTGCATGTAATATTCCAGCTAATATTAACAGAAAAGAATTTGCTTTTGAAAAATGGAATGATTGGGATAATGATTTGTTTGACCAAATTATTGATGCTTTGATGAAACGCACTAAAGAATTCCATCATACTATTGTTGGATTTGATAAAGCACCAAGTGCGGTTCAAAAAGCAAAAGATAATATTGCTAATGCTAATCTTGATGAATACGTAACCATCTCACAAGCTAATTTCTTTGATGCCAAAAAGGAAATTACTGGACCATTGCACATGGTATTTAATCCACCATATGGTGAGCGATTAGATATTGAATTAGAACGTTTTTATAGAGAAATGGGCGATACCTTGAAAAACAATTATCCTAATACAAATGCTTGGTTCATCACTGGAAACCTTGAATCTTTAAAGTTTGTTGGACTTCGTCCTTCAAGAAAAATTAAGCTTTTCAACGGAAGTCTTGAAGCACGATTGGTGAAATATGAAATGTATGAAGGTAGTAAGAGAACAAAATTTCAGCAATCTGAATAATAATAGATTTATTTTTTATTCTCAAATTCTATTGCTTTTATAATATCTTTTATATTTTCGGATTCAATACGTTTGGCTTTGATAACTTTGTTTTTATCTAAAATATAAATCACTGGAGTAGAGTATACGTCATATTTTTCTATGGCGTTGTTATAATGAGCACCATCATAAACGTTTATCCAAGGTAATTTGTGTTCGTCGATGTATTTTAAATACTTTTCTCCTTCATGTTGCATATAAACACTATATACTTTTACATCTTTCTTTTCTTTAAGTAACTCATTATATACCTCTAAAACTTTTGGAATTTCTTTTTGGCAATGTCCACAATCCACATCCCAAAAAATGAGAATGGTATAATCTGCCTTGACATCGCTTAACTTGACCCACATTTTATTGATATCATTAACATGGTCATAAAATACTTTTGTCATTTCTTCACTATTTTTAGCATTTTCAAATCCCATAGTTTTCATCTTGGTAAAATCTTCTGCTTTAATCATGAATAAATCTTGAGCCAATGCACCTACCAATAGTGGTTTAAGTTTGTCAGCTCGTTTAATTATTTTTTTTACTACCTCTTCATCATCATAAATCCCAAAAGCTTTTCCGGTTTTAAAATAGTTGTCGGACATGTGAACAAATACTTTGTCAAAGCCCATTATTTTAGAAGTCTCATATGCATAAGTAAAATGGGCTAATAATAATTTATTGATTAAACTTCCTTGAACCGTTTTACTCATCATTCTATCTATTTCTATAGCAACTGAGTCAGGATGAGTTACTATAACATTATCAAAATATTTCTTAAGTTTATTGATAAAGAATGGATTTCTTACAGTGCCATCATCATTAAAATCAACATTATCCCAATAATGTTTTTTGTAAAAATTATATACAGCTAAACTATCGGGTCTACCATTTGAAGCTTTAGGAACATCTTTCAATATTTTTTCTGTTTTGATATTTAAAACATCAGCAATATAAGAACCTTTATTTTGAGTGATGAACTTTTCTTCATAATCTACAATTTTTTGCTCAAATATTTTTTGCTTTTCAGCTAGTGCCAAGGTGTCTTTTTTTGTTTTAAGTTCGGTTTTTGACTTTAAATCTTGAAAGTCTTTATTTTGTTGACCAATATATTTCAAGTAATTAAAAAATTCATTTTCTCTATTTGAATTGATTACTTTAACATTATTTAAAATATCAACTCCATATTCACTATTTATTTTTAAATCTTGGGTACTATCATCAATAAAAAAATCAAATACAATAGATTTTCCTTGACTTACAAGAGAATAAATACCTTTATCAAGTTTGTTTTTGCCTTTAAAAACTATTTCACCATTTTTAATTGTGGTACATGTATCTTTAATTAATGTTTTATCAAACTGGTAGAAGGTTAGATAAGCTAAAGTATCTTTACAGTTCTTTAAATTTATAGTAATGTCATAACCTGATTGGGCTTTGGCAAAAAATGAAGAGCAACTTAAAATTAAGATTATAAATATTTTTTTCATAGTTATACTATTGTAATGTAAATATTAAAAATCAAAAATAATCTATTTTTAAAATAAATAATACTTGAAATTTTTAAAGTTTACTTAAAAATAACAAAAACCTAGTTTATGTATTTTATTTATTTGTAGTAATTTTGAAAATCTTAATCAAAATTAAATTTACCCAATGTCTAATAATATCAAAGCTTTACTTTACAACCTAGTTTGTTTTGCAACTATTTTTATATTAGTGCGCTTTCTATTGGGCGTTTATTCTGGTTTATATAGTTTTTGGTTGCCAGTAACAGCTTTTGTAGTGAGTACTATTTTAGCACCAAAATTTCAAGCGGTAAAAACAAGTGAGGGTGATAAAATTTTTATGAAATGGTTGTTTGTAAAAGGAATTAAGAAATTTTAATTCTTCTTATCCTTTTTTGATTTTTCCACTTTTTTAATTTTTGCTTTTACAGTTGCTTTATATAATGGAATAAAATAGGAAACAGTATAATTAAAACCTACACCATAATCTCCATTGTAGGTTCTGTTAAATCCTGGTATATATAAATTGTCAAAACTATCTGGACGTTTTTGTGATAACATTCTATTAAGTCTAAAACTAAAACCTACGAAAACATTATTAAAGACTTTGGCTTTAATACCAGCTACTACTTCAATCCATTGAGCTGTTAATCCATCATAATTATCCCCTGAAACTATTAATGGCGTTTCTCCAAAATAAGGATTAGGATTGTATACCGTATAATTGTTCAAAGTTTGACTAAAACTACTTACACCATATCGTAACCCAACTGAAATGATATTTTCCATGTTAAGCCAGTTTTCATAGGTGTTATAATCGAAGCCAACTTTTAAGTAAGTTCCTTTGGTGGTAAAATTCAATTGATCTTCATCAACTGTTTTGTTTTCGTTTCCTATTTCAACTGCCAAGAAATGCCTTCGTGTTAATCGATAATCACCCACAAGTTCTAATCCGCGATAGTCTGTTTCATAAAAAGAACGCGATAGTTTGAATAAATCTACCCCAACTCGCAATCCGTATCTTTCTTTTTTAAGTGGAATACTATCTTTTTTCTTAGTGGCTGTCTCTTGTGCATTGCCAATGAAAGAGAGCAATACCAATCCAATACTAAAAGTAAATTTTGATATGTGTTTCATTTTCATTGTCAATATTAGTAGTTCGTATGTTAATGTCTTGTATCCAAAGTAAATCAGGTGAAGCAGCATCAGTTAATACAACACCTTCAGAAGTATTTAAATCAAAAGTAGTTTTATAACCACAAGCTCTCGAAACGTATATATTTTGGTGAACGTAATTAAATTCTAGAAAGTCTTCGTTAGGAATAAGTGACGAAATAGAACTATTTGCTATTAAACTATACTTTGTAGAAGTTGTTGTGATATTTAAAGGCAATTCTATTTTACTCACTCCACTGTAAGTTTTCAAAGGAATACTTTGTCCAACTCCAGTAACTTTGAGACTTGAAACATTTTTTGTGTTGGCTGGATTGGCTATATCATAAAATTCTATTATCAAACGTGGAGTAGTATCTTCGTTGCAAATATCATCTTTCTCACAACTTGAGAAGAAAAATGCAACAAATAGTAATAGTAATATTTTTTTCATATTTATTTTAGTAATTGGTGATTTGTAAAAAGTGATTAGCAAAGAATATTTACTTATCACTTTTCACTCATCTAAGCTCCAAAAGTACAACATTTTCCACATGATGCGTTTGTGGAAACATATCTACAGGTCGCACTCGAGTAACTTTATATTTTTCATTCATCAAGGCTAAATCTCTGGCTTGTGTTGCTGAGTTACAACTTACATACACCACTTTTTCAGGAGCAATTTTCATGATTTGTTCTACTACATCTTTGTGCATACCATCTCTTGGTGGATCAGTGATAATCACATCAGGTTGTCCATGTTGTAAAATAAAGTCATCATTAAAAACGTTTTTCATATCACCAACATAGAACTCACAATTTGTAATGCTGTTACGTTTTGCATTTTCTTTAGCATCCTCAATAGCTTCGGGAACGGCTTCTACACCAATGACTTTCTTTGCTTGTTTCGATACAAATTGTGCAATTGTTCCTGTACCAGTATATAAATCATATACTATTTCATTACCAGTTAATCCCGCAAAATCACGCGTTATTTTATACAATTCATACGCTTGGTCAGAGTTGGTTTGATAAAACGATTTGGCATTAATGCTAAAATGCAATCCTTCCATTTCTTCCAAAATATAATCCCTTCCTTTAAAGAGTTTGATGTCTTGGTCATACAAAGTATCATTGGCTTTACCATTGATTACATACTGTAAAGAGGTGATTTGTGGAAACGTAGCATCAATATGATTGAGTAACAGTTCACGTTGTGTTTTATCTTCTTTGAAGAATTGCAGCAACACCATAATTTCTCCAGTTGAAGCAGTTCTAATCATTAGTGTTCTCAATAAACCTTCGTGATTTCTTGCATTAAAGAAAGTCAGACCATTTTCGGTTGCAAAACGTTTGATTTCATTTCTAATGGCGTTGGATGGATCTTCTTGCAAGTGGCATTTTTCGATATCTAATATCTTATCCCACATTCTTGGAATGTGAAACCCAAGTGCATTCTTTTCAAATGTTTCTCCAGATTGGATTTCCTTATCCGTAAGCCATCTAGTATCCGAAAAACCAAATTCCATTTTATTTCTATAAAAGAACTGCTTGGCTGAACCTAATATTGGCTCAAAGGTTGGTAACTCTATCTTACCAATGCGTTTCAAATTATTGAAAATCTCCTGATTTTTGTAGAATAATTGTTTATCGTAGTGCATATTTTGCCATTTGCATCCACCACAGGCGCCAAAATGTTGGCACACGGGTTCGATTCTATCAACAGAATATTCATGAAACTTGATGGCTTTACCCTCGTAATAGGATTTTCTTTTCTTGAACGTTTGCACATCCACCACATCGCCTGGAACGACATTGGGTATAAAGATGATTTGACCTTCGGGTGCTTTGGCTACCGATACGCCTTTGGCACCAGCATCGAGCACGGTTATATTTTCAAAAACGACTTTATTGGTTACTTTTCTTCCCATGAGGCAAAAATATAATTTAATTATGAATAAAGAATTACGAATTATAAATTTGAAAAACTAGCTTCAATGATGCAATAATTATAAATTCTTGATGTCAATAAGTTTTTTGATAACGATAAAGTTTACAGTATTAAATTGAATTAAGAAATTAGTATATTTGAAATTACACACAAAAAATATGAAAACCCACTTAGCCCTTCTCCGCGGCATCA
>CALPPS020000002.1 GCA_943325515.2 Flavobacterium psychrophilum
AAAAGAAAAGTTTCGGTTTTTCATTGGGTTACAAACAACAACTACAACAACACAACTAATCTGTCGACAGGCAGGAACCAATGTAAAATTAAACAAGGAAAATTTATGATTCCACAATTATTTGTAGAAAAAATCGATTTAGGTGATGGAAGAAGCATCACAATCGAGACAGGTCGTTTAGCCAAACAAGCCGACGGATCTGTAGTAGTAAGAATTGGAAAAACGGTAATTTTAGGTACCGTTGTTTCTTCAAGAAAAGCAAGTCCAGGTATCGACTTTCTACCATTGACGGTAGATTACCGTGAAAAATTTGCAGCAGCAGGACGTTTTCCTGGAGGTTTCTTCAAAAGAGAAGCACGCCCGAGTGATAACGAAGTGTTAACAATGCGTTTAGTGGATCGTGTTTTACGTCCACTTTTTCCATCGGATTACCATGCTGAAGTGCAAGTGATGATTCAATTAATGTCTCATGACGAAGACGTTATGCCAGATGCTTTAGCAGGATTAGCGGCATCAGCAGCATTGGCTTTGTCTGACATTCCTTTTGAAACCTTAATTTCAGAAGCCAGAGTGGGAAGAATTGATGGAAAATTCATCATCAACCCATCTCGTGCACAATTAGAATTATCAGATATCGATATGATGATTGGAGCTTCGACTGATTCTATCGCAATGGTAGAAGGAGAAATGAAAGAAATTTCAGAAGCTGAAATGGTAGAAGCCATTAAATTTGCTCACGAACACATTAAAGTACAAATTGCTGCCCAAGAAAGATTGGCGCAAGCATTTGGAAAAAAAGAAGTTCGTACCTACGAAACTGAAAAAACGGACGACGCTATTTACGCTAAAGTAAAAGCGGCAGCTTACGATAAAATTTATGCTATTGCTAGCAAAGGTTCGGCTAAACACGAACGTTCAGCGGCATTTGACGCTGTAAAAGAAGAAGTTAAAGCATTATTTACGGAAGAAGAATTAGCCGAAAACGGAGATTTAGTTGGAAAATATTTCTACAAAGTCAACAAAGAAGCGGTTCGTAATGTAACTTTAGATTTAGGAACTCGTTTGGACGGAAGAAAAACTACCGAAATCAGACCAATCTGGTGTGAAGTAGATTATTTACCATCAGTTCACGGATCGGCATTGTTTACACGTGGAGAAACCCAAGCTTTGGCAACAGCTACTTTAGGAACTTCTAGAGAAGCGAACCAAATTGATTCGCCATCGGAACAAGGAGAAGAAAAATTCTATTTACACTATAATTTTCCGCCCTTTTCTACAGGAGAAGCGCGTCCGTTGAGAGGAACTTCAAGAAGAGAAGTTGGTCACGGAAACTTGGCACAACGTGCCTTGAAAAACATGATTCCTGCTGATTGTCCTTATACAATTCGTATAGTTTCTGAAGTATTAGAATCGAATGGTTCTTCTTCAATGGCTACGGTTTGTGCGGGAACATTATCATTAATGGATGCTGGTATTCAAATGATTCGTCCCGTTTCTGGAATTGCAATGGGATTGATTACTGACGGAGAACGTTTTGCGGTTTTATCTGATATTTTAGGTGATGAAGATCATTTAGGAGATATGGATTTCAAAGTAACGGGAACTTCAGAAGGAATTACAGCTTGTCAAATGGACATCAAAATTGATGGATTGAAATATGAAATCATGGAGCAGGCATTAGCTCAAGCTCGTGATGGTCGTTTGCATATCTTAGGAAAATTGACTGAAACATTAGCGTTACCTAGAACTGATGTAAAAGATCACGCTCCAAAAATAATCATGAGAACCATTCCTGGAGCATTTATCGGTGCTTTGATTGGACCTGGAGGAAAAGTTATTCAGGAATTGCAAAAAGCTACTGGTTGTACTATTGTAATTAATGAAGTTGATGAGCAAGGTGTTGTTGAAATCCTTGGGACAGATCCTGCAGGAATTGCAGCTGTTTTAGCGAAAATTGATTCGATCATTTTCAAACCACAAATGGGAGAAGCTTATGAAGTGAAAGTAATTAAAATGCTAGATTTTGGTGCGGTGGTAGAATATACTGATGCGCCAGGAAATGAAGTTTTATTACACGTATCTGAATTGGCTTGGGAACGTACTGAAAACGTTACAGATGTAGTGAACATGGGCGACATATTTCAAGTAAAATATCTTGGTCTTGACCCAAAAACTAGAAAAGAAAAAGTGTCAAGAAAAGCACTTTTACCAAGACCTCCAAGAGATGAAAATGCTCCTGCGAGAGAAGATCGTGGTCCACGTCCTGAAAGAAGAGATGACAGAAAATAATATTTTTTAAATTATAAAAAAAACCCCAACTTAATTGATTTAAGTTGGGGTTTTATACTTTGTATAAATATATAATTTCAATTTTTTGTTGGTTATTAGTTTTTTATTTATAGGAATTTTTTAACTTTTGTTATACTAATAAACTATTATAAAAAATTAATTTTACACTATTATTTAATTAAAAAAATGACAAAAACCGTTGGTGTAATTGGAGCTGGAATAGGCGGACTCGCTTTAGCAATCCGTTTAGCAAATCAGGGGTTTAAGGTAACTATTTTTGAAAAAAATAGTTATCCTGGTGGAAAATTGAGTGAACTCAAAATTGATGGATTCCGATTTGACAAAGGCCCATCCTTATTTACAATGCCATCCTTAATAGATGAATTGACCAATTTACAAGGTAGTTCCCATCTATTCGAATACCAGAAATTAGATGTCATCACTAACTATTTTTATTCAGATGGAACGCAGCTAAAAGCGTCTGCTAATGTGGAAGATTTTGCAGAGGAAGTACATCTTAAACTAAATGAAAAAAAAGAAACCGTTTTAAAATACATCAAGCGCAACGCTTTTTATTTTAAAACTACCGAAGATTTGTTTTTGAAACAATCGCTACATCAACTGAAAAATTTCATAAATCTTAAAACTCTAAAAGGCATATTATTTTCCCCGTTCTTGGGTTTGTTTAATACGATGCACGAAAAAAATTCGGAAACATTTTCCAATCCAAAAACAGTACAACTTTTCAATCGATTTGCGACTTATAATGGTTCAAACCCCTACAAAGCGCCTGCCTTAATGAATATGATTTCGCATTTAGAGTTCAATCTTGGGGCTTATTTGCCAAAAAAAGGCATGCACCAAATTACAACCCATTTAGTCAAACTAGCAGAAGAAGCTAATGTAGAAATTAAATATAATGCTGTGGTTGAAACCTTAAAAGTTGGAACTACTAACCGCATATCCGCTATTAAAAGTAACGGAGTCAGTTACCCTTTTGATATTGTGGGAAGTGATGTAGATATTCACGTACTTTACAAGTATTTGTTGCCAAAATCTTACACACCTAAAAAACTAATTCAACAAGAGAAATCAAGTAGTGCGTATGTTTTTTATTGGGGTATAAATAAAGTATTTACATCCTTGGGATTGCATAATATTTTATTTAGTGATGATTATAAAAAGGAGTTTGATCATTTGTTTTCAGAACAATTTCCAACTGACGATCCTACGATTTACATCAATATCACTTCAAAATATTGTAAAGATGATGCGCCAGAAGGTTGTGAAAACTGGTTTGTAATGGTGAATGTGCCGCACAATAAAAATGAAAGTATCGATTATGCAACCGCTATTCGAAAAAATGTTATTGCGAAAATTAATGCGATGCTGGCAACCGATATCGAAAAATACATCATCACAGAAAGTACGTTAAGTCCCGTTGACATAGAAACTCAAACTTCGTCTTACGGCGGATCGCTTTATGGCAATTCTAGTAATAATCAATTTGCGGCGTTTTTAAGACATGCCAACTTTTCATCAAGTATTAAAAATTTGTATCTTGTGGGTGGAAGTGTGCATCCTGGCGGAGGAATTCCTTTATGCCTTTTAAGCGCAAAAATAGCGAGTCAATTAATTGTAGAAAGAGAAAAGAAATGCTAAAAAAATATAAACCCTATTTGTTGTATTTTTTAATTCTGGTCTATGTTTCAGGCTCAATTGGGTTTGTGGTGAACCCTGCTTTTTTTAGTCCTTTTACCCCCTACACTTTATTGCTTAGCTGTTTCGTTTTTTTAATTCATAGTCCGTTAACCGATAAGAAATTCCTAATAGCCTTTTTTTCTATCGCTTTATTAGGTTTTATTATAGAAGTAATAGGTGTGAAAACGGGCTTGATTTTCGGGAAATATTCTTATGGTGAGGGATTAGGAGTAAAATTACTTGAAGTGCCACTCATCATTTCTATCAACTGGGCAATGCTTATTTGTGCGGGAATTAGAATTGTAAGTAGTATCTTTGCAAACAAAACAATAGTATTGCTTGTCGCAGCTTTATTGGTAACACTTATTGATTTAATTATTGAGCAAGTGGCGCCAAAACTCGATTTTTGGCAGTTTGAAGGGGGATTACCTAGTTTGCATAATTATATAGGTTGGATTGGAGTAGCTTTTTTTACATCCTACTTTTTTTACCCTACAATTATAAAAGGCAATCGTAATGTATCCTTACTATTATTGATTTTACAAATTATATTTTTTACCACTTTATTTATATTTATTTAACATGGAAATACTAATTAATTGCAGTATTGTTCTAATAACATTCATTCTAACTGAATTTTCGGCTTGGGCAAATCACAAATACATTATGCATGGTTTCTTGTGGTATTTCCATGCTGATCATCACAAAAAAGACCATAAAAGTTGGTTTGAACGAAATGATTTCTTTTTTATCACTTATGCTGTGCCAAGTTGGTTACTCATTATGTTTGGGATGATGAACCAATATGCTTGGTACACTTGGGTTGGTTTTGGAATTTTATTGTATGGTTTGGCTTATTTTGTAGTACACGACTTGGTGATACACCAACGTTTCAAGTTGCTTACTAAAACTAAAAATGTCTATGTTTTAGCCTTGCGTCGAGCACACAAAATGCATCACAAAAACACTGGAAAAGAAGGTGGCGAAAGTTTTGGAATGTTAATTATCAAGAAAAAATACATTCAAGAGGCATTAAAAAAATCTAAAACCCAATATGCCTAGTAAGCATTCATACCAATGAGCCAAATTACTACATGTACTTTTTTCAAATTGGAATCATTTACCAACAAACTTTGGGCCTTGTCCCAAATGCAATTAGGACATGCTCATTTCAAAAACATTGATGGACTTGTATTCTACAAACTTTTAGGATCAGGTGCGGAAAATGGCTTTAGTTCGAAACCCAACTTTGGTACTTATGCCTTATTGTGTATTTGGGATTCAGAAATGCAGGCTACTACTTTTTTTAAAAACAATTCGTTTTTTAACAAATACAAATCTAAGAGTTCCGAATCATTTACCGTTTTTGCGCATGCCGCAGAAGCCCATGGAAAATGGGACGGAAAACAACCTTTTGTTTCCAGTGCTACTTTGGCTTTAGATAAGCCCGTGATGGTTTTAACGCGAGCTAGTATTCGCCTATCCAAATTGATTTCTTTTTGGCAAAAAGTAGGTAATGTGAGTAAAAGTCTAGAAAATTATGATGGATTAGCACTTTCCATTGGTGTTGGCGAATGGCCTTTAATCCAACAAGCTACTTTAAGCATTTGGAAAACGCAAGCCGAGATGATGGATTATGCCTATAAAAACGAAAAGCACAAAGAGGTAGTTCGTCTTACCAGAAAACTAAAATGGTACAAAGAAGAGTTGTTTGCACGATTTATTCCTTATAAATTTTTAGGCGAATGGAATGGAAAAAATGTAGCTCAATTTTTAGAACTTTAATCTTCTTTTGTACCATATTATGGTTAGTGAAATATGTGGTTTATAAAACTATCGCTGTTTTGATTACTTTTTTTATAGTATAAAAATTATTACTCGAAACGAATTATAACTATTTTATATTTTTTGTAACTTTTATCCCCTTTCGTACGTATAATCTTTGTACATCTAAAAAATTGAGGAGACAAAGACATGAGACAACTTAAAATTACCAAGCAGGTTACCAACCGTGAAACTGCTTCATTAGACAAATATTTACAAGAAATTGGAAAAGTTGACTTAATCACTGCCGATGAAGAAGTTGAGTTAGCACAAAAGATTAAAGCTGGAGACCAAAAAGCGTTAGAAAAATTGACAAAAGCCAATTTACGTTTCGTTGTTTCGGTAGCAAAACAATATCAAAATCAAGGTTTAACACTTCCCGATTTAATTAATGAAGGAAATTTAGGTTTGATCAAAGCCGCACAACGTTTTGATGAAACTCGTGGTTTCAAATTTATATCTTATGCTGTTTGGTGGATTCGTCAATCTATTTTGCAAGCCCTTGCTGAACAATCTCGTATCGTAAGATTGCCTTTGAACAAAATTGGTTCTATCAATAAAATCAATAAGATGTATGCTTTATTAGAGCAATCTAACGAACGTCCACCATCTGCAGAAGAAATTGCAAAAGAATTGGACATGACAGTGAATGATGTTAAAGAGTCAATGAAAAACTCTGGACGTCACTTATCTATGGATGCGCCTTTGGTTGAAGGAGAAGATTCAAATTTATATGACGTTTTACGTTCAGGGGAATCTCCTAATCCAGACCGCGAATTGATTCACGAATCGTTACGTACCGAAATCGAACGTTCATTAGAAACATTGACTCCGCGTGAAGCAGATGTGGTTCGTTTATATTTTGGTTTAGGCGACCAACACCCAATGACATTAGAAGAAATTGGAGAAACTTTCGATTTAACTCGGGAGCGTGTTCGTCAAATTAAAGAAAAAGCAATCCGTAGATTAAAACATACTTCAAGAAGTAAAATTTTAAAAACATATTTAGGATAAATTTAGTCCTAAAGTCTAATATCTTAATGTCGAAACTCCGGAAATACTTTCGGAGTTTTATTTTTTTAATCTGAACTTATTTCAGATTCTCCAATTATAATTTACTTTTGCATAAACAACACAAACTAATTTCAGTATTATAAGATGCTGAAATAAATTCAGCATCAAATGAAAAACACACTTATAGCCCCTTCAATCCTAGCAGCTGATTTTGCCAATCTACAACGAGATATTGAAAAGATAAATAACAGTGAAGCTGATTGGTTTCATATAGACATCATGGATGGAGTCTTTGTGCCTAATATATCCTTCGGAATGCCTGTTTTAGAAGCTATAACTAAACATGCAAAAAAAACAATTGATGTTCATTTAATGATTGTCGACCCAGACAGATATATAGGGACTTTTGCTGCTTTAGGCGCCAATATTTTATCTGTTCATTATGAAGCATGCACTCATTTACATAGAACATTGCAAGCCATAAAAGCAGCAGGAATGAAAGCTGGTGTTGCCCTTAACCCACATACTAATGTAGATTTACTAGAAGATATTATAAATGACATTGATTTAATTTGTGTAATGAGTGTAAATCCGGGTTTTGGTGGTCAATCGTTTATTGAAAACACCTATTCTAAAATCGAAAAATTAAAAGAGCTTATTATTAGAAAAAATGCTTCCGCTTTAATTGAAATTGATGGTGGAGTTACTGATAAGAATGCTAAAAAATTAGTTGAAGCAGGAGCAAATATTTTGGTAGCTGGGAATTTTGTTTTTAAAGCAGAAAATCCAATTGAAACCATTGCTTATTTGAAGAAATTAACTTCATAGTTAAACTTAAATGAAACAACTATTTTTCATCCTGTCCTTTTTAATAATTTCTTGTAGTTCAAATGACAAAATACAAGTTGATGAAACAATTCGCGGGGCTGATATTTCCTATTTACCTTTAATTGAGAGTGAAGGGATTATTTTTAAAAATAATAATCAACCAGAAAACGTAATTACTACTTTAAAAAAAACAGGATGTAATTACATTAGAATTCGGCTTTGGCACACACCATCAGATGTTCATTCGAGTTTAACAGAAGTAAAAGCATTAGCAGAAAGAGTTCGAGAAGCAGGAATGAAAGTTTGGATAACTGTGCATTATTCTGATACTTGGGCCGATCCTGGAAATCAAACAAAGCCCATAGCTTGGCAAAATTTGAACTTCAACGAATTAAAAATTGCCGTTTCAAATTATACAGCGAATATAGTTTCAGAAATTAATCCAGATATTATTCAAATTGGCAATGAAACAAATGATGGCTTTTTGTGGCCAACAGGGAGATTGTCGATTAATGAAAACCAATATATTCAATTGACCAATGCTGCGACTATTGCCGTTAGAGCAAATTCAAATTCAACCAAAATAATGTTTCACTATGCTGGATTTGAAAATTCGTCTACTTACTTTACCAAAATGAATAGTATTGACTATGATTATATTGGGCTGTCATACTATCCAATTTGGCATGGGAAAAACCTAAATGATTTAAAAAATAGCATAAACCAACTTGGAACAACATTTAATAAAAAAGTAATAATTGCAGAAACAGCTTATCCTTTTTCTTTGGGATATAATGATTTTACAAATAATATTTTAGGACAAATTGATCAAATCATTACGGCTTATCCTCCAACACCAATAGGCCAAAAAAACTTTTTAAATGACCTAAAAAATACAGTAAAAGTTAGCGATCACGGCATAGGTTTTTGTTATTGGGGCGCAGAATGGATTGCTTTTCGTGGACCAACAGCAACCAATGGTTCACCATGGGAAAACCAAGCACTTTGGGATTTTGACAACAATGCTTTACCTGCTTTAGAATTTTTTAAAAAATATTAATTCCGCTTTTAATAGTCTAATTTTCTTGTTTTTTTAAATATTTCTTCGAAAATAATTCCGTACAACTATCTTTGCAATGATTTTTTCTAACGTTTTGAAAAAATACAACTTAGCATCTTTAGATTGTTTTTTAAATGTCAATAGGTAAAAACAAAAAATGCTAGAAAGGTAATCTAGCATCTTTAGTGACCTCGGCAGGGTTCGAACCTGCAACCATCAGAGCCGAAATCTGATATTCTATCCAGTTGAACTACGAAGCCATTAAAAAAATAGATTAAAGAGAAAAGAAAAAAGATCATGTTTTCTCTATATTCTTTTCTCTTTATTCTTAAACTAATAATTTTTTAACTATAGCTGATATCGTTTTACCTTCTGCTGTTCCACCAAGTTGTGCTGAGGCTAATCCCATTACTTTTCCCATAGAAGCTATTCCGGAAGCTCCAGTTTCTGCAATTATTTTTGCAACTACGAGTTCTACTTCTGCCTCGCTTAATTGAGCTGGGAGAAATTTTTCGATAATAGCTATTTGTGCCAATTCTGGTTCTGCTAAATCAGGACGATTTTGTGTAGTAAAAATTAAAGCACTGTCTTTACGCATTTTTACTAATTTTTGTAAAATTTTAATTTCATCTGATTCGTTGATTTCTTCTTTAGATCCTGATGAAGTTTGCGCTAATAAAAGTTCTGATTTGATGGCTCGAAGTGCTTCTAAAGCTATAGTGTCTTTGGCACGCATAGCATTTTTCATTTCGTCCATTATTTGGGTTGATAAACTCATAATTTAGATTTTTTTTGATTATTAGGCCGCTCAGATTAATTAGATTTTGAGACTCCTAAAAGCCATACAAAGATAAAAAAATAACCCGAAAATTTTAGTGAAATTTTCGGGTTGGATAATTTGGTTTAGTGTTGGTTTAATCTACATTATCATGCAAGAATGAATTGTTGGAACGCAATTGCAAATCATCATTGCTGTCTGTTCCTAAAGACATTCTAGAGTTTAAATTTGTATCGGCGGTATTTGACAGATCAAGGCCTAAGCGTTTATAAGCTGGTTCTTTTTCTAATTCTTCTATACGTGAAGGATTGTTGTGAAATTTATAATTGAACTCTTTTAACTTTCTTCTTCTTTCATCGGCTCTGTGTCTTAAAGTTTCTTCGATGGTCATTTCTACCGGTGATACATCTTCAAAGTGCATAACTGTTGATAATGGCTTATCCGTTTCTGCTTGTGGCTTTAAAGTAATATTTAACTCTTCAGCTATTGGCTCTTCAATTATTTTTGCTGTTGGTTTTGAGTTTAATAAATCATTCTCTATTTCCATATATTCCTCTAAAGAATATTTGATTACACCACCTTCATTCATTTCAGTAACTTGAACAAATTGTACTGCTTCATTTACTATGATATCATTTGCCTCTGATAAATCAAAAACTATTTTGCTTTCTTCAATAGCTTCGATTTTTTCAAATGTTGTCGTATCTAGAATATCAAATGTAAATGTAGTTTGTTCTTCCTCAATGCTATTTTGTGGTTCGATCACTTTCATTTCATTAACTTCAGGAGTAATTACTTTGAAATCGATATCATTAATTGGAGATACAATTTCGAAAGTTACGTCCAAGTTGCGAATAAATTGATTCATAGCTATTAACTCATTGTCGTCAATAGCTGCTTCTACCACTGTTGGCAATTCTATTTCGTCCTCGATTAATTCAAATACAATTTTTTCAGACACCTCTTCAGTTGGAGTTTCCAGTATAGATTGAAAAACTTCTATTGATTTTTGAGTTAGATCACGTTCTAATTTGTGCTCACTATCTAATGAGTGTATAATTTTCTTTGCTTCTATGTTTAAAATTCCATTTTGTTGTTCTTCATTAAATCCCGTTGCAATGATGGTAACTGCTATTGACTCACCTAATTTTTCATCTTCTCCAACTCCCATAATGATGTTAGCATTATTTCCGGCTTCACTTTGAATATGGTCATTAATTTCTCCTATTTCATCAATAGTAATTTCATTTGAACCAGAAACGATAAGCAACAATACGTTTTTGGCTCCTGAAATTTTATTATCATCTAACAATGGAGAATCTAATGCAGAAATTATAGCTTCTTTTGCTCTGTTTTCACCGCTAGCAGTAGCAGAACCCATAATGGCTCTTCCACTATTTTCGAGCACAGTTTTAGCATCTTTTAAATCAATGTTTTGAGTATAGTGATGTGTAATTACTTCCGCAATTCCTCTTGATGCTGTAGCTAATACTTCATCTGCTTTTGAAAATCCAGCTTTGAAACCAAGATTTCCATACACTTCTCTTAATTTATTATTATTGATAACAATCAAAGAATCAACTTGTTTTCTTAATTTTTCAACACCTAACTTGGCTTGGTCTTGACGAACTTTTCCCTCAAACTGAAAAGGACAGGTTACAATTCCTACAGTTAAAATTCCTTTCTCTTTTGCCATTTGAGCAATCACTGGCGCAGCTCCAGTTCCTGTTCCACCGCCCATTCCTGCGGTAATGAATACCATTTTAGTATTAGTGTCCAACATTTTTTCTATATCGCCAACACTTTCTAATGCTGATTGTTGTCCAACATCGGGATTAGCCCCAGCGCCAAGGCCTTCTGTTAAGTTAACACCTAACTGAATTTTATTTGGCACAGGACTATTTTGAAGTGCTTGCGAGTCTGTATTACAAACTATAAAATCAACACCATTTATTCCTTGTTTAAACATGTGATTGATAGCGTTACTTCCGCCGCCACCTACTCCAATTACTTTTATCACATTTGATTGGTTTTTTGGTAAATCAAATGAGATATTTCCAAATTCTGAGTTGCTTGTCATACTATTTTGGTTTTGTTATTTTTTACTCTGTTATTCTATTCTGCGTTATCTAAAAAGTCTTTAATTTTATCTACATACCGGTCAAAAAAGGATCTCCTTATTTTGCCTTCTGTTGTTTCATTTTCAATTTTGCTAACTGGCAATTCTACTTCGTCTAAAACTTCTTCCTCTACTTTTTCTTCCACTAATGGTTTAAAAACTGAATGTTTTGGCACCTCTGCTCCTACTTCTTTAAGTTCAATTTTGTAGGCGCTATTAGAATTGTTTTCAATACTATTCATAACCAATCCTACAGCAGTAGCAAATAATGGACTTGAAATTTCTTCACTAGAATTTCCTGCCAAATGTTCATTTGGATACCCAATTCTAGTATCCATTCCTGTAATATATTCTACTAATTGTTTAATATGTTTCAATTGCGATCCTCCGCCAGTTAAAACAATTCCAGCAATTAACTTTTTGCGGGGATCTTCGTGTCCATAAGCTTTAATCTCAGTAAAAACTTGCTCAATGATTTCAACAACTCTTGCGTGAATTATTTTTGACAAATTCTTTAATGAAATTTCTTTTGGGTCTCTTCCTCTTAGCCCTGGAATAGAAACTATTTCATTGTCTTTATTTTCTCCAGGCCAAGCTGAACCAAATTTTGTTTTCAATAATTCGGCTTGTTTTTCAATAATAGAGCACCCTTCTTTAATATCATCTGTAATCACATTTCCGCCAAAAGGCACAACTGCTGTATGACGAATGATTCCATCTTTAAAAATGGCTAAATCTGTTGTCCCACCACCAATGTCTATCAAAGCAACACCGGCTTCTTTTTCTTCTTGACTTAAAACGGCATCAGCAGAAGCTAATGGTTCCAGTGTCAAACCAGATAATTCAATACCTGAGCTTTGAATACATCTTCCTACATTTCTAATAGAAGAGGCTTGTCCAACTACCACATGAAAACTGGCTTCTAATCGTCCACCATACATGCCTATTGGTTCTTTTATTTCAGACTGCCCATCAATTTTAAATTCTTGTGGCAATACGTGGATAATTTCTTCTCCCGGAAGCATTGCTAATTTATTGACTTGGTCAATTAACAATTGAATATCTCTTCCACTAATTACCTCCTCTGGATTAGTTCTGATCACGTAATCGGTGTGTTGAATACTACGAATGTGTTGTCCTGCGATACCTACAACCACATCGCTTATTTTATACCCTGAATTATTTTCGGCTTCTAGAACTGCTTGCTGAATAGATTGAATAGTTTGAGTGATATTATTTACAACACCACGAGCCACACCAAGACTTTTGGATTTTCCTACACCCAAAATCTCTAGTTTTCCATATTCGTTTTTCTTGCCAATCATGGCAACAATCTTGGTTGTCCCAATATCTAATCCAACGGCAATATTCTCTTTTTCCATAATCTTCTATTTAATGCAAACCACTTGTTTGGTAAACTTCAAATTAATTTTTCTGTATTTGTTTAAAGTGCTATCTAGAACTGCTTTTTGAAAAAATGCTTTATAGTTTTTAAATTTTCTATCAATGTTTATAGATTTACCAAAATCAATTTGAAAATCATAATTTCTATTGACCATGATTAAGCTACCGTTAGGCAAAACTTGTATCCCAATGATGTTTTTTTTTAAAAAATCATCTTCTGCAATCATCTTTAAAACTTCAGATAATTTTTCTTTTTTTACTGCAGCAATTTCCCCAGATAATAGTGGAACTCTAGCAGTATAATTCTCAGACAAGGGCATTTTATTTCCCTCATAATCAAGATAAAAAGAACCAGTTTGATCAAATACTCTTCCCAGAGGTGTTTTTTGCTCTACCACCACTTTTAAAATTCCATCTACACTAACAAACACATCTATTTTTTGTATCAATTTGTGCCTGCTAATTGAATTTTCCAATTTGTTCAAATCTAAATCAACTTTGCTCAAATTTTTTATGTCTTGATTTTTTTCTATTAACAATTTATTAACCATTTCTGGCTTCAAAAAAAGGTTCTTTTTACCCACAAAAATAACTTCTGTATTTTTAATTTTTCTAGTTGCATTTCGTTGTGAAGTAAA
Organism: Flavobacterium psychrophilum; assembly: GCA_943325515.2. GTDB lineage: Bacteria > Bacteroidota > Bacteroidia > Flavobacteriales > Flavobacteriaceae > Flavobacterium > Flavobacterium psychrophilum_R. The sequence goes on from CALPPS020000002.1 coordinate 13,656, forward strand.
GGAATACAGGGAGACAACAACTAAAATAATCAACACCAATCTGATATTTGTCCAAGTGAAAATTTTCATAGCAAAGCCTTTTTAATGTTAGGAACTAATTCACCAATATCTCCTGCTCCAATAGTGATAATTATTTTGGCATTACTTTCTAAAATAGAAGGTATTAAATCGGTTTTTGAAACCAGTTTTTTATTTGGATTTTCCATTTTTGAAAGTAACCAACTTGATGTAATTCCTTCTATTGTTAATTCTCTTGCAGGATAAATATCCAACATTAAAATTTCATCAAATTGAGACAAACTTTTGGCAAAATCATCGGCAAAATCTTTGGTTCTGCTAAACAAATGTGGTTGGAAAATTGCCAACACTTTTTCGCTTGGATACAATTCACGAACTGCTTGATGCACTGCGTTAATTTCGGTTGGATGATGTGCATAATCATCTATAAAAACCAAATTTTCTGTCTTAATTTGATAAGAAAATCTACGTTGAATTCCTTTAAATGATACCAAGGCTTTAGCAATGGACTCTGTTGTTGTACCAAAAGTCTTAGCCATTGCTAAGGCCATCAGGGCATTCATTAAATTATGTCTTCCTGGCAATCCGAATTGTAAATCTTTAATGATTTCAGTTGGTGTTTGAACATCAAACACATAAAACCCTTTTTCTATTCGGATATTGAAAGCTTTGTATGTTGATTCTTCATCAATTCCAATAGTTAATGCCTCTAGAGGCAATCCTTTTGGAACGAATAAATTATTTTTATTTTCAACTTTATCTGCAAATTCTCTAAAGGAATCTTCTATAGCTGATTTATCACCATAAACATCTAAATGGTCTGAATCCATTGAGGTTACACAAGCAATGTCTGGATACAAATGAAGAAATGATCTATCAAATTCATCGGCTTCAACTACGGTAACGGTTTTACCATTCCCAATTAAATTGGAATTATAATTTTCTACAATTCCTCCTAAGAAAGCAGTAATATCTGCTCCACTTTCGTAGAGAATATGTCCCAAAATACTCGATGTTGTTGTTTTTCCGTGTGTTCCAGCAATCGCAAAACAAAAAGTGTCTTTGGTAATGATTCCCAAAACTTCAGCTCGTTTTTTAACTACATAATCTCTTTCTAAAAAGTAATTCCATTCTGAATGAGATACTGGAACTGCCGGAGTTATTATAACCAAAGTATTTTCTACATAATAATCGGCTGGAATTAAACTGATATTGTCTTCAAAGTGAATGTTCATTCCATTTGCCATCAACTCTGCGGTTAAAACGGTTGGTGTTTTGTCGTAACCCGAAACATTTTTGCCAATGTTTTGGAAATAACGAGCCAAAGCACTCATTCCAATGCCTCCAATTCCGATGAAATAGACGTTATGTATTTGGTTTAAATTCACTTTATTTTATCAATTTTGATATTTCTTCAACTATATCTTTAGTAGCATTTGGCTTTGCCAATTTTTTGATATTATGACTTAACTCTTTTTGCAAATTTTCATTTGTAATTAAATCTGAAAAAACAGTTTCAAATTTTTCTTCTAGTTCATTTTCTCTTAAAAGAATAGCGCCATTTTTATCTATAATTGCTTTAGCATTTTTGGTTTGATGGTCTTCGGCCACATTGGGTGAAGGAATAAAAATAGTTGGTTTTCCTACCAAACATAATTCGGAAACCGAAGATGCACCAGCACGTGAAATCACAAAATCGGCAGCAGCATAAATCAAATCCATTCTGTCAATAAAGGCTACTACTTGCACATTTTCTTTTTCATTGAAATGTTGATATTCTTCGTAATATAATTTGCCACATTGCCAAAATACCTGAATACCACTTGCTAATAGAAAATCTAATTCTTTTTCAATTAAATGATTGACTCTTCTGGCACCAAGGCTTCCGCCGAGTATTAAAAGTATTTTTTTATCGTCATCAAAATTGAAATATGAAATTCCTTCTTGCTTTTTATTTTCAATAGTTAATAAATCTTGACGCACTGGATTCCCTGTGAATACAATTTTATTTTTTGGGAAAAAGCGTTCTAAATTTTCATACGCCACACAAATAACATTAGCTTTCTTGCTCAATAATTTATTAGTAATTCCTGGGTAGGAATTTTGTTCTTGAATAACCGTAGGAATGTTTAAACTGTTGGCCATTTGCAATAATGGTCCGCTTGCAAAACCGCCAGTCCCAATTACTACATCAGGTTTAAAATTTTTTATAATCTTTCTAGATTTCCATAAACTGCTCATTAGTTTAAATGGAAACATCATATTTTGTATCGTTAATTTTCTTTGTAAACCAGCAATCCACAAACCTTCTATGTTGTAACCCGCTTGTGGTACTTTTTGCATTTCCATTTTATCGCTTGCGCCTACAAAAAGAAATTCTGCCTCAGAAAATCGAGATTTTAATTCATTGGCAATAGCAATGGCCGGATAAATATGCCCGCCAGTGCCACCCCCACTTATTATGAATTTTAATTTTCTCATTTTAACTTCTTTTCAAAATTGGCTCTAAAGGATTTGCTGCATCTTCAATAGAAAAATCTTCTTGTTCTTCGGCTTCGTCTTCTTGTAATTGTTTGTCGATTAGCTTTTGTAAAGCGTCTTCTCGTTTTTGTTTTTCAACTTGTTCTTCAGCAATTTCCTCGTCTTTTTTAGTTACACTTAAAATAATTCCAAGTGCAATACAAGTCATCCAAATAGAACTTCCACCAGAACTAATTAGTGGCAAAGTTTGTCCTGTTACTGGCAACAATTCTACAGCTACAGCCATGTTTGTCATTGCCTGAAAAATTATTGGGAAACCTAAACCTATTACGACAAGTTTACCAAAAAGTGAATTGGCTTTATGCGCTGCGACGACAAATCGGAGCAACAATAAAAGATACATTCCTAAGACTAATAATCCTCCGAAAAAACCATATTCTTCAACGATAATGGCATAAATAAAGTCAGAAGAAGATTGTGGTAAAAAATTTTTCTGCACACTTTTACCTGGTCCAAGTCCATATACTCCTCCAGAAGCTATGGCTATTTTAGCTTTCTCAATTTGATAATCGTCTTCATCTGGTTTATCGCTTGTGAAATTATCAATACGTGCCATCCAAGTATCTACACGATTGGGGAAAGCACCAGGAAAAGCTTTGGCTACTAGGATGAAAAACACCAATCCTATAATACCAGCACCAATAATAATTCCGATATATTTTAATGGATATTTGCCAATGAAGGCTAACATCATTACCATGGAAAAAATTAAAGCTGCTGTAGATAAATTGGCTGGAAGAATTAGTATGATAGTAATAAAAACTGGAAGCCATAATTCCCAAAGTGAGTTTTGAAAAGTTATAGGTGTATCTCTTTTTTTAGATAAATATCTGGCCACAAAAACATATAACACTATTGAAGCCAATGTTGACGTCTGGAATGTTATGCCAATAAAAGGTATTTGTATCCAACGACTTGCATTAGCTCCTTCTATAACTGTTCCTTTCAATAATGTATAAATTAATAGCAACCAAACGACAGGCAACAACAATCTCGATATCGTTCTGAAATAATGATAGGGAACTTTATGTACTTTATACAAAATAAAAAATCCAACTAAAATTTGTGCTCCGTGTTTCAAAAGATAAGTTAAAGCATTTCCTGAACCATGACGCATGTAGGCCAAATTACTACTTGCGCTAAACACTGGCATAAAAGAAAACAATGCCAACAAGGCAACGAATGCCCAGATGACTTTATCTCCTTTTAGACTGTGAATTAGTTCTTTCATTTTTTAGCTGTTAACCTTTAGCTCTTAATATCCTATGCATTTTTGCTAACAGCTAATAGCTGAAAGCTGACTGCTTTTACAAATTCTTTACCGCCGCTTTAAATTGATTTCCTCTGTCTTCGTAGTTTTGAAATAAATCGAAACTTGCGCATGCTGGAGATAATAAAACCGTATCACCTTTCTCGGCTAAATGTTTAGCAGTAATTACCGCATCACTCATATTATCAACCTCTACCATCATATCAACCACATTTCCAAAAGCATCAATTATTTTTTTATTGTCGATACCAAGGCAGATGATTGCTTTTACTTTTTCGCGAACTAACGACATAATTTCGCTGTAATCATTTCCTTTGTCAACACCTCCAACAATCCAAACAGTCGGGACAGTCATACTATCTAAAGCAAAGAAAGTAGCATTCACGTTGGTAGCTTTACTATCATTGATGTACTGCACATTTTGAATTTTTAACACTTTTTCTAAACGATGTTCTACACCTTGAAAATTGGATAAACTCTCACGAATAGTTTCCTTTCTAATTTTCATCAGCAGGGCTACAGAAGTTGCTGCCATAGCGTTTTTCATGTTGTGTTTTCCTTCCAATGAAACCTCACCAGTTTTCATTTCAAATTCCTCGTTGTTGATAATAATGTCCATAGTGTCGTTTTTTATAAAGGCTCCGTTTTCAAAAGTTTTGTTTAATGAAAAAGGAATTAATTTTGCTTTTGTTTTGTTATTTTTAAACCAGTTTGAGATAGGTTCATCATCTGCATCATAGATGAAATAATCTTCTTCGGTTTGATTCATTGTTATTCTAAATTTTGATGCAATATAATTTTCATATTTGTATTCATATCTGTCTAAATGGTCAGGACTAATATTCAATAGAATGGCTATATCTGGTCTATATTTTATATTGCCATCCAATTGAAAACTGCTCAATTCTAATACATAATATTCATAATTTTCTTCCGCTACTTGCCAAGCAAAACTTTTGCCAATGTTACCTCCTAAACCAACATTCAGTCCCCCATTCTTTAGCAAATGATAAGTCAACATGGTGGTTGTGGTTTTGCCATTACTTCCTGTAATACCTATGGTTTTTGCTTTTGTAAATGGCGAAGCAAATTCGATTTCTGAAATCACAGGTATTCCTTTTTCCAAAAGTTTTTTAACCATTGGTGATTTTTCTGGAATTCCCGGACTTTTCATAACCACATCGGCATTTAGAATTAAATCTTCTGTATGCTGTTCCTCTTCCCATTTAATCTCATATTTTGTAAGAACGTCTTTGTAATTTTCTTTAATTTTTCCAAAGTCAGAGACGAAAACATCGTATCCTTCTTTTTTTCCTAAAATGGCAGTTCCAATCCCACTTTCGCCTCCACCAAGTATTACCAATCGTTGCATTATCTCAATTTTAATGTCACAATTGAAACAATCGCTAGTAGAATGGCAACTATCCAAAATCGGGTTACGATTTTACTCTCGTGATAACCTTTCTTTTGATAATGATGATGCAAAGGCGACATCAGAAAAATGCGTCTTCCTTCGCCAAAACGTTTTTTGGTGTATTTGAAATAGGAAACCTGCATAATAACAGATAAATTTTCGGCAAAAAAGATGGCACATAATACGGGTAATAACATTTCTTTTCGAACAGAAATAGCCAAAACCGCAATAATTCCGCCGATGGTTAAACTACCTGTGTCACCCATAAAAACGGATGCTGGATAGGAATTATACCAAAGAAATCCAATTAACGCTCCTACAAAAGCCGCAATAAAAACTGTCATTTCTCCAGAATTTGGGATATACATTACGTTTAGATAACTAGATAATATAATGTTCCCAGAAATAAATGTGAAAATACCGAGCGCCAAAACTGAAATTGCAGAAGTTCCTGCAGCTAAACCATCTATTCCGTCGGTTAAATTTGCCCCATTTGAAACAGCGGTGATAATAAAAATAACAATTGGTATAAATACTAACCAAGCCCAATTTTCATACCCATCGCCTGTCCACTTTATGATTTTGGCATAATCCAATTCATTGTTTTTCATGAATGGAATGGTAGTTACTGTAGATTTACTTTCTCTAGGTGCTTGAGAAATTACATTTTGTGTTTTATAAAATGTAATTGGAGTTGTTGATCTTTCACGAACAGTAACTCCGGGATGAAAATATAAAACAGAACCAACAATCAAACCTAAACCTACTTGACCTATTACTTTGAAAATTCCTTTTAAACCTTGTTTGTCTTTTTTGAATATTTTTATATAATCGTCAATAAATCCAATAGTTCCCATCCAAAGTGTGGTAACTATCAAAAGGATGATATAGATGTTATTTAATTTGGTTAAAAGAATAACAGGAATTAGAGTGGCTATGATTATTATCAAACCTCCCATAGTTGGCGTTCCAGCTTTTTGAGATTGACCTTCAAGGCCAAGTTCTCTTACCGTTTCACCTACTTGTTGGTTTCTTAAAAAGTTAATGATTTTTTTTCCATAAATGGTAGAAATCATCAATGATAAAATCAAAGCCAAAGCTGAACGGAATGTTATGTATTGAAAAACTCCTGCTCCAGGAACATCCATTGTTTTATCGAGGTATTCAAATAAATAATATAGCATAGGTTTATTTATTTAGTTGTTCTAAAAGTTCTTTTACCATTTTCATATCGTCAAAATCTTGACGAACACCATTAATTTCCTGATAGGTTTCGTGACCTTTTCCGGCTATAAGAATAATATCGTTTGGTCCCGCCAGTTGACAGGCAGTTTTTATAGCTTGTTTTCTATCCACAATTGATAATGTTTTTCTTTGATTTTGTAGCTCAACACCTTTTTCCATATCAGCAATAATGTCGATTGGATCTTCGCTTCTTGGATTATCCGAAGTGATAATTACTTTATTACTCATGCTTGTTGCTATATGAGCCATAATTGGTCTTTTGGTTTTATCTCTATCACCTCCACAACCTACAACTGTTATTAATTGTTCATTATTTGTTCGGATGTCATTGATGGTCTTCAAAACATTTTCCAATGCATCAGGCGTATGGGCATAATCTACAATAGCTGTTATTTTATCATCGGAAACTATAAATTGGAAACGACCTGAAACGCTTTCTAGTTCAGATAAAAATCGCAAAACTTCTAATTTATCTAATCCTAATTCTACCGCTGCACCATAAATAGCCAATAAATTATAAGCATTGAAAGTTCCAATGAGTCGAACCCAAACCTCACTTTCATTGATTTTTAATAACAATCCAGATAATTGATTTTCTAGGATTTGCGCTTTATAATCAGCATACGATTTTAAAGCATAGGTTAATTTTCTGGCGTAGGTATTTTGTAACATTACCAAACCATTCTTGTCATCTAAATTGGTTAAAGCGAAAGCGGATTTTGGTAAATGGTCAAAAAAGGATTTTTTTACATCTCTATATTCTGCAAAAGTTGGGTGATAATCTAAATGATCGTGAGATAAATTACTGAAAATACCTCCAGCAAATTGCAATCCTTCTGTACGCTTTTGATGAATACCATGAGAACTAACTTCCATAAAGCAATATTCAACACCAGCATAATTCATTGCTGCTAAATAATAATTAATAGTCAGCGAATCTGGGGTTGTGTGAGTTGCTTTGTGTTCAACTTCATCAACCATGATTTTTACAGTGGATATCAATCCAACTTTGAAACCCGCTTTTTTGAATAATTGATATAAAAGAGAGGCAATAGTTGTTTTGCCATTTGTTCCTGTTATTCCAACTAATTTTAAATTTTGTGTAGGATTGCCATAAAAGTTTGAAGCTAAAAGTGCTAAAGCAGCATTGGTGTCTTTTACTTGAATATAAGTAACTCCTGTAACTATAATTTGTGGTAAAGTATCACAAACAATCACTATTGCGCCGTGATTTATTGCTTTTTCAATAAAATCGTGACCGTTAGAAATGGTGCCGCGAATGGCCACAAAAACATCATTATCTACAACTTTACGCGAGTCGAATTCAATTTTGTTGATGCAGATTTCCGTCGAACCTTTTACGGTTTCGATGGCAACTTTATATAATATGTCTTTTAAAATAATCACGATAACTCAAGTAGGATTGTTTTGTTTTTATCTAAAGTTTCTCCGGGATGGATAGATTGTTTTTTTACTTTCCCAATTCCAATAACCTTCACTTTTAATTTTAAATTTTCTAAAAGGGCTACTGCATCCATCCCGCTCATTCCCTTAACATTTGGCATTCCTTTTACTTCTTGTTGCTCTTTGATGGCATATTCATTGAACGATTTCTCTTGATTATTTATTTTTCTATTTAGGTTTTTAATTTCATTTGTAGAAGGTGTATCAGTAAAAATCTTTTGAGCAATTCGTTTAAATACTGGACCAGCAACATCAGCACCGTAGTACCCTTTGTTTTTTGCATCTGGCTTGTGTACTACTACGATACAAGAATATTTAGGGTTTTCTGCTGGAAAATAACCCACAAACGAGGAAATATAATGCTTCTCAGAGCCACCATTTTTTGCATAATTGGCTTGAGCTGTTCCTGTTTTTCCCGCCATAGAAAAATCTTTAGAATACAATGATTTTCCGGTTCCTTTTTGAACTACATTTTTCAAAACCGCTTGGATTTTTTTTACAGTTTCATCTGAACAAATCTTCGAGTTGATAATTTCTTTGTCGTATTTTTTGATAACTTTATTCCATTCTTTTATCTCAGAAACAAACAGAGGTTTTATCATTTCGCCGTTATTGGCAATTGCATTATACAAGGTTAATGTTTGCAAAGGGGTAACAGCAACACCATATCCAAAAGCCATCCAAGGCAATGCAATAGCACTCCATCTTTTATCTGCAGGATGTGGAATTATTGGAATTCCTTCACCTTGTATTGGCAATCCTAGGGGCTTACTTAAACCCATTCTATCTATATGATCTATAAATTGTTTCGGGTTATTTCTGTAATTTTCATAAACCGCTTGGACCATAACCGTGTTTGAAGAAATTTCCATTCCACGTCCTAGTGATATTTTTTGTTTACCACCTCTATGAGAATCTTCTACATCTTTTCCGTATATCTTAATTAGCCCACCTTTTCTATCATAAACCTTGCTTGTGTCAACTTTTTTATCATCTAACAATGCAATCAAATCCACTAATTTAAAGGTTGAACCTGGCTCATGAGATTCTGCAATAGCATAATTTGTGGTTTCGAAATAGGTTGAATCTGTTTCCTTTAATTTTCCTAGATTAGAAATAGCTTTAATTCTTCCAGTTTTAGTTTCCATCACAACCACACAACCGTGATCAGCTTTGTATTCCTTTAACTGTTTAAGCAAAGCATGATGGGCAATATCCTGAATATAAACATCAATAGTAGAAATGACATCATATCCATCTTGTGGATCAACTTCATTAACATCACGAATAGGTTTCCATTGTCCTTTGGCAATTTTTTGTTTTAAAACTTTACCATCTTTTCCGTTCAAATATTTTCTAAACGACCATTCAATCCCTTTACCATCTGGTTTTCCTTCGGGTGTTAATCGCTCATATCCTATGGTTCTCTCGGCAATTTTACCTATTGGATGTTCACGAACAGTTTCTTGCTCGGTAATCACTCCCCCTTTATTAGCTCCTAGATTAAATAGTGGAAAACTTTTAATTTTCATAAATTGAGTATAACTCAAATCACTCGCTACCAATAGATATCTGTTCTTATTTTCTCTGGCAATTCTCAATTGGGTTTGATAGAATGCGCTTGATTTACCAAGCATTTTTGATAAAGAATCTGCTAATGGTTTTGCATTTTTATCAAATGCCTCACTTTTTGGAACAACTGCATCAAAGCGAATGTTATAATTTGGAATTGAAGTGGCTAACAAACTTCCATCTGAAGAATAAATATTTCCTTTATTTGCAGGAATGACAAAACTTTTAACTGTTTCTTTTTTGGCTAATTCACGCAACTTCGGACCTTCAACCCATTGAATCTTTGAGAGTTTGAAAGTAATGGCTACAGCCATCAGAAAGATACTGAAAGCAACTAAATAAATTCGGTAAGAGATATTTTTATCTTCTATTGCCATAGTTTTTGAAAGAAACTTTTTTCTACTGGTTTTTTAACTTTAATTTTTTGGGGAGGAACCGTTGAAGGAAATATATTTCTTTCTTCCATTTTTTCAGAAACGGTGGATTCCATTTTTAATTTCATTAATTCAGAGCGTTTATCTACAAATTCAGATCGCAATTCTTTGACTTCACCAGTCAATTCAGCAATTTTGAATATTTTTTCATCATATCTGTGCTCATTGGCTATCATTATTATGGCTAATAGAATTAAGAATACAATAAAACGCCAGTTTTTAGTTGCATCTTCATTGACAAGAAAACGAGCTTTTAATATGCCATAAACCCCTTTTTTCATCGTTTTTCTGCTATTCTTAATTTTGCACTTCTTGCTCTATTATTTATTTTAATTTCAGCTTCATCTGGAACAATCAGTTTTCCAACTAACTGGAATGGAACGGTAAAATTCCCAAAGAAATCTCGCTCTGGTTCCCCTTCAAATAATCCGTTTTTCATAAATCTTTTTACCAGTCTGTCTTCTAAAGAGTGGTAAGAAATTACGCTTAATCTTCCTTGTGGTTTTAATATTTCAAGTGACTGTTCTAAAAATTCTTTCAAAACTTCCATCTCTTGATTTACTTCAATTCGGATGGCTTGATATATTTGAGCTAAAATTTTATTTTTAAACTGATCAGGTAAAAATTTTGATAAAATCATTTTCAACTCATCCGTAGTGTTAATCAATTTCATTTCTCTAGCTTCTAAAATGGTTCTTGTCAATGCTGGAGCAATTTTCAATTCGCCATAATCCAAAAAAACTCTTCTCAAATTAGCGTCATCATATTGATTAATCACTTTATGTGCATCTAACTCATTTCTTTTACTCATTCTCATATCTAAATCAGCGTCAAAACGAGTTGAAAAACCTCTTTCGGGAACATCAAATTGATGAGATGAAACACCCAAATCCGCTAAAATTCCATCAACACTTTTCACACCGTGAAATCTTAAAAAACGTTTTATGTATCTGAAATTTTCATGTATCAAAGTAAATCTATCATCTATGAAAGCATTAGCTAACGCATCTTCATCTTGGTCAAAACCAAAAAGCTTTCCATTTGAACCCAATCGGCTCAAAATTTCTCTTGAATGACCACCACCTCCAAATGTAACATCTACATATATCCCATCGGGCTTGATATTCAATCCATCGACAGTTTGCTTTAACAATACTGGATTATGATATTCCATTTCCATCATCGCTGGTATTTCCCATTACATCTTCAGCTAAGTCAGCAAAATCAACATCATCTCCGGCAATTGCTTTTTCATACAAATCTTTATCCCAAATCTCAACGATGTTTACAGCAGATGAAAGCACAATATCTTTTGCAATTTTACCGAAGGCAACCAAATCTTTTGGGATTAATAATCGTCCTAAATCATCAACCTCAACCACTTTAACTCCAGCCGTAAATCGACGGATAAAATCATTATTTTTCTTTACAAAACGATTGAGTTTATTAATTTTTTGCATCATTAAATCCCATTCAGTCATAGGGTATAATTCCAAACAAGTCTGAAAAACAGAACGTTTCAAAACAAAACCATCTTGCAAAGAGTTAGCAAGTTGCTTCTTTAACGCTGAAGGAATCATCAATCTTCCTTTAGCGTCAACTTTGCATTCGTATGTTCCTACTATAGAGTTCAATGGCTATAAATTTTCATCAAGAGCAAAAATATAAAAATATTTACCACAATTTACCACAAAATACCACTTTGTTAATAAGTTTTACCACTTCAAAGCTTTTTTATAGAAAAACAGGGTGAAATCAGCACGAGAAGTTTGTTAATTAAACCATAAGAAATAAGATAAGAATGTGATATAAAATATAAAAATTGGTTTGTAGCATTTTTATTATCAAAAGTTGATTTTATAAAAATGCTATGATTTCATAATTTTGAAGAAAACTTTTTTAAAACTTGGTAATCAAATAATCTGTTTTAGCAGTAAATATTCCTTTTTGAAATGAGTTTTAATGTTTAATATCATATATTTGTTCGTTGTAAAAGTCATTTAAGAACATGGAAGGAAATTTAAAAAAAGAAGGGAAATATTCCTATTATGAAGCGGGAGAAGGAACACCAATTGTAGTCTTACATGGCTTGATGGGTGGTCTAAGTAACTTTAATGGAGTTGCAGCTTATTTTTCGACAAGAGGATATAAAATAGTGATTCCAGAATTGCCTATTTATACTCAAAACATTCTAAAGACTAACGTGAAAGCTTTTGCAAGATATGTTAAAGATTTTATCACATTTAAAGGTTTTGACCGGGTAATTCTTTTAGGAAATTCTCTAGGTGGACATATTGCATTGTACCATTCCAAAATGTATCCTGAAAAAGTTGCTGGTTTAGTCATCACAGGAAGTTCTGGACTTTATGAAAGTGCTATGGGAGATAGTTATCCAAAACGTGGAGATTATGAATATATCAAGAAAAAAGCTGAAGCTGTTTTTTATGACCCTAAAGTGGCAAGTAAAGAGATTGTGGATGAAGTTTTTTCTGTTGTTAATGATAGAATTAAGGTAATCAAAACTTTGACCATTGCCAAAAGCGCTATTCGTCACAACATGGCAAAAGATTTACCAAAAATGCATTTGAAAACCTGCATTATTTGGGGTAAAAATGACCAAGTAACACCCCCAGAAGTTGCTGAAGAATTCCATAAACTTATGCCGAATTCGAAATTATATTGGATTGATGAATGCGGACACGCAGCTATGATGGAACATCCTGACGAATTTAATCGTCTTTTGTATAAATGGTTAAAAAAAGTACATCTATAGACAAAAAGTCCTGGTTTAGGGGCTTTTTTATTTTAAATAAAAACCAATGAAAATTAATTCTGCTGAATTTATTATTAGCAATTCTGACGTGAGCAAATGTCCGCTCGAACGATTGCCTGAATATGCTTTCATTGGTCGTTCCAATGTTGGAAAGTCATCTTTAATAAACATGTTGACCAACCACAAAAATTTGGCAAAAACATCAGGTAAGCCAGGGAAAACTCAGTTAATTAATCATTTTAAAATCAATTTGAATTGGTTTTTAGTAGATTTACCAGGTTATGGTTATGCTAGAGTTTCTAAAAAAACTAAAGAAGTTTTTCAACAATTCATAACGGATTATTTTGAGAAAAGAGAGCAATTAGTTTGTGCTTTTGTCCTTATAGATATTAGACTAGAAGCTCAAAAAATTGATTTGGAATTCATTACTTATTTAGGGGAAATTGAGGTTCCTTTTTGCATTATTTTTACCAAAGCAGATAAGATTAGCAAGACAAAAATAGACTCTCATATAGCTGCTTACCGAAAAGCGTTATTAGCCAATAACTGGGAGGAAATTCCTCAATATTTTGTAACCTCAGCAACAGAAACAACAGGAAGAGATGTTGTTTTAAATTTTATTGATGGGGTGAATGAAGATATGTTCAAAAATTCGAATGAGTTTTAATCTAGAAAAACAATTGGATTTTTATTGATGTAATTTAACTTCTTCTTTTAGTTATAAAATGCTTTCTTTACTTGACTTTTTTTCAAATTCAAATTTTTCTGCAATAACTTTTTGGACATTAAAAAAACCGTTAGAATTTTCATTGAATGTATTGATGAAAATTTGATCTTAGTCATTTTAAACTGCTGAAAACAGCAACATCTGCCTTGCATTTTTAAAAATTATTGCAAATCTTGGTCTTAATTTTTAATCTACATTAAATCATTTTTTAATCTAAACGAAATTTAATTAGTTGGCAATTCTATAATTTGGCCAAAGTTTATGTGTACGAAATATAATTTTTAATTATTTTAAAAAACCATTGGATATAATTATTTAAGTAAAAGAATTGAAACTTTATTTTTACAATTATGCAACTAGTTTAAAATTAGAAAAAATACGCTAAAACATTTGAAAGTTTAAAAAAAGAATTTGCTGTATCTTTAAATTCAATACATCAATAAATTGATTTTAATAAAAAACTACACCCGAGGTTCACTAAAAATTAAAACAAATGAAAAAAAGAATTTTTTTGAGTTATAAAAAGTACCTATTTATACTTTTTTTGCTGTTATCAGTACATAGTAATTCACAAACCTTTACCGATAGCAACTTGCCTATTATTGTCATCACTACGGATATGAATCCGGCTACCGCTTTACCCTATGAAATAGTCGATGATCCGAGAGTTCTTGGAAATATGAAAATCATTAGGCACCCTGACGGTGGTAGAAATTATATGACTGACATCAATAATGCAGCTTATTTAAATTATAATGGTCGGTTAAGTATTGAATTGAGAGGTACAGCATCACAGTTTTTTGTTGATAAAAAGGGGTATGGATTGACTACATTATTGCCTGATAATGTGAGTAACAACAATGTGAGTTTACTGGGTATGCCTTCTGAAAACGATTGGATTTTTAATGGATTAGCTTTTGATGCTTCGTTGGTGAGAGATTATTTGGCTTATAATACTTCTCGACAGATGGGTAATTATGCCACTAGAACAGCGTATTTTGAATTAGTCATCAACGGAGATTACAAAGGTTTATATATACTACAAGAGAAAATTAAGGACGATTCTAACCGAGTAAATGTTATAGAAATAGCCTCAACAGATAATTCGGGTGATAATCTAACAGGTGGTTACATAACAAAAGCAGATAGGACGACAATAGATGACCCTACTGAAACTTCAGCCTGGACAGACATTCCCCATGAGGGTAATGATGTTAATTATGTACATCATTTACCCAAGCCAGAAGATGTTACTGTAGAACAAGACAATTATATTCACAATCAGTTCGTTATTTTTCAATCGGCTATATCAGCAAATGATTCTAGCCTATCTATAGGTTATCCCAGTCTAATTGATATCCCCACATTTATTGATTTTATGCTCTGCAACGAAATAATGGCAAACAAAGATGCCTATGCTGCAAGTACTTACTTTCATAAAGACCGAAATGGGAAACTGCGAGCTGGACCTATTTGGGATTTTAATTTATCTTTAGGATATGATTTGCCTTTTTGGGGAGTGCCAAATCAAAGTCTAGTTGATACATGGCAATTTTCTGATAGTAATCAAGGATCTAAGTTCTGGAAAGATTTATTTGATAATGCTATTTTTAAATGTTATTTATCGAAACGTTTTCATGAATTAACGCAACCCGGACAACCCATGAATGCAGCTTATTTAAATACATTTATTGACAATACAATTTCTTCAATAAGCGAAGCCATGGTTAGGGAAAATCAAAGGTGGAATACAATACCCAATAATCCACTTGAAATTGCAACAATTAAAACGTTTATTTCAAACAGAATTGCATGGATGACCGATAATTTAGGAAGTTTTAGCAATTGTTCTAATGTTGTAGTTCCGCCATTGGTTATCACTAAAATCAATTATAATCCGGCAACTTCTGTTAGTTTTCCAGTAAGCAGTGACCAAGAATTTATTGAAATTACAAATACTGGTTCGGCAACGGTAAACCTTTCTGGGGTTTATTTTAAAGAACTTGGACTAACGTATCAATTCCCATATAATTCAACTATTTCTGGAAATTCAAGTTTATATTTATGTGCTAATGCTGCTGTTTTTCAAGCTAAAAATGGTTTCGCCGCTTTCGGACAATATTCTAGAAATTTATCTAATAAATCTCAAAATCTTGTCCTTGTTGATGCTTTTGGTAATTTGATAGACAAGGTCCAGTATTTTGATTCGGCTCCTTGGCCAACAGCCCCTGATGGCACAGGAAGTTATTTGCAATTAACGAGTACTAGTTTAGATAATAATTTGGCTTCAAGTTGGGTGGCGAGCTCTGCCTCATTAAATGTAAATGAGGTTAATAACGACAATTCGATGATTGTGATTTATCCGAATCCTGCCAAAAATATTGTAACAATTAGTTCATCAATAAATATTGATTCTATTAAAATAATTGATGTTTCTGGAAAACAATTAATGACATCAAAAGTTAACACAAACGAAACTTCAGTAGATATTTCAAACCTGTCAGCCGGTATTTACTTTGTTAAAGTTTACAGCGCATTTGGTATAAAAACGGAAAAGGTAGTCAAAGAATAATTATTGCTATTGCTGAAACTGTTTTAAATTTCTAGAAAAAAAATCAAAATAAAACATAAGTATACCCATCGGGTTCACTAAAATTAATACAAATGAAAAAAAGAATTTTTTTGAGTTATGAAAAGTATCTATTTATTCTTTTTTTGCTGTTATCAGCATATAGTAATTCACAAACATTTACCGATAGTAGCTTGCCTATTATTGTTATCACAACAGATGTAAATCCGGCTACAGCTTCACCCTATGAAATAGTCGATGATCCGAGGGTTTTAGGAAATATGAAAATCATTAAGCACCCTGACGGTGGTAGAAATTATATGACTGATATCAATAATGCAGCTTATTTGAATTATAATGGGCGTATTAGTATTGAGTTTAGAGGTTCTTCATCACAGTGGCTAGATAAAAAAGCGTATGGATTGACTACATTGATGGCTGATAATGTTAATAACAACAATGTGAGTTTACTAGGAATGCCTTCTGAGAACGATTGGATTTTAAATGGATTAGCTTTTGATGCTTCGTTGGTAAGAGATTATTTGGCATACAATATTTCACGACAGATGGGTAATTATGCTTCTAGAACAGCCTATTTTGAATTGGTTATTAATGGAGACTATAGAGGTTTATATCTATTACAAGAGAAAATAAAGGCCGATACTAACCGAGTAAATGTTGTAAAAATAACTTCTTCAGATACTATGGGCGACAATTTAACGGGTGGCTATATAACAAAAGCTGATAGAACAAATGGAACTGATCCTGCAGTTTGGATAGATATTCCCTATTATAGTGCTAATGTTGAATATAGACATGAATTACCCCAACCTGAAAATGCAACTGTAGAACAAGACAATTATATTCACGATAAATTCACTATGTTCCAATCGGCTATAACAGATAATGACTCAAGCCTATTTTCGGGTTACCCTGCTATAATTGATATACCTACTTTTATTGATTTTATGCTCTGCAGTGAATTAATATCTAGTTCAGATGCCTATCAGTATAGTACTTATTTTCACAAAGACCGTAATGGGAAGTTAAGGGCTGGACCAATATGGGATTGTAATTTGACTTTAGGATATGATTTTTTTGATCGTAGTGTAGTAGATCAATGGCAATTTTCTAATAGTGATAATATAGGATCAATGTTCTGGACAGATTTATTTAACAATGCTATTTTTAAATGTTATTTATCAAAACGTTTTCACGAATTAACGCAACCAGGACAACCCATGAATGCAGCTTATTTAAATACATTTATTGACAATACAATTTCTTCAATAAGCGAAGCCATGGTTAGGGAAAATCAAAGGTGGAATACAATACCCAATAATCCACTTGAAATTGCTACAATTAAAACGTTTATTTCAAACAGAATTGCATGGATGACCGATAATTTAGGAAACTTTAGCGATTGTTCAAATGTTGCAGTTCCGCCACTGGTTATTACTAAAATCAATTATAATCCGGCAACTTCTGTTAGTTTTCCAGTAAGCAGTGACCAAGAATTTATTGAAATTACAAATACTGGTTCGGCAACGGTAAACCTTTCTGGGGTTTATTTTAAAGAACTTGGACTAACGTATCAATTTCCCTACAATTCAACTATTTCTGGAAATTCAAGTTTATATTTATGTGCTAATTCTAGCGTTTTTCAAGCTAAAAATGGTTTCGCCGCTTTCGGACAATATACTAGAAATTTATCTAATAAATCTCAAAATCTTGTCCTTGTCGATGCTTTTGGTAATTTGATAGATAAGGTTGAATATTTTGATTCGGCTCCTTGGCCAACAGCAGCGGATGGCACCGGAAGTTTTTTGCAATTAACGAGTACTAGTTTAGATAATAATTTGGCTTCAAGTTGGGTGGCGAGCTCTGCCTCATTAAATGTAAATGAGGTTAATAACGACAATTCGAGGATTGTAATTTATCCAAATCCTACCAAAAATATTGTAACAATTAGTTCATCAATAAATATTGATTCTATTGAGATAATTGATATTTCTAGCAAACAATTAATGACTACAAAAGTTAATACAAACGAAACTTCAGTAGATATTTCAAACCTGTCAGCCGGTATTTACTTTGTTAAAGTTTACAGCGAATTTGGTGTAAAAACCGAAAAGATTATGAAAGAATAACTATTGCTAACGTTGCAACTGTTTTCAATTTGCAGCATACTTTTTTGTAAATATAACGAGGTGCGTTTTAATTTTTGTTTAACATTTTATAATTGATTTATCTAATATAAATATATCTTTAACTTTTATAAAACTCTTTAATTATGCTTAAAAAACTTATTTCTTTAGCTTTTCTAATTATCCTTGGCTTGTCTTCTTGTTCACATGATGAAGGTTATGGCGGTTTAGCTACAATAAAAGGAAAAATTTATGGCCAAAATTTTAACAACAGTGGAACACTTGTCAATCAAGGCTATCTTGGAGGAGTTAAGGTATACATAAGCCAACACAATAATCCTAGTTATTTTGACAGTATGGATTCAGCTTATGACGGCACTTTCAAATTTGATTATTTGTATACCGGGACTTATGATATTTGGGTTTACGGGGATTGCGATTATTGCAGTTGGGATCAAATTTATGTACTAAAGACCATTAAAATTAATTCCAAAAAAGCTAAAGTAGTAACAGAAGATTTTATTATTGCATTTTAATAAATCCTAAATATGTTGGAACTTATAGATTCTATGAATACCGTCTGCTTATCCGAACTTGACCAAGTTGCCTTAATGAACCGCATAGACAATAAATACGTGCTCGATGCCCAACAAGTAGCCCTAATTATTCCATTAATACAAAACCATTACAAGGTTTTAGAAATTGAGAAAAACAAAATTTTTACCTATGAAAATAACTATTTCGATACTCCAAACCTACAATTTTACTACGATCACCATAATGGATATTTAAATCGTTTAAAAGTAAGAGGAAGAAAATATAAAGAAAGCGAGACTAGTTATTTTGAAATAAAAAGAAAAGAGAACATCGATCGCACTGCCAAAATAAGAGAAATAACAACAGATTTAATTTCAGAAATTGATGAAAATAGAAAAAAGATAATTCAAAGCCATTACAGAAAAAATATAGCCGATTTAAAAATAGTACTTCAAAATAAATTTAACAGAATCACTTTTACTAATAACGAACACACAGAACGCATAACACTTGATTTTAACATCCAATTTTCAGATAACAACCAACAAAAAACCTTTACAAATTTTTTTGTACTCGAAATCAAACAGTCGAAATCGAATGGGCGTTCCATAATTAGCAATACGCTGAAAAAAAATAACATACGCGAACAAAGCTTCAGTAAATACATTTTTGGAGTTATTGTTTTAAAAGAACACATTAGAAAAAACAACTTTTTGTCATTAATCAAAAAAATAAATAAATTATAAAAATGAATGATCATACTAACCCTCTGTTTAATCTAAACGAATTTGGCATAAGAACAACAATTAATTTAATAGCTGTATTGATTTTAGTTGGACTCATTTACTACCCTAAACATAGAAATAAAGACTTTATATTCACTTTTGTCCTTTTCAATGTCATCAATTTTATGATCTGCTTCTTGTTAGGTTCTGCCAAAATTAATATGGGATTTGCTTTTGGTTTGTTTGCCATCTTTTCCATAATTAAATACCGAACCATAGTGGTTTCTATCAAAGACATGGGGTATTTCTTTGTGTGTGTGGCATTAGGTATGCTAAATTCGTTAGCCAATTCCAATGATAACTTTATGGTAGTAATCATTTGTAATTTAGTTATTTTAACATTGACTTTTCTATTAGACAGACTCGATTTCATCAACAACGAAAATGTAAAAGAAATAATTTATGATAATGTGGAATTAATAAAACCCAATGTAAGAGAAGAATTAATTGCAGACCTAAAAGAAAGAACCGGCTTAGAGATTCATAAAGTTGAAATAGTCTCTATTAATTACCTAAAAGATATTGTTTTATTGAAAGCATTCTACTATTCAAAAGAAAGCCAAAGTGCATTACCTACGATTTCTGACAACGATTAAGGATGGATGTAAATAAAACCATAAATCAAATTAAGTGTTTATTTTTAATAATCTTTTCAATATCAACTTATGGACAACTCTCCCCTAAGAAAGATTTTTCAACTTGGAGTTGGATTCAATTAGAAAAGAAAACATTCAAACACCAGTATGTAAGCTTCCAATATCAGGCTAGGTATGATAATTACGGATTTACATTTAATCGCAGCAACTTTTATCTTGGTTATGGCATTGAATACTTTAAAAAATTTAATACAGAGGTCGTCTACCAATTCAGCACTAGTTATAAAAAAGATGAACACACTTTTTTTGTGGGAACGACCTATAAATGTAAACTTTTTAAAAAAACATCACTTTTTTTAAGAACAGCCGTTCAGCATACGCAAAACTATTTCACAGGAGATCCTATCGCCGACAAACCATTAACTGAATGGAGAAACCGTATTCGTTTGTCTTATAGTTTAAATAAGAATTATAACGCGACTCTATCAGCCGAACCGTATTTGGCATTTGATCGACTGCATCCAGGTCATATTAGTAGAATTCGTTACGTGAGCCAACTCAACTTTAGATACAATAAGTTTAATAACCTGTCATTGTTTTATTTGATTGAGCCCGATGTTATAACCTATAAAAGGCCCAATACAGATTATGTAATAGGAATCACCTATAGCATCAAGCTGCCAAATAAGTGGAAAGATTTTAATAAATTCTACCAGCGGTCAAATGCAGATAAAGATAAAGACCGCGATACCAAAGATTCCTATAATTAAGATTATTAATGTCTGATAAAAAAATAAAAATGATTATTTTTATTTTTTTAATTGTAATTTCTCTGCAAAATAATCACAAAAATCCTTCATAGTATCCGCCATTTTTTCATCTGCGGTAGCTCGTTGAAATGTATCTGCCATGGCAACTAAAGTTTGATGGAAAAATAGTTTCATTTCATCTACAGGCATGTCTTTTGTCCATAAATCAATACGAAGAGTTTCTTTTACATTACTATCCCAAATGGAAAGCATTATAGCTTTTGCCTCTTCATGATCTACTCCACCCTCTTGTGCTGTCCAATTTAGTTTTTCTGGAACTCTATTTTCATCTAATTCTATAAGAAATTTTATTTCGGATTTAATGGTATTACTCATTCTTCTTTGGTTTATATTTTGATTTTTCAAATATTTGCTTGGCATCCATTTTTAACATGTTCTGTAGGCTACTTTCGTTATGTTCCATAAATGAACGAACGATTTGCCATCCAACCCATTGTCCTATTCTTCCTGGTGATTCATTATCAATTTCAAGATAAAATTTTGAAAATGGCGCAAGATTTATGAAGCGATTTGGTAATCTTGAATCAGTGTCAAAAAGCAGATTATCATCAATAAAAAAACGCCACATATAGCTTTCGTTTTCTTGACACCAAGTAATTTGTTCTGGCTTGTATCCAATTCTCTCAGCATCAGAGTAATTTGGAAGCAACAAATCTTTTAAATACAATTGTTTACCATAATAAATCATACTTGACAATAATGTTTTATCACTTGGTGGTGGAACTTTTGTCAATGCGAAACTTGATACAATATCTGGCATCATTTGTCTTTCCTCGAAATTCTGTTTTAAATATTCTGGAAATTGATAAAATTTATGATTAGTTCCAAGGTACAATTCAAGAGCAATAATAAGTTTGTCATTAGCATAAATAGCCTTACTATTATAATCCATTTCAGCGATAACAGTAAATACTTTTGGAGTGATAGTTTCGGGAAAATAATATTTTATATGTTTGAATAAATTTTCAATTTCAGTAGTTTGCTTATCGAAATTTGGGTATTTTTTTTGTACTTCATTATAAAGCGCTCTCCAATCTTTGTTTTGTAATTTATCTATCCAAACTTTATCATCATATTTATTCGAAAAGAAAAAAGGATATTTGGCTTTCAAACTCGCTAAGTCTTCTGGTTTTGTTTCGAAAAAAGCTTTATCAAAACGATCAACACTTAATTCAATAGGAATTTGTTCAACATCCTTTTCAATTTTTGATTTTTTATCG
Organism: Flavobacterium psychrophilum; assembly: GCA_943325515.2. Classification (GTDB taxonomy): domain Bacteria; phylum Bacteroidota; class Bacteroidia; order Flavobacteriales; family Flavobacteriaceae; genus Flavobacterium; species Flavobacterium psychrophilum_R. Next base: position 35,798 of record CALPPS020000002.1, read on the forward strand.
CAAGAAATCAATGAAAATAGTAGAAGGTAAATCAAAAAATATTTTAACATTTTTTAGAAATTTTTAGGTAATTAATGAAGTTAAAAAACATACGATTTTTTACATTTGCAAATATACATTGCAGTTTTTAATAAAAATCATAAGAAATGTCAAAAAAAAGCAAAATTGAGGTAGAGAAAGTTAACACGTATATTGTTAACTGGCTGAAGGATTATGCGACTAATGCAAAAGTAAAAGGTTTTGTAGTTGGAATTTCAGGAGGTATTGATTCTGCAGTTACTTCTACGCTTTGCGCTCAAACAGGTTTAACTACTATATGTGTTGAAATGCCAATACATCAAGACAGTAAACAAGTAAGCAGAGGAAGAGAACATATTGAACAATTAAAAAGAAGATTTCCAAATGTGAAAAGTGCAGAATCTGATTTAACTTCAGTTTTTGAAACATTCAAAAATATAGTGCCAAATCATGATGAAAACGATAAAGTACATTTATCATTAGCCAATACTAGAGCAAGATTACGAATGACAACTTTGTATTATTATGCAGGGATTAATGGTTTATTAGTTGCTGGCACGGGAAATAAAGTAGAGGATTTTGGGGTTGGTTTTTACACTAAATACGGTGATGGTGGTGTAGATTTAAGTCCAATTGCTGATTTAATGAAAAGTGATGTTTATGCTTTAGGAGGATATTTAGAAATTCCTGAATCGATACAAAATGCTGCACCGACAGATGGTTTATTTGGTGATTCAAGAACCGATGAAGAACAACTAGGCGCAACTTATGACGAATTAGAATGGGCAATGATTCAAGCAGAAAAAAATAAAACAATAGAGGATTTTACAGATAGAGAAAGAGAAGTTTTTGAAATTTATAAGAAGTTAAACACTATAAACAAACACAAAATGAATTCAATTCCTATATGTTTAATCCCAAAAAAACATAAAAATTTAATAATTGTTTAATAACAATTAAATAATAATTATTTAATTTTACAGTAAATTCTATTAATTTTTAATCAAACACCACAATTATGATTAATGTATGTATCGCTGATAACTTTCCAGTAGTCCACTTTGGAATGAAAGCTTATTTCAAGGATCACCCTGAAATAATCATATCTTCAAATGTAGGGAATTTTTTTATGGTTTCAGATGCCTTAAGAAACAAAGAAATTGACGTCTTAATTATCGATTTAGAACTTGAAGGATTAAAGAGTATTTATGAAATCAAGTCAATCATCAAAAATTTTCCAAAAACTAAAGTTATCGTATTTAGTAGCTTGTCAGAAAACATTTATGCTCCAAATGCAATCAAGGCAGGATGTGCAGGCTACGTTCACAAGACATCAAAACTTGAGAATTTAGGAACAACAATTGTCAAGGTAAGCCAAGGACAAATTATCCTAAATGAAGATATCAAGAGAAACTTAGCATTGATAGCTAAACAAAACAAATCAGAACGTTTATATAGAAAACTTTCTAACAGAGAGATTGAAGTATTGCGTTTTCTTAGTGATGGCAAGAAAAACAACGAAATTGCTAAAATTTTGGGTCTTAACGAGAAAACTATCAGTACTTACAAACTGCGTCTTTTGACGAAACTAAATGTAACCAATTTGGTTGACCTTGTTAACAAGGCTAAAACATTAGAAATCGTTTAAAAATAAAACCCCGTCTAGCCTAAAAACAAGACGGGTTTTTTTTTATAAATAAGTTGACCGAATTCTTCCTATTTTATTGGTTAAACTGACTTTTAATTTATTATAATCATTAATAGTCGCTTTTAGTTCTTCAAGTTCATTTTCTCCTTCTTCATTACTAAAATTATTCATTAAATCTAAAATCAATTTATTAATGAGATATTCTCTTAATGAAATAATAGTTTCTGAAACATATTGACTAACATTTTGCATTTTGGTTTTTACATAAATATGCTTAGTTTCCCAATTATGCAACAACTCTTTTTCTTCGAGCATTAAAATATCAGTAACTATTTGTGAATGTTCAGATGATAATTTCATTAAATACTGTTCTATAACAAAGTCATCATTTTGATTATAATAAGTTATTAAATCATTATAAATTTCTTTAAAAACAGGATTGGCTAATTCAACTTCATCTTCTTGTAAACTCAAATAAATTCGTTGAAAAACTTTAACTGTAGTTGTCTCTTTTTCTTCAACCATCTCACCATCCTCATTTGCTTTCAAAATAAAATCTTCAAAATCTGTTTCTAAATTGCCATAAAGCAAAAGCATTTCAATGATTTTGCGTTCTAACTCGTAAACAATATTAATTTTGTCTTGAGTAATTTGTTGCACTTCATTTTTGACTACTTCAAAAGCTTTTTGCTCTGTTTTAAGCTTCTTTCCAGCTTCCGAAATATCTTTCTGAATGAGTTGTGCCAAAGTATTTTGTAACACTTGCTCTGAAATATCCATAATTCGAGCGCACTCTTGAATGTATACTTCTCTTTTAATTCTATCTGGAATTTTGGAAATACTAACCACCATATCCCGAATTAAATCGGCTTTTTTGATAGGATCATTTTGTGCTTCATTCATCAAAAGCGATGCTTTGAACTGAATGAAATCTTTGGCGTTATTTTCTAAATAAGCAACTAAATCATCGTATGAATTTTTTCGTGCAAAACTATCTGGATCATCACCATCAGGAAACGTACAAACTTTTACATTCATGCCTTCTTCCAAAATCAAATCGATACCACGAATAGAGGCTCTCAAACCTGCCGCATCTCCATCAAAAAGAACAGTGATATTTTTGGTTAATCGGTTGATTAATCGTATTTGGTCTGGAGTTAAAGCAGTTCCAGAAGAAGCCACTACGTTTTCAATTCCCGCTTGATGCATTTGGATTACATCGGTATAACCTTCTACTAAATAGCAATTGTTTTGTTTGGCAATCGCTTGTTTAGCATGAAAAATTCCATACAAAACTTTACTCTTATAGTAAATTTCACTTTCTGGAGAATTAAGATATTTAGCTGCTTTTTTATCGTTGGTCAAAATTCTTCCACCAAAACCTAAGTTTCTTCCGGATAAACTTTGAATCGGAAACATGACTCTTCCTTTAAAACGATCGAAATGTTTTCCGTCTTCTCTAGTAATGGTTAAGCCAACTTTTTCAAGAAATTCTAATTGATACCCTTTTGACAACGCTTCTTTACTAAAAGCATCCCAAGTTTCAGGTGAATATCCCAAACCAAATTTGGCAATGGTTTCGTTGGTAAAACCTCTTTCCTTAAAATAAGACAACCCAATAGCTTTTCCTTCTTCTGAATTTAAAAGCGTTTCTTGAAAATAGGTTTTGGCAAATTCAGAAACCAAATACATGCTTTCTTTTTCATTGGCCTCAATTTTATCTTCTTGAGAAGTTTCGGTTTCTTCTATTTCAATATTGTATTTATTGGCTAAAAAACGAATGGCTTCCGGATAGGTAAAATGTTCGTGCTCCATCAAGAAAGTCACCACACTTCCGCCTTTTCCAGAGCTGAAATCTTTCCAAATTTGCTTCACAGGAGAAACCATGAACGATGGTGAACGTTCATCCGAAAACGGACTTAATCCTTTGTAGTTACTACCAGCACGTTTTAATTGGACAAAGTCACCTATGACTTCTTCAACACGAGCGGTTTCAAAAACTTTATCTATGGTTTCGCGAGTAATCAAATCTTATGTTTAAAAAATTTATTTTAAGGGTTTAAAGTTACAATAAAAAAAGTGTTCCAAAAACTGAAACACTTTTTCAAAGTATAAACTAACCTAACAAATTTAATTGAAGTCGAAGCGAATTCCTAATGATATATTATTTTGTTTCACTGCGTTATCCTGAAACAATGGATTTAAATCATATTTCAAATAAAGACTTGTTGCTTTATAACCGATATAAGTACTTACACCATAAATAAAATCGTTAACATTGAAATCTCCTTTTTCTTTGGTGGTGAATTCGTTACCATCAATTTCATAACATAATTTTTGTTTTGATTTTATTCTTATACCTGCATAACCACCAATTCCTAATCGGAAACTTTGATGAGTTCTAAATGATCTTTTACCGTCTTTATCTTTCGCTTTGGTAAAGTCAAATTCTAAATGTGCTGGCACTGTTAAATACACGTTTCTAAAACGAGAATCTTTCAAATTAACGGCACTTGTTTCAAGATTGGTTTGGTTTCCATTCACCACAAACAAACGATTATCCGTTGGGCGAAGATTATTGTACATCACAGACATTCCATATTTTAAATGCAATAAATTATCATTTTTGAAAAGTCTAGTGTTTGCAGTAAAACCCCATTCGTAGAAATGTGAACCCCAATATCTGTAATCTGAATTGGCAGCACTTCCATTGGTCACCAAGTTATTTACACCCGCTGCAAATACGAATTGTGATGTGGTTCTTCTTTCATTTCTAATTTTTTTCTTACAAATATAATTTCTCTTTATTCCTTTAACATCAAAATAAGTGCTATCTATTGTTTCATAAGTAATTTTATGTTTTTTTCCGTCAAAATAAATACTGTCTTTATCATCTTCTTTTTTGAAGTCAATAGATATACTGTATCTCTTTTTTTTGTTATTTTCAGATAATTTCCCATCTACTTTTTGTTTTACCAAATCTTTTAATTCCTCTTGAGCTTGACCAACTCTTGTCTCTATATTTTTTGAACGAGTTTCTGCTAATTTCATTTTTTTGTCATCAGCTTGCTCTTTAGTAATAGTTCCTGTTTCTAATTCTTTGTTTACAGTTTCTATTTCTGATTTTAATGCTACTTTTTCTTCTTTTGTAATCTTTTCAATTTTTTCGGCAATAACTCTTGCTTTTTCTTCAAATGTTTCTTGTGCAACCATTTTGCTTGCAACTAAGCAAAAAAACACGGCTAGGTAAATAGTAAAATTTCTCATGACTGTTGATTTTAAATTTGATTAATGATTATTCTTGATTATTCCTGTTGGCTAAAGCCACTTTTACTTCTTGGTAATTTTTAGTAATTTTTTTAATAACTTTTTCTCTGAAAGTTTGTTCCACTTCGCCATCTACTTGAGAAAGTAAACTTTTAGCATCTATTGTTAAACTTGATTTTTTGTTTGTCAATTGTTTTGAAGTTTTGTCTAAATCTGCCAATAATGCTTCATCCGATTTTGCCTCTTTTTTACTTACAATAACAACTGGTGTTGCTAGTTGAATTCTTGGCAATTCTTTTAGCGCAACATCAGATGAATTCTGAAATTCAATAGGTTTGTCTCTTATTATTTGATTTTGATTGCTTGTTGTTTTTTGATTTATTTTTTCTTGATTGTTGATTGAAACTCCTTGATTTTTAGTGTTTATTGAACTTTTTTCTGCAGATACAACTGAATTAGTTTGTTCTACAGCTTTAACTATTGGTGGTTGATTTTTTTCTGTTTCATTTTGAGTTGCATCTTTTTTTATTTCTGTTTCTACAACTGCATTTGGAGTTTCAATTTTGGTATTGTTTTGATTGAGCAAAAATAAACCAAGTGTTACGAAAACCAAAATGCTGGCAGCTATAAACAAAAAGCCAAAAGGACGTTTTGTTTTTTTTTCTTCGGCCACAGAAAGCATTGCATCTAATCTATCCCAAGCTTGAGCTGAAGGTTGAATTTCTCTTGCATTCAAATTTTCTCTGAACTGTTTTTCTATTTTACTCGGTTCCATTGTCATAATTTTTTAATGTCTTGATATTGTCTTGAAGCATTTTTCGTGCATGAGACAATTGTGATTTTGATGTTCCTTCGCTAATGTTTAACATTGTTGCTATTTCATGATGTTTAAATCCTTCGATAGCATAGAGATTGAAAATCATTTTATATCCATCGGGCAAACTGTCAATTAAAAACTGAATATCTTCGACAGAAAACTGACTTTCTATATTATTGTGTCTTTCTTCAAAGAAATTTTCATCTTCTATGAATTGTACTTTTTTCTGAACTCTGATAAATGAAATACATTCGTTGACCATAATTCTTCGTATCCAACCTTCAAAACTTCCTTTGTGTTCGAAATTTTTTAAACCGGTAAACACTTTCATAAAAGCTGTAATCATAATGTCTTCCGCTTGATGCACGTCTTTTATATATTGACGGCAAACGCTTAACATTTTTGGAGCGAATTTGGAATAAATCTGATGCTGTGCATGGCGATTATTTTCGACAGCCAATTCGATTATTTCTTTTTCGTCTTTATGTAAATTGATTACTTTCATATTAAATGTCAAAATTCAATTGCAATTTCAAAAAAAATTGTCATTGATTTTTGTATTTGATTTTTGAAATGAATTAGATTTCTATTAGCATAGACGAGTATAGTTGTGAAATGGTTGCATGAAGTAATTAAAAATGTGGAATTATTTTTTTTATGTTGGAATTTATCCCTCGTTGGAATGGACAAACTGTGTGCAAAACTTGTAATCTAAAAACTGAGACATAAAAGAGATTCCTACGGAATGACAAAGTTTGTGTAAAACTTGTAAACTAAAAACTGAGACATAAAAGAGATTCCTACGAAATGACAAATTGTGCGTAAAACTTGAAACTGACAACAGAAAACTGAGACTAAAAACTAACAACTACTTCTTTCTTTCAATAACATAATTCACCATCAGAGAAAGCGCATCACGATAGTCAGATGGAGGGAAATTGTTTAAGATTTGAAGCGCTTCTTGTTGGAATTCAACCATTTTTTCTTCGGCGTAAGCCAAACCGTTCTTATTTTTTACGAATTGGATAACTTCTTTAACGCGCTTTTTATCCTTATTATGATTTTTGATGGAGTTAATACACCAGCTTTTTTCTTTAGATGTACAATTATTCAAAGCATAGATTAAAGGTAATGTCATTTTTTGTTCCTTGATGTCTATTCCGGTTGGTTTTCCAATCGCATCATCGGTATAATCAAACAAATCATCTTTTATTTGAAATGCCATTCCGATGAGTTCACCAAATTTTCGCATAGCTTCTACTTGTATCTCATCCTCGGAAACAGATTTTGCACCAAGAGCACAACAGGAGGCAATTAGAGTGGCTGTTTTTTTTCGGATGATTTCATAATACACTTCTTCAACAATATCCAATCGGCGAGCTTTTTCTATTTGAAGTAATTCACCTTCACTCATTTCACGAACGGCAACTGAAATTATTCGCAGCAAATCAAAATCGTCATTATCAATGGAAAGCAATAATCCCTTTGACAGGAAATAATCACCAACGAGAACCGCAATTTTGTTTTTCCATAAAGCATTAATAGAGAAAAATCCGCGTCGTCTGTTGCTGTCATCAACCACATCGTCATGAACCAAAGTTGCCGTATGAATCAATTCGATTACACTGGCGCCTCGATAGGTTCTTTCATTAACTTCTTCCTTTTCGGAAAGCATTTTGGCGACCAAAAAAACAAACATTGGACGCATTTGTTTTCCTTTTCGGTTTACAATATAATAGGTTATTCTGTTAAGTAAGGCAATTTTGGAAGTCATCGATTCGTAGAACTTCTTTTCAAAAAGTTCCATTTCGTTCTGGATAGGTTGTTTTATTTGTGAAGTAATATTCATCTTCTCAAAGGTACACTATTGCAATCGTTTGAAAAAAAAAATTATCTTTGATTAAACCTTTTATAAAAACTATATTCTTATTTATCTTAACATAAAAAAATAGTACCTATGAAATTAAAAAAATTATTTGGCATTATAGCATTCGTTGCTATTTTTACATTAGGAAGTTGTTCAAAAGACAACAACTCGTCTGACACAAGTCTAACTAGTGCTGATGCAGTAGCTGCTAACAAAATGGATAAGGCTTCAAATGATATTTCTGATGTTATTGAAGATGTTTATTTTCAGCAAAATCCATCAAGTGCAGGAAAAAATGCGACTACATTTTTGACATTATTGCCAATGTGTGCATCAGTTAGTGTCGCTACTACAACCCCAAATTCTTGGGAGAGAACTGTCACTTTTACTAATTGTACCTTTAACGGAAATATTTTAAATGGGCAGATTATTGTTTCAGGAGCTTTACCATTACCTACTGCAAATGTTTTAGCCACTACTGGTTATACTATCAATTATGAGTTTATAAATTTTACTCATAATGCTATTTTGATTGAAGGTAATAGATCGATTACACGAAAATTTGCTAGTAGCCAACTCTCACCAGATAACCATCCTATTCATATAATAGACATAGACATGACCGCTACTTTTCCTAACGGAGATGTTTATACTAGAGTGGGAACAAGAACAAGAGAATGTGTTGAGAATTTTGGAGATGGAATATTAAGTAATAATGTATATAAAATATACCAATCTATTACTAATACTAGACCTAATGGTGCACAACATTCTCATATTGTTTTAGAAACATCTCCACTTAAAATAGATATGGCTTGTCAATACAAAGTTGTTAGTGGAGTTTTAACAATAACTGGTACAAACAATACTGCTATTATAAATTATGGAAATGATACGTGTGATAATAATGCTACCATTGCAATTAATGGGGGCGCAGCAAATCCATTTACTTTCGGAAATTAAAAATTATTAATTACAAAAGGAACAAAGTCCCGACTTCAAATTGAATTCGGGACTTTTTTTATGATTTATTAGCTAATTGACCACAAGCGGCGTCAATATCTTTTCCGCGACTTCTTCGGACTTTGGCAACGATATCATTTTTTTCCAATGCTTTGATGTAATTATCGATAGCAGCATCAGAAGCTTGTTGGAACTCTCCGTCATCAATGGGATTATATTCTATCAAATTAACTTTACAGGGAACATATTTACAGAATTTTACTAAAGCATCAATGGAAGCTTTATCATCGTTAATGCCTTTCCAAACCACATATTCATAGGTAACTTTACTTTTGGTCTTTTGATACCAATACAGTAATGCTTCTTTCAATTCGGGTAATTGAAAGTTTTTGGTAAAAGGCATAATGTGATTTCTGGTTTCTTCAATAGCAGAATGTAAAGAAACAGCTAATTTGAATTTCACGGCATCATCTGCCATCTTTTTAATCATCTTTGAAACTCCCGAAGTAGAAACAGTAATTCTTTTTGGCGACATGCCTAATCCTTCATCTGAAGTAATCATAGCAATGGCTTTCATTACATTGTTATAATTCATCAATGGTTCACCCATACCCATAAATACAATATTAGACAATGGACGATTGTAATACAAACGACTTTCTCTGTCTATGGCAACCACTTGGTCATAGATTTCTCCGGGCTCGAGATTTCGCATTCTTTTCAATCGAGCTGTCGCACAAAAATTACAATCCAAACTACAACCTACTTGGCTTGAAACACAAGCTGTAGTTCTGGTTTCTGTTGGAATTAATACACTTTCAACAATCAAACCATCGTGTAAACGAACTGCATTTTTCACCGTTCCGTCTTCACTGCGTTGCATGGTATCAACTTTGATATGATTAATAACAAAATTGTTTTCGAGCATTGTTCTAGTTTCTTTGGAAACGTTTGTCATGTCTTCAAAACTATGTGACGCTTTACTCCAAAGCCATTCATAGACTTGATTGCCACGAAAAGCTTTGTCCCCATTAGTCACAAAAAAATCGCGTAATTGTTCTTTGGACAGACTTCGGATGTCTTTTTTCTCGATTTCCATGGCGCAAATTTAGGGTATTTTGGTTAGTTGTTAATTTGTATTTTTGTAAAAAATAAAACCATGCATTTCCTTTCTGACGAATTAGATTCTTATGTTACCAATCATTCAGAAAATGAACCTGAATTATTAGCACAATTAAATAAAGAAACGCACCAAAAAATTCTACAACCTAGAATGTTAAGCGGTCATTTTCAAGGTAGAGTTTTGAGTATGCTTTCTAAAATTATTCACCCAACATCTATTCTTGAAGTTGGCACTTATACTGGTTATGCCACACTATGTTTAGCAGAAGGTTTAGCAGAAAATGGTACTATAGACACATTAGACATTGAAGAAGAATTAGTCGATTTTCAGAGAAAGTATTTCGATAAAACCATATGGGCAAATCAAATAACGCAACATTTAGGTGATGCTTTAGAAATCATTCCAACTTTGAACAAAAAATATGATTTAGTTTTTATTGATGCCGATAAAGAAAATTATATCAATTATTTCCATTTGATTGTTCCGATGATGAACAAAGGAGGCATTATTCTTTCGGATAATGTTTTATGGAGTGGCAAAGTTTTGGAGGAAGTGAAAACGAGTGATATTACCACCCAAATTTTATTGGAATACAATCAATTACTGAAAAATGATACTAGAGTAGAAACTGTTTTGTTCCCCATTCGTGATGGATTGACGGTTTCGAGAGTGAAATAAAAATTACGAATTACGAATTACGAATTTCAAATAAATTTTGTAGCAAATAAACCCATAAGTAGCTCCAAAAGCATAACCCGTAATAATATCTGATGGGAAATGCAACCCAAGATAAATTCGGCTGTAAGCAAATAGTAAAGGAAACAGCAACAGTAAATAAGCGTGTTTATAAAACTTCTTCAAAATCATAAAAACAAAAACCGAAGTTGCCATAGAGTTTGTAGCATGACCTGAAAAGAAACTATAAGAAGGACTTGATTTCACAATTCTGATTATAGTTTTTATTTCTTCATCATTACAAGGTCGCGGACGTTCGAAATACCATTTAAATAGATTGGCAGTTTGGTCGCAAAGCAGCACTAATAATGCCGTAAATAGTAAATAGTAACCAAATTTTTTCCAGCCTAGTTTATTTTGAACAAGATAAAAAATCAAAAGAAAAAATGGTGTCCAATAGACTGGTTTTGTAATCATCAACCAAAGACCGTCGAATGAAGATGAACCTAAGCCGCTTAAAAAAACAAGAAGTTCTTTATCTAGATCAATGATTTTTTCCAGCATTATAATTGTCTTTTTATGGGGCCCGTTAAATCCTCGATATCTTGAGTTGCATTTTGAACAGGATTGGTTAAATTTGAATCTAATCCTTCTTTTACCTTTTCTACTTCGGCAGTAAAAGTAGCCGTTAAATCTTTCATAGAAGTATCTATTCCATTAGTTTCAGCTCCTTTTTGAATTTCAGCTTTTATTTCATTAGTAGCGTTTTTCAACTGCGCCATTATCTTCCCTAATGTTCTTGCTATTTCTGGAACTTTATCAGAACCAAATAGCATCAACGCTATGAAAATTATAAATAGTATTTCGCCACCGCCTATTCCAAACATATTCTTAAGTTACTATATTAAAAGTACAAATTTACAAAGTTATATTAATCAAATTTTGATTTCTCAACTGTTTTTGGCCAAGAGTTATTAGCCGTATCGATATCGGCTGTTTCTTCTTTGGGGTCAAGTACAATTTTTTTTATGGCTTTTTTGGTAGCAAATGTTCTACTCACTTCTTGATCATTTATTCTCCAAATTTGAGCTGGAAAATAATGGTTTTCAGTAGTTCCATCTTCAAAGGTGATTGCTATAATTATTGGCATTACCAATCCACCAGGTTTATCAAAAGTAACTTGATAAAAATATTTTGGCTCGTTTAATGTTAATTTTTCTTCTGCAGTGAAATGTTGGTTTATATATTCATCTAAAGCCTGATAATCTGAAGATTTAAATGGCTTATTCAATTCTGGTTTAAAATCTACGGTACCTTCAGCAATCATATATACCATTGGTCCGATATTGGTATCTCTACGACGTCTTGGTTTCGGTGAATTTTTTGCATCAGTTGAAGGTTCATTGCTTACAAAATATTTTTTTACTTCTTTGATACCAATGTCATTGTAATCTGTGGTATAAAACCAACCTCTCCAAAACCAATCTAAATCAACTGCCGAGGCATCTTCCATGGTTCTGAAAAAATCTTCTGGAGTGGGATGCTTAAATTTCCATCGATTAGCATAGGTTTTAAATGCATAATCAAACAATTCGTGCCCCATAATTGTTTCACGAAGAATATTCAGTGCTGTGGCTGGTTTCCCATAGGCATTATTTCCAAACTGACGAATACTTTCTGAATTGGTCATAATAGGTTCTAACCCTTTTTGATCACCGCTCATATAAGGAACTATATTTTTAGCAGGTCCACGACGAACAGGAAAATTTGCATCAAAGGTTTTTTCGGCTAAAAATTCCATAAAAGAATTTAAACCTTCATCCATCCATGTCCATTGACGTTCATCAGAATTGATAATCATAGGAAAATAATTATGCCCAATTTCATGACATATAACACCTAACATTCCATATTTAGTCTGGTCTGTATATTTTCCGTTTTCATCAGGGCGACCATAATTCCAGCAAATCATTGGGTATTCCATTCCTTGATCTCTGGCGTTGATTGAAATGGCTTTTGGATAAGGATAGTCAAAAGTATAACTCGAATAACTTTTCAAAGTATGCGCTATAATTCTCGTAGAATATTGTTCCCACAATGGATTTCCTTCTTTGGGATATAATGAAATTGCCATGGCGGTGGTATTTCCTGTTTTGACTGCCATAGCATCATAAATGAATTTTCTTGAAGTAGAAATTCCAAAATCGCGGACATTTTCTGCTTTGAATTTCCATGTTTTTTTGGCGATAGCAAATCCTTTTTCTCTTGCTTCGGCTTCGGCTTGTGTTACTACAATTACTGGTTTATCAAAAGATTTTTCGGCTTCGGTATATCTTTTTAATTGTTCTGGAGTAAAAACTTCGCTTCTGTTTAAAAGTGTTCCTGTTGCTTCCAAAATATGATCTGCTGGAACTGTAATATTGACTTCAAAGTTTCCAAAGGTTAATGCAAACTCTCCAGAACCCCAAAATTGCATATTTTGCCAACCTTCTACATCATTATAAACGGCCATTCTTGGGTAAAATTGTGCCAAAACATACAAGTTATTGCCATCTTTATCAAAATGTTCATAGCCCGAGCGTCCACCATCTAATAAATAATTATTGATGTTATACCACCATTTTATAGAAAAAGTAATCTTTTCTCCATGTTTCAAAAACATGGGCAACTCTATTCTCATCATGGTTTGATTAACTGTATACTGCATTGGTTTCCCGTTGACATCTTTTACATAATCAATCTTAAAACCACCATCAAAATCTTCTTCTAAATATTTTCTAGAGAAATCTTTAACCGAAATTGACGAATCAGTTTTATTGCTTTCTACCAAAGGCGAATTGGAATTTCTTGCTTTTTCATTTTGGTCTAATTGAAGCCATAAATAATCCAATGATTCCTTAGCATTATTGGTATAGGTTATGGTTTCAGTGCCATACAATTTTTGATTTTTATCATCTAATTCAACATCAATTTTATAATCGGCTTGTTGCTGATAATATTCTGGCCCTGGCGCACCAGCTGCTGTACGATACATAGTGGGCGTTGCCAATAAATCATACATTTGTTTGAACTTATCTGGATTTCTGTAATCAGGATTTGAAGTTTTGGGAGTTTCTTGAGCTTGTAAAATACTCATAAACAGCATCAAAAAAAAAGTAGCTATTCTTTTCATAGACTATAAATTAAGGGATAAAAGTAAAAAAATATATGGCTTAATGATGAATTAAATTTATTTTAACATACCGTATTTGGTGGAAGAAGTTAATAATAAACTCTTCTTTTCGCCAGCATTATTAAATTGAATAATATTCTGTTGTTCAGGATATAGTTCTGTAAGTATAGAATTTTCAATTTTAAGGGAATTTATTTTGGAAATATCTTTAATTCTCAAATAACAAATCAACACATTGTTTTCATTTTCTTGACTCAAAAACTCAAAGACTTTTGGTTGACCATTGACAGTTAATTTGAACTTTTCAGATAAATATTTTTTCATCAATTCAATGTCTTCAGGTGTTTCTTTTTCTGAGCCAATAAAAGTTCTTTTGGAATATTGCTTTTTTAATGCTTCGTTCAAATCATCGGCAAAAATGCGTGTGGTGATTTGAATCATTTTTTTCTTAGGCACAAAATTTATTTGGTAAATTGCTGAATAAAATCGATGAGCACTTATGGCTGTTAAACCAAAAAATAATACTGTCAAAAATGAGATGTTAAGTAATCTTTTCATGTCTCAAAAGTAATTAAACTATTTAGTCTTCTCGTTTTGCAATTCTAAATATTTTGTTGACAAATCTGAGAAGATAAATCGAGCCATAATTTTATTTTTGGAATGTAAAGCTTCGGTTAATTTTGGCTCTTCTATTGCATAATACCAAAACCCTCTTACGTTATCCTTTTGGATTTTTAAGTTATCGGTAAAATATTCAATAGGAAATAGATTTTCTATTTTCTCCAATAATTTTTCTTTTCGTTCGATAGTCAATTCTTTTTTTAGCATTGTGGTTCTTCCTGACATCCAATTCAACAAAGGATCAAGACCAACCGAACCTCCAAATCCTATTTTACCATCTGCATCAGAAGCTACTTTAAGTTTTCTCTCTGCTGGAGTATATTTTTTGGCAGATCTTTCTAAAATTCCTAAGGAGACCGCATTGATATTGGGATACGTCTTTACCTCTACTTCATCTAGCGGAATGACTTTGGCATGTAACGTAATCACAAAAAGTTTTTTGATTATTTCATTTTCATCAATAACAGTCTTTTTTGTTATGACTTGTAAACCTGAAAATTGTAAAGTGTCTCCCACTTTTACAAACATTGAAAAGTTGCCATTTCCATCCGTGACAGTATTTGATTCTGAGCGAAGATTAGTTACATAAACTTCGTTTAATTCTTTTATTTGAGAAGTTATTTTTCCTTTCAACAAAGTTAAGGTTGCAGTTTGAGCGTATACAGATGAGAAAAATAAAAACAATATTGTTGTCTTAAATAACTTCATTATTCTAAATTTACGATGTAAAAATAGCTGATTAGATTACCAAAATTTTATAATCTTTTGTTAAACTTACTAGTAAAGAAACAAATCACAATTCATGAAAAAACTAATTATTGCCAGTACATCAACTCTTCATGGAGGAAATTATTTAGAGTACCTAATACCTACTTTGGAAATTCATTTCAAAGATTGTCATGAAATACTATTCATACCCTATGCTCGTCCAGGAGGAATGTCACACGATGATTATACTGATACTGTTAGAAAAGCTTTTTCCAAAATAAACAAAACGGTAAAAGGGTTACACGAATTTGAAAACACAGTTCATGCTCTTCAAAATGCAGAAGGGATTTTTACTGGTGGTGGAAATACATTTTTATTAGTATCGCAGTTATATCAAAATAATGTAATGGAAACATTAGCAAAAGTAGTTGAAGACGGAACGCCTTATTTGGGCTCAAGCGCAGGAAGCAACATTACAGGATTAACGATGCAAACTACCAATGATATGCCTATCATTTATCCTCCGAGTTTTAAAACTTTAGGATTAATTCCATTCAATTTAAATCCACATTATCTTGATGCTGATTTACAGAGTAATCATATGGGCGAAACTCGTGAAACCAGGATAAAAGAGTTTCATGTTTTTAACAGCATACCTGTTTTAGGATTGCGTGAAGGAAGTTGGTTAGAAGTTTCAGGAGAAAAAATACTATTGAAAGGAAAATTAACCGCTAGATTATTTAGACAAAATCAAGACGCTGAAGAATTACAACCCGAAACAGATTTAGCATTTATAGGAAAATAAAAAACCTCAAACTTTCGTTTGAGGTTTTGAGCGGAAGACGAGGCTTCCCGATAGTCTTCGGGATAAACTTCTCGCCTCTTGAAAATAAAAAACCTCAAACTTTCGTTTGAGGTTTTGAGCGGAAGACGAGGCTCGAACTCGCGACAACCAGCTTGGAAGGCTGGAGCTCTACCAACTGAGCTACTTCCGCATTTTTGTGAGTGCAAATATATATAATAAGTTTCTTTTGATGCAAATTTTTTAAAAAAATTCAGCAAAAAAAATTAAATTTATATTTCAAACAGAACCATTAGGTTATGAAAATCTAAGAATATAATTTAGAGAGTATTTCTTGTTTTGCTGAAGGATGATAAAGAAACAAACAAGATTTATCTTTTATAGCTTTTATTATTTTTTCATTAATCTCAATAGGAACAGCAGGGCAACCTTGACTTCTTCCTAATCTTTTGTTCTGCTTAATGAATGACTCTGAAACATAATCGGCACCGTGAATTACAACCGCTCTTTTTCTAGCATTATCATTCAATCCTTTTTCTAAACCATCTAGCTTTAAAGACAAACCATGTTTGCCTTTATAAATTTCTCCAGTGGCATAAAAACCAATACTACTTTTGAAAGACTCAGCTTGATTGGAAAATTTATTTGCATATTCTTCTCCTGTATTTCTGCCATGAGCCACTAACGTTTGAAATAAAACTATATTTTTTTCCAAATCAATTACCCACATTCTTTTAACATTGGAAGACAAACTAAAATCTATAAGAGTCAAAATGTTTTTTTGAATTATTCCTTTTTGTTTCAAAGCATAGAAACCATCTAACGCCATAGTAAAACATTCGAATTTTGGCAATTCAAATGAATTTGCATTTAGTTGGTTATAAATGGAAACATTTTTGGAAACAGCTTTATTAACTATTTCCATATTCTTATTTGCGGAGATTGTTTTGTCGGGAAAACTATTGAAAGACATCAACAATAAGAAAAACAAAAATGATAGGGATTTATAATTCATTGAATAGTATAGGTTTAAAGTGAGACATGGGTTCTGCAAATATATACTATATACACAAAAAACAATTATTTTAATATAGTATTAAGTAAATTTTAATTCTTCAAAATCACATTACTTTTTTTGAATAGTCTTGTTATTAATCAGTCAAATACTTATTTTTGCAGCACTAACCTACAAATCTATGACTAAGTATTCGTACTTATTACTCTATGCTATTCTGCTAAATAGCAGCCTTTTTTTTGGTCAGAAAAAAACACTTCATACCCAACCCACATCTGAAAAAATAGTAATTGACGGAAAGTTCAATGAAAATGCATGGCAATCTGCGGAAATAGCTAGCGATTTTATTATGATAAATCCAGACAATGGCAAACCCATGCCTCAAGAAAGAAAAACCGAAGTAAAAATAGTATACAGCAATGAAGCTGTATATGTTGCCGCCACTCTTTATGATAATGAACCCAATAAAATACTAAAAGAATTAACATCAAGAGATAACTTTGCCACTGCAGATCACTTTGGGGTTTTCTTCAATGGATACAACGATGGCCAACAAGAATTTCGTTTTATTGTTAGTGCCGCTGGTGTACAACAAGATTGGATATACACCGAAGCCAATGGCGGAGACTTTTCTTGGGATGCTATTTGGGACAGTCATGTAGAATTAACAAAGTATGGATGGACTGTAGAAATGAGAATTCCTTATGCAGCTTTGCGCTTTTCTACCGAAAAAAAACAAACTTGGGGTTTAAATTTTTACCGTGAAATAAGAAGACTCCGACAACAATATTCTTGGAACTTTATTGACAATAAAATCGTAAACGAAAGTACTCAATCCGGAATTTTAGAAGGAATAGAAAATGTAAATACCCCCACTCGCCTTTTCTTAATTCCCTACGCATCACAATATGTTTACGCTAATAAAACCAACAAAACCAATGGCGAATTTAAAGGCGGCCTTGATATAAAATACGGCATCAACGATGCGTTTACTTTAGACGCTATTTTGATACCCGATTTTGGTCAAGCCAAATTTGACAACATAGAACTAAACCTAAGTGCCTTTGAACAACAATTTAGCGAGAATAGACCTTTTTTTACGGAGGGAACTGACTTATTTAATAAAGGCGAATTACTCTACACCCGAAGAATAGGTGAAACCCCAGATATAGAAATATCAGACAATGAAAGCATAATAGATAAACCTGGAAATATTCGTTTAGTCAATGCCTTAAAAGTTTCAGGACGAACCAAAGGTGGCTTGGGCATTGGAGTCCTAAATGCTGTTTCTGAAAAAACCAGTGTGGTTATAAAAAACAATGACAACAATGAAAGCCGACTTGAAATACTTTCGCCTTTAACAAACTATAACGTATTTGTATTAGACCAGCGATTTCGTAAAAACTCCTCCGTTACATTTGTAAACACCAATGTTACGCGCAATGGCTCTTTTAAAGATGCCAATGTATCAGCCTTAATTTTTGATTTAAATACCATAAAAAACACCTATAATTTGAACGGAAGTTTCAAATACTGTTATAGTAATGAAACACCATCTATAGAAGATAAAAAAGGATTTACCTCTGAACTTTATTTAGCCAAATCTAGTGGAAAATACCGCTATGGATTGGGGGGAGAATACTATTCCAAAGACTATGATATCAATGATTTAGGAATTAATTTCCAAACTCATTACCATTCGCTTTATGGCAATGTTAGCTATAGAATATTAAATCCCAGCAAAACCTTCAATTCATTCCAAACAAATTTTAATTTTTATTCGGAGTTTGACAATACTACAGGGAAAATACAAGAAGGTCAAGTAAACATTAACCTCAACACTAATGATACCAAAAACGATTATTATGGTGGCGGATTTAATTTTAGACCGTTAAAAGTATATGACTTTTATGAGCCAAGATCAGGTGATGAGAGCAATTTTGTAGCTCTTCCCGAAAATTGCAATATGTGGTTTTATTATTCTTCTAATTACAACAAAAAATTTGCTTGGGACTTCAATCCTTCCTACACCTTTTTTAACGAAAAAAACAGAGTGAGTTATGGCTTTGGCTTAAGTCCAAGATACCGGTTTGACGACCATTTTTCTTTAATTTATAATTTCAACTTCAACCGTCAAAACAACACTACTGGATGGGTAGATTTTGATAATAAAAATACTATTTTTGGTAGAAGAGATCGTATTACTTATGTTAATACACTACAAGGAAAATATTCGTTAAACAATAAAATGAATTTATCCCTTTCCATAAGACACTATTGGTCTTATGTCAATAACCGCAATTTCTTGACCCTTCAAAATGACGGTAGCCTATTAGAAAATACCTCTTTCAACGAAAATAAAAATTACAACCTGAACCTTTGGAATTTAGATTTATCCTATTCCTGGTGGTTTGCTCCAGGTAGTCAAGTATCTGTTTTATACCGAAATAATTCTTCTTTGTTCAGCAGAGAATTTAGCCGACAATTTGAAAGTAATTTTAAAGATGTTGTTGACAATCAAAACTTAAATCATTTATTCTCAATTAGTGTTCGCTATTTTATAGATTATAACACCGTAAAAAATTCTAATCTTCATAAAATAGTAACCAACCCATAGGAGCGAATAAATTTATTGAACTAAATTTAAGCCGTATCTTTGTTTAAAATAAATGCCTAATGAACAATAAAGTAATCCTTATGATACTAGACGGTTGGGGGAAATCTCCGGACCCAAAAGTTTCTGCTATTGACAATGCCAATGTTCCGTTTATCAATAGTTTGTATCAAAATTATCCAAGTGCACAATTAAGAACTGATGGACTCAACGTTGGGTTACCCGAAGGGCAAATGGGAAATTCCGAAGTAGGCCACATGAACCTTGGTGCGGGTAGAATAGTGTATCAAGATTTAGCCAAAATTAATTTGGCAGTCAAAAATAAAACCATGAACCAAGAAAAGCCATTGCTAGATGCTTTTCAATATGCAAAAGACAATAACAAAGCTGTTCATTTCCTTGGATTGATTTCTGATGGTGGGGTGCATTCGCATACGTCACATTTGCGTGGGTTGATTGATGCTTCTCAGGATTTTGGTTTGCCAAAAGTTTTTGTACATGGCTTTACCGATGGTCGCGATGTGGACCCAAAATCAGGGAAAGGTTACATACAAGATTTAGAAAACTATATTCAAAATACTTCGGTTAAAATTGCCACTGTTATTGGTAGGTATTATGCCATGGACAGAGATAAACGCTGGGAACGCGTAAAGCTGGCGTATGATTTGGTAGTAAACGGAACTGGTAAACACACTACCAATTTGGTACAAAGCATAGCCGATAGTTATGCCGAAAATGTAACCGATGAATTCATCCAACCGCTAACGGCTGTTGATGCTACTAACACACCTATTGCCACTATTCAAAATGATGATGTGGTGATATTCTTCAACTTTAGAACCGATAGAGGTCGTGAGTTGACCGAAACCTTGTCGCAAAAAGATTTCCATGAATTCAACATGCACAAACTGAATTTGTACTATGTGACGATGACCAATTATGACGATACTTATCAAAACGTACACGTTATTTATGACAAAGACAACATCACCGAAACGCTGGGCGAAGTATTAGAAAAACACAACAAAACTCAAATTCGCATAGCCGAAACCGAGAAATACCCACATGTTACCTTCTTCTTTTCGGGTGGAAGAGAAATTCCATTTCGTGGCGAAAGCCGCATCTTGAGAAACTCGCCCAAAGTGGCTACCTATGATTTGCAACCCGAGATGAGCGCCTATGAACTAAAAGACGCTTTGATCCCAGAATTAAACAAAGGCGAGGTAGATTTTGTATGTCTCAATTTTGCCAATGGCGATATGGTGGGACATACCGGCGTGATGGCAGCAGCCATTAAAGCTTGTGAAGCTGTTGATGTTTGTGTTTCCGAAGTAGTAACCGCCGCTTTGGCCAACGATTATACTACCATTATCATTGCGGACCACGGGAATTGTGAAACGATGATAAACCCTGATGGTTCACCCAACACTGCACACACCACCAACCCGGTGCCTATTATTATGGTAGACAAAGACCCTGTCAGCCTGCATGATGGCGTTTTGGGCGACTTGGCTCCTACGATATTAGAACTGATGGGCATAGAAAAACCCGAAGTCATGACGGGTAATTCCTTGTTAGTACGCTTATAAATAAACTACAACTTTTTATCGTTGTAGTTTGTGTGTTTTTATTCACTTTGTGGGCACGGATTACAATTTCGCACTATCTATTATAGATAAAAAAGTAATGATAAAACTCCTTTTGAGAAAATAAAAAAGGATTAAAAAAAGTTAAAATTTCATTTTTGATAGTAATACTATTATATTTGCATAAAAATATATCATTATAACTATTTTGAAACTAAAACACTTACTCCTTTTACTCGCTTTTATAAGTAGTAGCCAACTTGTTTTTGGTCAAGAAAAAAAAGAGCTTGGTTCTTGGAACATCTTAAATGTTACCATGAAAGTAAATCCAAAATGGAATTTCTTTACAGAAGCACAGCTCAGAAGTTTAGCTTTTTATAGTGATTTCCATTATTATGAAATAAAAATTGGAGCCACCTATAAAATCAAACCAAATTTTTCGGTAACTGGTGGAATTGGCAATTACAACACCTATAGCGAAGGCGGAAATTTTTTAAAACCTATTCAAAATAAAGAAATCAGAACTTGGGCTCAAGTCAATTTAAAAAACCCATTTGACTATATCATTTTTGAACACCGCTACAGAGCAGAGCAACGATTTACAACGAATGGGTATAGAAATAGATTCAGATATCGTTTATCGGCAGTAGTTCCGTTGGAAGGAAAAAAAATAGAGCCCAAAACATTTTATCTTTCGGCATGGAATGAACTATTTTTTACTGATAAGGAACCTTTTTTTGAGAGAAATCGCCTTTTCATTGGTGGCGGTTATGAGTTTTCAGAAAACTTAGCCGTTCAAACAGGTTATATTCATCAGTTTGATTATAAAATTAATGACGAAACAGGTCGCGACTTTTTTAATGTAGCACTACTATATAATTTTAATTTGAAACAAAAAGCGAAGCATGATTTTCATCCTTCGACAAATGATTAAAAAATGACCATGAATAATTTATCTTTAAAAATACAAATCAATAATAACATCTTTGTTAAAGATCCAGAAACCTCAACGCTGGGTAGAAAAATTATACAAGAGAGTATTATCTTAATGAATGAAATTGGTTTTGAAAATTTTACCTTCAAAAAGCTAGGTGAACAAATAGGTTCTAACGAAAGTTCTATTTATCGTTATTTTGAAAGCAAACACAAACTATTGGTTTATCTATCTTCCTGGTATTGGAGTTGGATTGAATATCGAATGGTTTTTGAAACCAATAACATAGACAACGCATTTGAAAAACTAAAAAAAGCAATAACTATAGTCACAGAAAAAATTGAGGATGATTCTAAAACAAAACATATCAATGAGGCCATTTTAAACCAAATTATTATAGCAGAATTTACCAAAACATTACTAACAAAAGAAGTTGATGAAGAAAATAGAGAAGGCTTCTTTTTAGTTTACAAAAGAGTAATCAATAGAATTATAACTATTATTGAGGAAGTGAATCCTGACTACATTTTTGCCAAAAGTTTAGCTTCTTCTATTGTTGAAGGAGCATTGCATCAACATTTTTTGAAAGACCACTTGAAAACAATTACCAATTGTAACAACGATATATCTCCAACAGATTTTTATATAAATTTAGTTTCCCAAACTTTAAAATCACAACTATGAAATATACACCTTTACAACGTTTTATTAGCCTATTACGACTGGATAAAAAAGACATTTCGCAAGTATTCTTTTATGCCATTTTTGCTGGATTGGTAAGTTTGTCATTGCCATTAGGCATCCAAGCTATTATCAATTTAATTCAATCAGGGCGCGTGAGTGTTTCATGGGTTGTATTAGTAATTATTGTCATTATTGGAGTTGCCTTGGTTGGCATTTTATCCATTATGCAACTACGAATTACAGAGAATTTACAACAAAAAATATTTGTTCGTTCTTCTTTTGAATTTGGGTATCGATTGCCAAAAATTAAGTTTGAAGAATTATATAATCAATATCCACCAGAATTGGCCAATCGTTTTTTTGATACGATTACTATTCAAAAAGGAGCTTCAAAATTATTGATTGATTTTTCATCAGCACTTCTTCAAATCGTCTTTGGAATTATTTTGCTTTCACTATATCATCCTTTCTTCATTTTCTTCGGACTGATACTGTTGTTTTTATTGTATATCATTTTTAAATTTTCGTATAATTCAGGGCTTTCTACCAGTATTAAAGAATCAAAATACAAGTATAAAGTAGTAAGTTGGTTGCAAGAAATGGCAAGAAACAATTATAGTTTTAGAAAAAAAACCAACTTTGATTATGCATTAATCAAAAACAACTATTTAGTTACTCAGTATTTAGAGTATAGAGAAAAGCACTTTAACATCATCAAAAGACAGTATTTACAATTGATTGTTTTTAAAGTAATCATTACCGCTGGATTGCTATTCATTGGTGGGTATTTAGTACTGAATCAAAAAATGAATATCGGACAATTCGTTGCTGCTGAAATTATCATTTTATTGGTTATAAATTCAGTCGAGAAAATTGTGGTTGGTCTAGAAACGCTTTATGATGTTTTAACTGCAGTTGAAAAAATTGGACAAATTTCAGATTTAGAAATAGAACCTAATCAAACTACTACCAATGAAATTTGTTATAACAACATTACTCTAGAAGCTGAAAACATTAAGTTCAAATTCCCAGAATCTAGGGATTATGTTTTAGACAATATCAATTTGAAAATTGAAAATTCAGAAAAAATATTCTTGGAAGGTGATAATGGTTCGGGAAAAACCACTTTGATAAGAATACTTTCTGGATTATTACAACCTACATCAGGCACGTTTTTTATCAACGATGATACTTACAGAAAAATTGATTTACAACAGTTTCGTTCTCAAATCGGAACCATAATTAATGGCGAAACACCTTTTGAAGGAACTATTTTAGAAAACATAACTTTCAACAATCCTAGTATTTCTCAAGAGGATATCAAATGGGCTATAGAAAGCGTAAAATTAGGTTCATTTATAAAATCACTACCCAAAGGATTGGATACCAAAATTTTTCCAGAAGGAAAACAACTTTCTTCATCCAATGCTCAAAAAATACTTTTGGCTAGAAGCATCATCAACAAACCTAAAATTCTTTTCTATGAAGATGCTTTAGACAGAATGGATGCTCATATTGCCAAAGAAATCATTGACTTTTTAACATCGGGTGAAAACAAATGGACTTTAATTGTGTCCTCAAAAAATCCGTATTGGAAAGAAAAATGCACACGTAAAATCACTATGCAAGAAGGAAAAATAAGTAACGACACTAAAACTATTTAATCATGCTCAATATTTCTAACAACAATCAGATTACTGAAAACATTGAACAGTTTAGCACAGTAAAAAACTTGAGCCATAGGCCACATTATAAAATTTTGAATAAAATAATCCTAGGAGTTTCTATTTTGGCAGTTATTATTTTATTTCTTCCTTGGACACAAAATATCTCTGGTTCAGGTGCTGTAACAACATTGAAGCCTGGCCAAAGACCACAAACTATTCATACTGCCATAGCAGGAAGAATCGAAAAATGGTATGTGAAAGAAGGAGATTTTGTAAACAAAGGCGATACCATTCTTTTTATATCTGAAACCAAAGAAGACTATCTTGACCCTAACTTGATTAAAAATACCGAAAGCCAAATGAAAGCCAAGGAAATGGCGCAGGTTTCTTATGGAGGAAAGGTAACCACATTGTCAGCTCAAATTGCTGCTATTCAAAACGAGAAGCATTTGAAACTCCAACAGGCAAAAAACAAAATAAGACAAGGGATTTTAAGAGTAAAAAGTGATAGTATTGATTTAATAGCCGTTAGAACTCAAGTAAAAATTGCTAATACACAATTCAATCGTGCTATTGCTTTGAACAAAGAAGGGTTAAAACCATTGACTGATGTGGAAG
Organism: Flavobacterium psychrophilum; assembly: GCA_943325515.2. GTDB lineage: Bacteria > Bacteroidota > Bacteroidia > Flavobacteriales > Flavobacteriaceae > Flavobacterium > Flavobacterium psychrophilum_R. Next base: position 60,597 of record CALPPS020000002.1, read on the forward strand.
AAAAAAGATTGAAACTTCAAGAAATGGATGCCAAAATAATCACCCAAGAAAACAAACTTTTAGCTAGCGAAAATGAATTGATAAATGTCAAAGTAGAAGTCAATCGTATAATAGCAGAGTATAATGAAAAAGAACAAAAAGCAAGAAGTGATCAATATACAGCCTTGAGTAATCAATATGATACGGAAGCGCAAGTCAACAAATTGAAAAACCAATACACTAATTACCAAATCAGAAATGGCATGTATTATATCAAAGCACCACAAAGCGGTTATGTGAATAGAGCATTACAATCAGGAATTGGAGAAACAATAAAAGAAGGAACACAAATCGTAAGCATAATGCCATCAAAATATGATATCGCCGTTGAGACTTATGTAACACCTACTGATTTACCATTGGTGCACAAAGGAGAAAAAGTAAGAGTTTGGTTTGATGGTTGGCCTACAATAGTATTTTCTGGTTGGCCAGGAATGAGTTATGGAACATTTGGAGGAAAAATAGTTGCCGTAGAAAATTTTATTAGCGATAATGGAAAATTCAGAGTACTAATTGCTCCAGACGCTGAAGAAGCTCCGTGGCCTAGACAAGTAAGTATTGGTTCTGGCGCGCAAACATTAGCTTTACTTGATAATGTCCCTGTTTGGTTTGAACTATGGCGAACTTTGAATGGTTTCCCACCAAATTATTATCAGCCAAAAGAGAATTCACAAAAAGAGAAAAAATAATGAAATCAATAGTTCTAGGTTTTTTATTTATTGGATTTTTAGGATTTGGACAAAATTCACAACCAAAAGAATTTAGCTATAATGAATTCTTGGGTTATGTGAAAAAGTATCATCCAATGGTGAAAAGTGCTGCCTTACAAGTGAGTAGTGCCCAAGCTAATTTGATGATGGCGCGTGGCGGTTTTGACCCAAAGATTGAAGTTGATTTTGAACAAAAAAAATTCAAAGACAGCGATTATTACTCCGTTCTCAACAGTAGCTTTGTCATTCCAACTTGGTATGGAATTGAAGTAAAAGCTGGTTTTGATAATAATGAAGGTATTTACCTTAATCCAGAAAACACAGTTCCAAATCAAGGGTTAACCTCGTTAGGAATCAATATTCCGCTTGGACAAGGATTGTTTATCAACCAAAGAATGGCCGATTTGCGCAAAGGAAAACTACAAATCAATTTGAGCCAAGCCGAACAAAAACTACAGGCAGTTGCTGTTTTGTATGAGGCATCTGTTGCTTATTTTAATTGGCGGAAAAGTTACAACGAAGTATTGCTCTATGAAAACTATGCAAAAAATGCGCAAGTCCGATTTATAGGTGTGAAATCACTTATAAGAGAAGGTGACAAACCAGCCATTGATAGTGTTGAAGCTGGAATAATAGTAAAAAATAGGTTGTTGAGTTTGGAGGATTCTAAATTAAAATTAAATAAAGCCAAATTGGGATTATCTAATTTCCTTTGGCTCGATAATAATATCCCATTTGAATTGGCCGATGATTTGATTCCAGAAGGGAATTTGGAACAAACAATACAAGAAACATTAAGAACGAATGAATTATTGAATACTGAAATTTCAATTACTAATCATCCAAAAATCAATGCACTCCAAAGTAAAGTAGACATTTACACCGTTGACAAAAAACTAAAAGCCAATATGCTTTTGCCAAAAATTGATTTGGGATATTCCTACTTATCAGAACCAAGTTATTTTGACAATTATAGATTTCAGGATTATAAAGTAGGCGTAAATTTTGCTTTTCCTTTATTCTTAAGAAAAGAAAGAGGCAGTTTGAAAATAGCTAAATTCAAAGTACAAGATGCACAACTAGATTTAGATTTAGAAAAAGTACAATTGAAAAATAAAATCAATGCACAGCAAATCGAAATTCAATCGTTGCTAAAACAAAAAAATATTATTTCAGATTTAGTAAATGATTACAACATCATGCTAACTTCGGAAGACCGATTATTTTCCTTTGGTGAAAGCTCCATTTTCCTAATTAACTCGAGAGAAAACAATTTAGTCTCCGCTCAATTAGCTGAAATTACAATAGAAAACAGGTATTTCATTTCAAATGCAGAACTATTTAAAATCATGGCCAATCCAGAATAAGTAAAGCTAAAATAGTTACTTTTGCAACCTGAAAATACTGAATATGATTATCCAAAAAACTCGTGAAGAAATTGAATTGATGCGCGAAAGCGCCTTAGTCGTTTCAAAAACGTTAGGCATGATTGCCTCTGAAATAAAGCCAGGTGTAACTACTTTACATTTAGATAAATTAGCAGAAACATTTATTAGAGATCATGGTGCCACACCAGGATTTTTAGGCATGTATGGATTTCCAAATTCACTTTGTATGAGTCCTAATGCACAAGTGGTTCATGGTATTCCTAACAATACACCTTTGCAAGAAGGGGATGTGATTTCTGTAGATTGTGGTGCTTTAAAAAATGGATTTTATGGTGATCATGCCTACTCATTTGAGATAGGTGAAGTAGCTCCAGAAGTAAAAAAATTATTAAAAGTTACCAAGGAAAGTCTTTATGTTGGAATCAGAGAATTTAAAATTGGTAATCGTGTAGAAGATGTGGGCAATGCTATTCAAAAATATTGTGAAGGACATGGTTATGGTGTAGTACGCGAGCTAGTTGGTCATGGACTAGGAAGAGTGATGCACGAAGCACCAGAAATGCCCAATTATGGCAAACGCGGACGTGGAAAATTGTTTGTAGAAGGAATGGTAGTTGCCATTGAACCGATGATAAACATGGGAACAAAAAACATTAAACAACTAAAAGACGGTTGGACCATATTAACTGCCGATGGAAAACCGAGTGCACATTTTGAGCACGACGTAGCTTTAGTAGATGGAAAACCAGAAATACTTTCCACATTTGCTTATATCTATAAAGCCTTGGGAATTGAAAGTAATGAAGAGGATGAATTTCGTAAAACTAGATTAGTATTATAATGAAAAAGATTTTCAAATTCATACTGAATACCATTCCTCGACCAGTACTTATTCGGTTGAGCATAGTAGTTAGACCTATTTTAGCCTTTCTATTAAAAGGAAACACCTTTACAGACCCAATTGACGGAAAAAGTTTTCGTATGTTTTTGCCTTATGGTTATGGAAATCAAAGAAACAATGTGCTTTCGCCGAGCACGCTTTCATTAGAAAGACACCGGTTATTGTGGTTGTATTTGCAGAATGAAACGGACTTTTTTCAATCTGAACTTGATTCAGATTCTCCAATATCGAAAACAAAAAGATTAAAATTAAGAGATACTGAAACGAATTCAACATTAAAAGTACTGCACTTTGCTCCTGAACAAGAATTCTACAAACGTTTCAAAAAGCAAACTAATATCGATTATACCACCACTGATTTGCTTTCGCCTTTAGCGGATGTAAAAGCTGATATTTGTAATTTGCCTTTCGAAGATAATGCCTATGATATTATTTTTTGCAATCACGTTTTAGAACACATTCCTGATGATACCAAAGCCATGCAAGAATTATATCGTGTGCTAAAACCAAGTGGAATGGGAATATTTCAAATTCCTCAGGACTTGTCAAGAGCCACTACTTTTTCTGACGATACGATTGTTGACCAAAAAGAACGCGCCAAAATCTTTGGACAATATGACCATGTTCGTGTTTATGGTAGAGATTATTTTGATAAACTAAGAAATATTGGTTTTAAGGTAGTCGAGGAAAATTATACTAATAAAATTTCACCTGAATTAGTAGAAAAATATTGTCTTGCAAAAGGAGAAATTATTCCTATTTGTTTCAAGTAATAATTTTTTTGGCATTATTTTGGAGCAAATATTCTAACTTTATACTTTGTTACAAATAATTATGACGCATAAAATATACATCAGCTTTTGTTTTTTGATGATTTCTTTGGTTTCTTTTTCTCAAGTAGAAAAGGAAATAGTTCCTCCTTATCATTTCAAAACGGTAACTTTTACTCAAAATGATCAAAATGCTATACCTATTTTTAAATTAGGAGATAGTTTTCAATTTCAATTTGATGATTTGTATGGCAACGAAGCTAATTATTTCTTCACTATTACTCATTGTGATTATGATTGGAAACCTTCACAATTATCAAAAAATGAATACATCAATGGTTTTGATGACCAACGCATTCAAGATTACTCTAACTCACTAACTACCCTACAATTATATTCTCATTATCGATTATCTTTCCCAAATAGATTTACACAATTTAGAGTTAGTGGTAATTATGTGATTAAAATTTTAGATGACGATAAAAACGTTGTTTTTAGTAAAAAATTTATCTTGTACGAAGAATTAGTTTCTGTTCCGATGCAAGTGAGAAGAGCAAGAACCTTGGATGTTATAAATCAAAAACACAATATTGAATTTTCTATAAAATCACCCATTATTACTTTTCAAAGTCCACTGCAAAACGTAAAAGTGATGCTCTTACAAAATGGAAAATTTGACAATGCTATTACCAATATTAAACCACAATATACTATTGGCAATGATTTAATTTATAAATATGATAAAGAAACCCAATTTTGGGCTGGAAATGAATTTTTATTTTTTGAAAATAAAGACATTCGTGCAGCAAACAATAGTATAGCGCTTATTGATTCAAAAAGTGGTTTATACAATGCCCATTTATACCAAAATCAATCAAGAGCAAATGCTCCTTATACTTTTTTCCCTGATATTAACGGGAATTTTATAGTGAAAAATATTGGAGCTGAAAACAACGATATAGAAGCAGATTATGCTTGGGTTTTCTTTACTCTTGCTGCCCCAAATTATTACGGGAAAAAATCTATTTATATCAATGGAATGTTCAACAATTATGCTATTAGTGAGGAAAACAAAATGGATTATAATGAAGAAAAAGGCATTTATGAAAAAGCCATAATGATAAAGCAAGGTTTCACAAATTATCAATATATTATTTCAGATGAAAAAGGAAAAATTGATGAAGAAAATGCCATAGATGGTAACTTTCATCAAACAGAAAACAACTACTTTACCTTAGTTTATTATAGAGAAAATAATCAACGCTATGATAGGGTAATTGGTAAAGGAATTGCAAGTTCAGTTGATATAACCAACTAATAAAAATTTAACATCCAAAACTCTTTTCCTATTTTATTTTTTGTAAATTTGACAACCTAATTCAATCTATATTAGATGGTTTCTCAAATAACAAGAGGCATAAAAATTTCGGTTTTGACTAGTTTTGAAGGCACATACTTCAAAAACTACAAAATTCATTTTGCTTTTAGTTATGAAATTACCATCGAAAACCACAGTAAAGATTCTGTTCAATTATATACTCGCCATTGGGAAATTCTCGACTCACTTAATGATATTGAAATCGTGGATGGTGAAGGGGTGATTGGTAAAAAGCCCGTGCTAAAACCAGGCGAAAAATATACTTATAATTCAGGTTGTTTGTTATCTTCTCCTTTTGGTGCTATGAGTGGTTATTTCAATATGATTAATTTTACTTCTACTAAAAATTTTAAAGTTATAGTGCCTACATTCAAGTTGAGTGCACCATTTGCTTTGAATTAATTTTGAAATAACTTCTTGTCAAAAATTCAAATATTCCTTTGTACTTTTGTTTAAAATTAAATAATTCTCATCATTTGAGTTATCTATTCAAAACATTTACTAATTATCTAATAAAATAAAATATGCTAAAAGGATTTTTTCATGTCCCAAAAGCGGTTAATGAACCCGTAAAATCATACGCTCCAAATTCTCCAGAAAAAGCATCAGTTTTAGCGGCCTACAAAAAAATGTGGCACGAAACTATTGATGTTCCAAATTACATTGGAAAGGAAGAAATTCGAACTGGAAACACAAGGAATATGACGGCACCACATGACCATAAACATGTTGTGGGCACCTACCATTTAGCAGAAAAAGCACATGTTGAAAAAGCAATTGCTTCTGCACTTGAAGCCAGAAAAAATTGGGCAAACATGGCGTGGGAACAACGCGCTGCTATCTTTTTGAAAGCAGCTGAATTGATTGCTGGACCCTATCGCGCTAGGATTAATGCGGCGACCATGATTGCACAATCCAAAACTATTTTTCAAGCAGAAATTGATGCTTCTTGTGAATTAATAGATTTCTTACGTTATAACGTAGAATTCATGACACAAATTTATAACGACCAACCCAAATCGATTTCAGATGTTTGGAATCGAGTGGAATATCGCCCTTTGGAAGGATTTGTATATGCTATAACTCCTTTCAACTTCACAGCCATAGCTGCTAATCTTCCTGCTAGTGCAGCGTTGATGGGAAATGTTGTGATTTGGAAACCAAGTGATAGTCAAGTTTTCTCAGCAAAAATTATTATTGATGTTTTCAAAGAAGCTGGCGTTCCTGATGGTGTTATCAATGTTGTTTTTGGTGATCCGGTTATGATTACTGATACTGTTCTAGCAAGCCCTGACTTTGCTGGAGTTCATTATACAGGCTCCACATTTGTATTCAAAGAAATTTGGAAAAAAATTGGAAACAATATTCACACATATAAAACCTACCCAAGAATTGTAGGCGAAACTGGTGGAAAAGATTTTGTTTTAGCACATCCAAGTGCCAATGTAAAGCAAGTAGTTACCGGAATTACTCGTGGTGGTTTTGAATTCCAAGGACAGAAATGCTCAGCAGCTTCTAGAGCCTATATTCCTAAAAGTTTGTGGCCAGCGGTAAAAGAACAATTGATTACCGATATAAAATCAATGAAAATGGGTTCGCCTGAGGATTTTGGAAATTTCATCACAGCAGTAATTCATGAAGATTCCTTTGACAAATTAGCCAAGTATATTGACCAAGCTAAAAAAGATGCTGATGCCGAAATTATTGTAGGTGGAAATTATGATAAATCAAAAGGTTATTTTATTGAACCAACAGTTATCGTAACTACCAATCCAAAATACGCTACTATGAAAACCGAATTATTTGGACCGATAGTTACGCTATATGTTTATGAAGATTCCAAATGGGCAGCAACATTGTCTTTGGTTGATGAAACTTCAGATTATGCCTTGACTGGAGCCATTTTTAGTCAAGATCGTTATGCTATTGAAGAAGCAACATTAGCATTACAAAATAGTGCCGGAAACTTCTATATTAATGATAAGCCTACAGGAGCTGTTGTAGGAATGCAACCATTTGGTGGAGCAAGAGCATCGGGAACAAATGACAAAGCAGGTTCAATGCAAAACTTATTGCGTTGGGTTTCACCAAGAACCATCAAAGAAACTTTTGTAACACCAGAAGATTATCGTTATCCGTTTTTGGGAGAATAGTTTTGTTTTTTAAAGTATTAAATTATAGTTCAAGTTAAAAAAATTAACTTTTATATGCCTATAATAATCAATATTCTAAATTTCAATTTATCAAACCAAAAATGAAATAATAAACGAAACATTTTGAAATTTCAATACCGCAGAAAAAAGGTCTTTTTAAAATAACTATTGATGATAAAAAAAGCTCTAAATAGAGCTTTTTTTATGCTTTAATTTTTAATGGTAAATGAACCACTTTTTTAGTTTCAAAAAAGTCATCTTTAAAAAAATCAGCAATATTGTATTCAGTAGCTTCTGGAAAATCTTTTAGTTCTTCGGTTAAATCACCTCCTTTGAGATATAGAATACCATTTTTCAATTCATGCTTGTTTTGTTTTTTGATTTTATCTTTTATCCAAAAAACAAAATCGGGCATATTGGTCACAGCACGGCTTACAATAAAATCATAATCGCCTTTAACATTTTCAGCTCGTATTTGTTCAGCTTTTACATTTTTTAATGCTAATGCTTCTACAACAGCTTTTACAACATTAATCTTTTTCAAAATAACATCGATCAGATAAAACCGTGTTTCAGGAAACAAAATAGCCAATGGAATTCCAGGAAAACCACCTCCTGTGCCAACATCTAAAATAGATGTTCCACCTTCAAACGGCTGAATTTTGGCAATAGCTAAAGAATGTAACACGTGTTTAGTGTAAAGCTCATCAATATCTTTTCTCGAAATCACATTAATTTTTGCATTCCAATCGTTATATAATGCTTCTAGCTTTTCAAACTGTAGTATTTGATTATCAGTTAAATTAGGAAATTGTTTCAGAATTTCTTCCATAAATAGAATTTTCATCAAAAATAATGTTTTAGTTGATAATTATGATTTGTTTATAATCTTTAAAAAATTTTAATAATTATATTTGCCAAAATCTTATTTCAATAAATGGACACAACAACGCCTGTTTTTTCTAAAAACGATAATCTTAAATTCTTTAGAACCTTAAATTCTAGAGTTAATAACTACTTTAAAGAAAACAATATTCAAAAAACTGGAAATTGGAAATTACACTTGAAAACGATTATTTTGTTTAGCGTTTTCTTAACGCCCTATTTTTTAATAATTACATTAACTTCTATGCCTTTTTGGGTTTTCTTTTTACTCTCTATCGTTATTGGTATTGGTATGGCGGGAATAGGAATGAACGTAATGCACGATGGAAATCACGGCTCTTATTCTAATAAAAATTGGGTTAATAAATTTATGGGTGGAACTATTTATATTTTGGCTGGCAATGTATACAATTGGCAAGTACAACACAATGTATTGCACCATACCTACACCAATATTCATGGGCATGATGAAGATCTTGATGCTGGTAGAGTTATCCGTTTTTCACAAGAAGCAAAATGGTATACTTTTCACAAATTTCAACATTATTACTCTGTTTTTTTATATGGATTACTGACTTTCAATTGGTCATTAACAACCGATTTTAAACAAATGAAAGGTTATTTGAAAAGAAAATTATCCTATGGCGACGTTAAATCTCCTAAAATACTTTGGACAACTTTGGTAATTACAAAAGTTATTTATTTTTCAATTTGGATTGTACTTCCTATGATTTTAGGGGTATTGTGGTGGAAAGTTTTAATTGGTTTTTTTGTTATGCATTACACAGCAGGATTAATTTTGAGCATCGTTTTTCAATTAGCACATGTTATAGAAGATACTACAAATCCGAAACCTAATGAAGAAGGTGAAATGGAAAATACATGGGCTATTCATCAATTGTTTACTACCGTGAATTTTGCTCCAAAAAATTGGCTTGTAAATTGGTATACTGGCGGATTAAATCATCAGATTGAGCACCATCTTTATCCAAACATTAGCCACATACATTACGGAAAAATAGCTAAAATAGTAAAAGAAACAGCTAAAGAATGTAATTTACCCTATCACGAATACCGAACAATGCGAAGTGCAGTAATTGCGCACTTTAAGCATTTGAAAGAATTGGGAAGACAACCACAATTAGCATAATCAATTTATAAAACGCCTTCATTGGCGTTTTTAGTTTAACATAAATAAAATATTCAATGAGCATTTTATCCGATAGAATCAACAATTTATCAACCTCGCAAACCTTGGCAATGGCTGCCTTAGCCAGAGAATTAAAAGCACAAGGAAAAGACATCATCAGTTTAAGTTTGGGTGAACCAGACTTTAACACTCCAGACTTCATCAAAGAAGCCGCAAAAAAAGCCATCGATGAAAACTATAGTACCTATTCGCCTGTTGACGGATATGGAGAATTAAAAGATGCTATTTGTAGAAAATTCAAACGCGATAATAATTTAGATTACAAGCCAGCGAATATCGTAGTGTCAACCGGTGCTAAACAGTCGTTGTATAATATTGCTCAGGTAATGTTGAATGACGGAGATGAAGTAATACTTCCTGCACCATACTGGGTTTCCTATTTTGAAATTATCAAACTTTCTGGAGGTATTCCTGTTGAAGTTCCAACTTCGGTAGAAACTGATTTTAAAATGACAGCAGCACAATTGGAAGCCGCTATAACACCAAAAACCAAAATGATGTGGTTCAGTTCACCATGCAATCCAAGTGGTTCGGTTTATAATCGTGAAGAATTAATTGCCATCGGAAAAGTTTTAGAAAAATACCCAAACATCTATATAGTTTCAGACGAAATCTACGAACACATTAACTTCTCTGGAACATTTTGCAG
>CALPPS020000003.1 GCA_943325515.2 Flavobacterium psychrophilum
ATGGTACTGCAATTTGTGGGAGAGTATGTCGCTGCCTTTCTTTAATCTGAACTTGTTTCAGATTCTTTGAACCCCAATCTGAAAAGATTGGGGTTCTTTTTTTTATAGGTGCAGCACAGTCAATGCGTTACTGTCGATGACTTTTTCTAATCTGAATTCTTGAAAAGAGCCTTTTTCAGTTTGATTGTGTTTTAAAATTTGTTGGTAAGATTTGTTTTTATATCAATAAGAATTATTTCATTGTTATTGATTATAAAACTAGCATTAGTATTTAATAAAAACAGTTGTTAATTCAATGCAAACTGGTAAGGAATCAACAATTTTAATTTACTTTTGTATCACTTAAAAAAAATATTCCAACTCATGGAAAAGAAAATAGTCTCGTTCTTATTCTCTACACGTTTAATGGCAGTTTTGTTTCTCGGATATGCAATAGCCATGGCTGCGGGAACTTTAATTGAAAGCAAATACAATACTGATACAGCAAGAATTTTGATATATAATGCTTGGTGGTTTGAAGCTATTATGTTGTTTTTTGTAATCAACTTTGTTGGAAACATCAAGCGATACCAATTGTATAAAAAAGAAAAGTGGGCAACGCTTTTGTTTCATTTATCATGGATATTTATCATTATTGGAGCTTTTGTCACCCGTTATATTAGTTATGAAGGTATGATGCCAATTAGAGAAGGTACAAGTTCAAATCAGTTTTTTTCTGAAAAAAGTTTTTTAACCGTTTTCGTAGACGGTGATTATAAAGGCAAAATGATGAGACTAACACTTGAAAAAGCACTTTTAATGTCTCCAGCAACAAATAATCATTTTGCTATTAACGAGAAATTTGCTGAAGTTCCTTTTGAAATTGAGTATAAAGAGTTTGTTTTAGATGCAAAAGAAACCATTGAAGAAACCGCAAATGGAGAGGTTTATATCAAGTTAGTCGAGTCTAGTGATGGAACAAGACACGAACACATGTTAAAAGAAGGTGAAGTTCAAAACATTCACAATGTGTTATTTGCTTTGAACAAACCAACTAAAGGTGCAATTAATATCGATACTAAAACCAATACAATTTTGGCCCCTTTTGACGGACAGTTTATGAGAATGGCTGATAAATTACAAGGAAAAGTAGCTAAAGACTCTGTTCAAGAATTGATGTATCGTTCGCTCTATAACCTTGGCGGATCACAATTTGTTATTCCAGACCAACCAAAAAAAGGAATAAAAACTTTTAAATCTAGTGGCGATTATAAAGCAAAAGAACACGATGATGCACTCGTTTTAAATTTAAAAGTAGGCAATGAAAATAAAGAAATTACATTGTTAGGTTCAAAAGGTAAAACAGGTGAACCCATAATAGTAAAGTTGGGTACATTAGAATTTACACTTTTCTATGGTAGTAAATCTTATGTATTACCATTTTCTATTAAATTAAATGATTTTATCGCTGAAAAATACCCTGGAACAGAAAAAAGTTATTCTGCTTATGAAAGTAAAGTAACTGTTGTAGATAAAAAAGAAAAGTTTGATGCTCGAATTTTTATGAATAATATATTGGATTACAGAGGATATCGTTTCTTCCAAGCCTCTTTTGACCCAGATGAAAAAGGAACTGTACTTTCTGTAAACCATGATTTTTGGGGAACAATGATAACTTATATTGGTTATTTTCTGCTCTTCTTTTGCATGATGGCGTTGATGTTTACGAAGCATTCTCGCTTTGCCGATTTGAAACGAAAATTAGAGAACGTTAAAAAAAAGAAAGAAAAACTGGTAACGATAGTAGTGTTCTTTTGTTGCTTGACTGGATTTTCCCAAAATCATCCGCACACGACTCCTAAAATGAATTATTTGGACTCTATTTTATATTATAAAGTTCCAGAGAAACAAGCTGCTCAGTTTGGACGACTAGTAATTCAAGATGCTGGCGGAAGGATGAAACCTATTAACACTTTTTCATCGGAGTTGTTGCGAAAAGTAAGTCACAGTAATGATTTTAACGGAATGAATCCGGATCAAGTTTTTTTGTCAATGAAACAGTTTCCGTTTGCATGGATAGAAGTTCCTTTAATATACATCAAGGGTGGAAACGACAGTATCCGAAAAATTATTGGTGCCGATAAAACTGAAAAACTCATCCCATTTAAAAAATTCTTTGATGATAAAGGAAATTACAAATTGTCCCCATATTTGGATGAAGCCTATAAAAACGCTAATCCAAACCAATTTGAGAAAGACTTTGTTGAAACAGATAAGAAAGTGAATTTGATGAATAGCGCTTTGTTTGGCAGTATTCTCAAAATATACCCTGTTCCAAATGACAAGAATAATAAATGGCTTTCAAATCTGGAGCTTAGTCATGCTACTGGAACGGCTTTAGATACTATAAAAGCCGCTTTTCCATATTATTTAGAGTCGTTGATGATTGCTACAAAATCTAAAAACTATACTATGGCAAACACTATGCTCAATGGTATAGAAACCTATCAAAAGAAATTTGGTAAAGCAGTGCGACCATCGGACAAAAAGATTGATTATGAAATTCTTTATAATAAATATGATGTTTTTCAGAAGTTACCCTATTGGTATTTAACTATTTCCGCTTTGATGATGTTGTTTACCATTATTCAAATTTTTAAAGAGAAAAAATGGCTCTCTGTTACTGTGAATGTTTTTCATGTTGTGGTTGGATTATTATTTGCAACGCACACATTAGGATTAATGGCTCGTTGGTATATTTCGGGACATGCTCCTTGGAGTAATGCCTACGAAGCCATTGTTTATGTAGCTTGGGCAACCATGTTTTTTGGATTGGCATTTGACAGAAAATCTAAATTGACAGTAGCTTCTTCTGCTTTTGTAACTGCTATGATTTTAACCGCTGCTTATGCCAACTGGATTGATCCAGAAATAGCAAACTTACAACCCGTTTTGAATTCCTATTGGTTAATGATACACGTAGCAGTTATTGTGGCAAGTTATGGCCCATTTGCTTTAGGGATGATATTAGGGTGTGTAGCTTTAGTATTGATTTTCTTTACTAACGAAAAGAATAAAGCAAAAATGGAATTGAATATTAAAGAGATTACCTATATAAACGAAATGGCTTTGACCGTAGGATTGATAATGCTAACCATTGGAAACTTCTTGGGTGGACAATGGGCTAATGAAAGTTGGGGTAGGTATTGGGGTTGGGATCCAAAAGAGACTTGGGCGTTAATTAGTATTATGGTGTATGCTTTTGTGATTCATGCTCGTTTTGTCCCTTCATTACGTAATACTTGGATTTTTAATCTTATGGCCATGTATGCTTTTGTATCTATTTTATTTACTTATTATGGCGTAAATTTTCACTTGGTGGGTTTACATTCGTATGCTAGTGGTGAAGCAAAATCGTTAAGTTGGATTTGGCAAACTTTGGGAGGTATGACATTAATAGGAATTCTTGCCTATCCAAAGTTTAGAAAATATTATAAAAAATAATTAATTGTAAACCAGTCATAAATTACTCTTAATAGACCATTACTCTTATTTTATTAACAGTAATTTTGATAAAATTTTTAACAATGAAAAAACTTGTAATTTTCACTTGCAGCTTATTATTCCTTTGTAGTTGCCAAAATAATGCACAACCCAATAATGTTGCAATAAACACTAATTCTAATGAAAACATGAACACAGAAACACAAGTTAAAACCATTTATGACTTTAAGGTAAATGATTTATATGGCAAAGAATTTGATTTTGCCTCGCTTAAAGGGAAAAAAATCCTAATTGTTAATACAGCATCAGAATGTGGATTAACGCCACAGTACAAAGATTTGGAAGCTATTTACAAAAAATACAAAGATAAGAATTTTGTAATTGTTGGTTTTCCTGCAAATAATTTTGGTTCACAAGAGCCAGGAAGTAACGAACAAATTGCTAAATTTTGTCAACTTAATTATGGAGTTACTTTCCCAATGATGAGTAAAATATCTGTAAAAGGTAAGGACATGACTGAAATTTACCAATTCTTAACTCAAAAAAGTAAAAACGGCTTACAAGACAGTGAAGTAGAATGGAATTTCCAAAAATATCTTATTAATGAAGAAGGTGAACTAGTAAAAGTTTTATCGCCAAGAGTTTTACCAACAGACACAGCCATCGTAGGTTGGATAAACGGAAAGTAATATATGCTATTTAAACTCTTAGATATTTTTTAAAAAAGAGCAAATTCAATTTTAGTTTTAAAGTTAACGATACACTTTGTCTTTTTTTTATCGATGAACTTCAATGGTCTATTGGTTTAAAGAGTTTTTTATTGGCTGGTATACTTGGTATGGCTATTAATCCTGATGCTTATACTCCTTTTCAAATTGATGTGATACATAAATAGTTTCAAAGTGGTATAGAAAAATATGATGCTAATCAAAGTCTCTATTTACATACTATTTTGGAGGAAAACGAAATAGAAATTTAATAATATTTATAATCAATTCTAAATCCTAAATGCTTTTTCAGGTTTTATTTTATAAAAGTTGTGCTCTGGTTAGGCTTTTATTAAATACTAATTTATAAGCTAATACTTTATTAATGGCAAAAAAGAATTACCTTATCTTTGCCTATCAAAATTACAAGTATACCAAAATGAATATAGGACATTACAATACATTAGTCATAGCACGTGAAACCAAAGTAGGACTTTTTTTAACCGATGGTTCGACTGATGTGCTATTACCTGTTAAATATGTTCCAAAGCAATACACTATAGGCGAAGAAATAATTGTGTTTGTTTATCTAGACCACGAAGAACGACCTGTTGCCACTTCACTAGAACCTTATATTTTGATGGATGAATTTGGTCTGTTAAGAGTAAACTATATCAATAAATTTGGTGCTTTCCTTGATTGGGGATTAGAGAAAGATTTGTTTGTTCCATTCAAAGAACAAGCACGTCCAATGGAAAAAGGAAAACGCTATCTGGTTTTTGCCTATATTGATCAAAAGACCAATAGAATAGTTGCTTCAAGTAAAACTAATCAGTTTTTGAATAATGAAGAATTAACTGTGGCAGAAGGTGATGAAGTAGCGTTAATCATATCACACATCACAGACTTAGGTATAAATGTCATCATTAACGATATTCATAAAGGGCTGTTGTATAAAAATCAAGTTTATGATGATATACGTCTTGGCGATAGATTGACAGGTTATATAAAAACCATCCGCCCAGATCATAAAATTGATGTATCACTTCAAAAATTGGGTTATGAAAATATTGAGCCTAATGCCGATAAAATTTTACAGGAACTGAAAGCTAATAGAGGTTTTTTAAGACTAAATGACAATAGTCATCCAGAGGATATTAAAACGGTTTTGAAGATGAGTAAGAAGACCTTCAAAAAAGGAATTGGTTCACTCTATAAAGACAAATTAATAGAAATAAAAGACGACGGAATCTATTTGGTGTAATAGTAATTATTCTCCGCCCTCAGTTTCAGTACATGGCAGTGGAGTTTCTATAGCTGTTTTCTTTTTATAAAAAAGATTACTCACCATACTTAACGTTGCATAGGGTCTATTTGAATATTTGTTTCCTAAACAAACTACGGTAACGGAATCTTTTTTTACAGGGACAAACGATGTGTTATTTCCATGCCACCAGCCATTGTGATAAATCATTTTTTCACCAGTAGGAGGTAAAAATCTCATACGCATTCCCAATCCATAATCCTTTAGTGGGTTTTTTACATTACCAGCACTATAGCCAAAATAGGATTCTTGTAACAGTTCGGGTTTTATAAAATCAGGAGAATATGTTGCTAAATCAAATTTAACTAAATCTCTTGGTGTGGAATAAATGTTTTTATCGCCATATAAATTGTCAAACTGATCCCATTGAAAAATAGTATTTCCTTTATAAGATTTTGAAGCAGTTTCTCTATCAGTATCATAATCGAAAACATAGGTGTTATTCATGCCTAATGGTTTAAAAATCAAGGCCTGCATTGCTTTACGGTAATTTAAACCTGTAGCTTTTTCAATAATTAAGGCTAAAATTACATAATTGGTATTACAGTAATCAAATCGAGTATCATTTGGTGTTAGTAATTTAAATTTATTCTGAACTAATAAATTGTAGATGTCTTGGTTAGTCAATATTTTTTTTCTATCCCATCTTTTTTTCATCAATCCCGGAAAATTAGCATAATGTTGCAATCCACTTCTGTGATTGAGCAATGTTCTGATGGTAGTATTTTTATAAGGAAATTTAGGAAGCCAATCAGTAACTTTTTGGTCTAACATTATATTGTCTTGTTGTACTAATCTTAAAATGGCAGTAGAAGTTAAAACTTTACTTACCGAAGCCAAATGAATTGGTGTTGAAGCATCAATTTTTTTTCCAGTTTTTACGTTGGCAAACCCTTTATAATCTTCATAAATCACTTTCCCGTTTTTAACCACAATAAAACCGCCACTGTAGAATGGTGAATTGATGAATTTATTATAAAAGGAGTCTATTTTTACTCTCTTTTCAATAATATACTCTTCGGAAACAGAATTGAATTTTAAATTAAATGGAACCGTTATGATCGTGCTATCGACTATTTTTTTTGAATTGAAATAAAAATAAGAGCGTCCAATCTTTGGACTAGAAAATACAAATAATATTAATAAAAAAAAGTTGATTAGGATAAACCGCATGATTTCAAAATAATTACAATAATACCAATATTAAATTGAAATTAAAACCTTTGTTTTCTTAATAATTGTTTAAAGTTAATTGGAGTAATAGTTGGATCAATTGGAATTATCTGATTTCGTATAGTTTCAATACTGAAAAAGAAAGCAACAATTCTAATCCAGAAACTAAAAAGAGAAATACTACACTAAAAAGAATAGCATAAGAATTATAAATTATTTAAATAAATATCAATGAAAAACCTTAAAATAGCAAGTATTCTAAGTTAAATTTTGATATAAAAGGAAGAATTATTTTGTGCTTTCGATGATTTCAGCTAATAGTTTTTTAGCACGAAGCAATTTGATTTTCACATTACTTAATGGTTCGTCGAGTTGTTCAGCAATTTCTTGATAACTCATTTCTTGAAAATAGCGCATTTGAATGACTTCTTGATAATGAGGTTTTAACTTTTTGATATATTGTAATAAACGTGATAAGTTTTGCTCTGTAATTAATTCATCTTCAGCCGAAGGTGAACTATCTGCAATATTATAGGCTTGTTGATCCTCTTCATTGGTAATTTCTACAAATACAGTAGATTTTTTTTTGCGAAGCATATCTATATGCACATTTTTTGCAATTGCAATTAGCCAAGTATTAAATTGAAATTCTGGATTGTAAGTAGCTATTTTGTCAAAAGCTTTAGAGAAAGTTTCAATGGTAATATCTTCCGAATCTGTTTCGTTTTCAGTCCGTTTTAACATAAAGCCATAGACTTCATTCCAATAATGATCAAGCAAATAAGTAAAGGCAACTTGGTCCCCAGTTTTAGCTTTATCTATATAGGTGTTTATTTCCAATGTACAGGTTTTGAAAAAGCATTACTGATAAAAACATTCAAATGTGTAAGAGTTAAAACGATCTCAATAATTGGAAACCAATACATAACATCTTTTTCCTTTAGTTTTCCAGCTGCAAATCCAATGGAAATCCATGCAAATAAATAGCGGAAGCTGATGATGCTTAACACAGCAATCCATTGAAATTGAAAAATTAATAAAACTATTGGTAACAGTAAAAACAAAAATTGAGATGCATAAAAAACGCTCAATTGATTTCTATCAAAAATTTTATAATGTTTGGCAGTAGAAACATGACGACGCTTTTGGGAAAACCATTCTTTGAATGTGGTTTTTGGTTTTGAATAAGTAAAACTTTCAGGTAAATAGCAAATGGAAGTATTGTCTTTATTTGCGGCTTGATTTATGAATAAATCATCATCGCCAGAACGAATTTTCATGTGATCCATAAAACCTCTAACTTTGAAAAACTCTTCACGTTTGTAGGCCATATTTCGACCAACTCCCATATATGGTTTTCCAATTTTTGCCCAAGAAAAATATTGAGTGGCAGTAATTAAAGTTTCAAAACGAATAATCTTGTTCAAGAATGAATTCCCCATTTTTTCATAAGCACCATAACCCAAAACTATTGTTTTTTGAGCAGTAAACTGAGAACTCATGTTCTTTATCCAATCTTTGGAAGTTGGATAACAATCAGCATCAGTAAATAATAGGTATTCATGTTTTGCTGCTTTTATTCCTAGTGTTAATGCAAATTTTTTATTGCCCCAAAAAGCTTCATTATTCTCTACTTTAACTAATTTTACATTGGAATTTTGTTTTTCAAATTCTTCGAAAATCTCTAATGTTTCGTCACTAGAAGCATCATCAATTAAAATAATTTCAAACTCTGGATAGTTTTGCTCTAGAAGAAGAGGAATAAATTTCTTAACATTTTCTTCTTCATTTTTTGCACAAACAATAATTGAAATAGGAATTCTCTTTGGTGTTGCCATTTGAGGTTTTGCAAATGAAAATTTGCCAAAAATAACTATGTAATACAAAAACTGGATAGCAACTACAACAACAAACAAACAGAAAATAGATAATAACATAATGTGTTTTCTTCTTTTAAAAAGGTTTGCAAATGTAGTTATTCTACAGTCAAAAGTCAAAGGATTTTTAACAAATTCCTATCTGTTTTTTTTCATTTCATTAGCGATAGCAATGGCTTGATTATCATTGGTTTTGTCTAATTCTATGATGATGTTATCGTAATTTTTTTTATCTCTGTTTTGTGATAATTTTTTCTGAGCTTCAATTGTATTTATTATTATTTCAAATGCTATAATTCCTTTAACCTCTTGCATTGTTTCTTTTGATAAATCTTCTACTCGAATAGGGTTTTTAGATTTTGATTCATATTTATCTACTAATTTTTTTAGCGAATTAATAGCTTGTTCCTCATTATAAATAGTCACTTTTCCATAAACATGCACAGCAAGATAATTCCAAGTTGGTACATTTTCATGATCATACCAAGAAGATGAAATATAAGAATGTGCTCCACTAAAAATAGTTAAGACTTCATCATTGGTCTTAAAACTTTCTGCTTGAGGATTATTTTTTGAAATATGTCCAACAAGAATTTGTTTTCCATCTTTTTCTTCTAAAAGTAACGGAATATGCGTTGCCCTTAATTTTCCATTAGTCTGATTTATCAAAATGGCAAATCCATTCTGATGAATAAAATTCTGAATATCTTCTTGATTTTCGTTTTTATAAAGTTCTGGGATGTACACTTTTAAGAGATAAGTTAATAGGGATAAGGGATAAGTTTTACAAGTGGTTTTTAGAGAACTTATCCCTTTCTCTAATCCCTTTTTTTCTCTTTCTAAATCACATTTACTTCTGCTTCAATAGCAATTCCAAATTCCTTTAATATGGTTGCTTGTATGTCTTTTGAAACATTTAGAATTTCTTCTCCGGTTGCGTGGCCATAGTTTACTAAAACTAGTGCTTGGTTTTTATGAATTCCGGCATCACCAAAACGTTTTCCTTTGAATCCTGCTTTTTCAATGAGCCAACCTGCTGGTACTTTAACTTCAGTTTCAGAAACTATATAATGTGGCATTTCGGGATGTAATACATGGATTTTGTCAAAATATTCTTTACTAATTATAGGATTTTTAAAGAAACTTCCACTATTGCCGAGTTCTTTTGGGTCGGGTAATTTACTTTGACGAATAGTGATTACAGCATTGGAAACATCTTTTAAAGTAGGGGAGATAATATTTTGTTTTTCCAATTCCTTAGTAATATCTCCATAGGAAGTGTTTATTTTATGATTACGTTTAGTTAGTTTAAAAACTACAGATGTAATTATGAATTGGTTTTTAACTGCATGTTTGAAAATACTTTCGCGATAGCCAAAATGACATTCTTCTTTACTAAAAGTTTTCATTTCTTGTGTTGCAATATTAATAGCTTCGCAAGAGACAAAAGTATCTTTAATTTCTGTGCCATAAGCACCAATATTTTGAACAGGTGTTGTTCCTACATTTCCTGGTATAAGCGACATGTTTTCTAATCCACCAATGTTTTGATCAATAGTCCAAAGCACAAATTCGTGCCAATTTTCACCGGCCATACTTTCTACCCAAACAAAATCATCGTTTGCTTTTAGTATTTTTTTTCCTTTGAGGTCAATATGAATAACTAATGCATCAATATCTTTTGTCAAAAGCATGTTACTCCCACCACCTAGAATGAACTTTGTATTGCTCTTGTTTTCTTGTAAAATAGTTTTTAATTCTGAAACAGAATGAACAGCTACAAATTCTTTGGCTTTGGCTTCAATACCAAAAGTGTTATATTTTTTTAAAGAGATATTATGTTGGATATTCATATTTTGTAAATTCTATTTACTTACAAAAATAGGTTAAAGATTTTAAACGAATTTAGTATAGTAATATTTCTGCCATTTGTGAAGCATAAATAGAGGCATAACATAGGGTAAAATCCTAGTATTTCCTTTTCTAACTTCGGCAACTAATTTTTTTCCATCAATATTTTCTAGCATTGGCATATTGAAAATAGTACTTGTTGCAAAGTTTTCTAGCTCATCTATAAACCTTGGGAAATTTAATAAATAACTTCCCCATGGTGCACTTAATCCAATTTTTTTGAAATCTATAATTTCTTTTGGAAGTTTGACTTCCATAGTGGTTTTGAGAATGAACTTTCCTTTTTTGCCTGTAAAGAACCATTTGTCATCAAGTGTACCTAAACCAGCAATTAATCGGTTGTCTAAAAAAGGTTCTCGACACTCAATGGATGCTCCCATAGTGCATCGGTCATTTCTATCAAGCAATGAGCACAAATAAGTGTGTTGATCAAAATATAAAGCTTGACGTTGTAAATTTTTAGGATATAATTCTTGGGCTTCTTTTAAAATTTGATGTCGATATTCATTTTCAGGTTTTTTCATGTTGCCATAAAATAAATTAACATCTTCTGGATAAACATTTGAACCATTGAAAATAACTAAATCAGAATCGCTATTTATTTTAGAATATCGAAATAATTTATCGTATCGAGGTTGCTTATTGAAATTTTCAAATTTAGCAATTTGAGAAATTATTTTCAACAAAGAAGGATTTTTCAAAGCTTTGTAACGAACATAACCCCCCATTAATTCATCAGCGCCTTCTCCTGAAAGCAGTACCTTTACTTTTGGTTTTGACAATTTTGCAACAGCTAAAAGATGAGGTTCGTTAAGATGCATCAATGGTTCGTCTTGAAAATAAGTGGTCTCTATTAAATTTTGATATAAAGTTTCATTGTCAAGTTGCGTATGGTTAAACTGAAAATGATACTCTTCAGTTATTCTTTTTGCCAAATGATGTTCATTATGCTCTTTTTCGGAAAAACTGATGTTAAAGGTTTCAATGTTTTTAAAATTCTGATGATATAAACTTGATAAAATTGAACAAGAATCTAATCCACCACTAAGCAATACACCTACAGGCACATCACTAACCATTCTCAATTTTACTGATTCAAAAAATGTTTCTTCAAACCATTTCTTAGGATTGTTAATAGGTTTATGATTTTGGATTTCTTCTTTTAAATTCCACCATCTTGTTGAAGAACTTTTTCCATTTTCATCAATAATCATATAATGTCCAGGCAAAAGTTTTTTCACATGATTATAAAGTGTTTTTTCCCCTGCAACAAAACGATTATAGCTATATTCTTCCATTCCATTTTCTGAAATTTCAAGAGGAACACCAGCCGTGAAAATTGCTTTTTGTTCGGATGCAAAAAATAAAGTTTTTTGATAAAAAGAATAATACAAAGGTTTTACTCCCATTCTGTCACGACAAATGATAAGTTTTTTTTCTTCATTATCCCAAATGGCAAACGCAAACATACCCTGTAAACGATGAAGCATATCCATTCCGTATAATTCGTAAAGTTTTAATAAAACTTCAGTATCTGAGCCTGATTTTAAAGTGATTCCTTTATTTTTTAGTTCAGGATAGAAAGATTGATAATTATAAATTTCGCCGTTAAAAACGATAATATACCTTCCGTTATCAGAAATAAAAGGTTGATGTCCGGCAGAAGAAGTATCAATAATAGATAATCTTCTGTGGCCTAATCCAATATTATTGTTAAGATAAATCCCTTTGTCATCTGGTCCACGATGTTCAAGGATATCACGCATTTTAACAAGTTGATTTTCGTCTACTCGTCTATGGTTTAAATGTAAAATCCCGTTGAGACCACACATACTTTATTGGGAAATAGATTTAACATTAATTAAATCATGATATTTTTGAGCAATTTTTTTCATGTTTTTCTCATAGTTGGCATATATTTCTACAAAATTCCGATTTTCAGCTACAGCTTTCTTTCTTAAATTAATATTTTTATAGGCCCATAGCAATTCTTCTGCTAATTTAAACTCATTTTCTGATGGTACAAGTATGCCGTTTACTTTTTGTGAGATCCAATCCCTATTGCCAGGTAAATCACTTACTATTGGGAAACATCCACACATCATTGCTTCAAAAAGAGATGCAGAAACACCTTCTGTTACGGGCATGCTGATGTAGAAATTTGAATTAAGTAAAAATTTAGGGATGCTATTATTTTCAATTCTGCCTATAAAATCAACTTCCGTATCTATTGCCAGTTTTTTTGCCAAAGATTTTAAATTAGATAATTCAATTCCATCTCCAATAACAGTTAATTTAAAAGGAATGTTATTTTGTTTTAAAATAGCAAAAGCCTTTAAAATTACATCATGTTTATATTCTGGTTGAAGAGATCGAGTAACTATTGCATTTATTAATTTGTCCTCTGATGTGTCTTTAAATTTAAATAAAGCTAAATTTATTCCTTTTGGCAAAGTCATAACTTTTGTCATGTCAACACCCGATTTTTTGATGTCTTCAGCAATTACATTCCCCCACGCATGAATTAAATCTGCTTTTTGAAAGACATATTTTTGAAGTATTTTTTTGAATGGATATGAAAGTGAATATTTTGGCCACAAATCTGTAATTCCTTGTTGAGCAATTGCCATAGGTTTTATTCCTGAAAGTGCTGCCAAAAAGCCATAACTTGTTGTTCGTTCTGCTATTACCATATCGGCATTGCACTTCTTAGCAATACTTTTTATAGTTAAAAATGCTTTTGCTAATTCTAATAGTCTTGCTATTCGATGAATACTTTTACTGCTATTTTGCAATTCCCAAGTAAGAATTTCAAAATCGCCAAATTCCTTGAGACCATTCATCCAAGTAATGGCATCTGCACGATAGGTTTCTCCTAAAAATAGAATTCTTTTTTTTGACATTAGGATTTAATCTTCAGTTGCTAAAGCTCTGGTTAAAAAGTCATTCAATGGTTTTAATACAATTAATTTCTGAGCAATAACTTTACTAAAGTCCTTGTTTGTAAATAGTTCGTCATCAATTTTTTCTGAAGCCGTAAAACTTTTAAGTTTTAAAAATTCAATAGCAGGATGATTGGGTTCAAATCCTTTAGGAGCATTTTTTAATGAATTTGATTCGTTCTGTGTTATGGAAATAAATTCTTTTTTAAAGTTATAGTCATTTACTATTGCTTCTAAATCTTCGTAGAAAAAAACAATTTCTTTCCTGATTTTTTTTAATTCATCTGCTTCAGGGCACCATACACCGCCAGCAATAAAAGAGTTTCCTTTTTCAAAATGAATATAATAACCTGGACTGTTTTTTCTGAATTTATTTTGGGTCAACCAAACTCCCATATTGGTTTTATAAGGTGATTTGTCTTTTGAAAAACGAATATCTCGGTTAATTCTAAAAGTACAATTTTTTACTTCCAAAAGTTCTAATGATTCATCAAGAGGTTTCATCTCATTTAAAATAGACGCAATATAGTTATGATATTCTTTCTTATAGTTTTCATACCTTTTTTTATTGGCATGCATCCATTCGGTATTGTTATTGGCAATTAAATCTGTAAGAAATTGTAAAGCTTCTTTGGTTATCATACTATAAATGTTTTCTTAAATCATCTTCAGTAATATAACCAATATTTCTCCATACTTCTATGCCTTTTTCATAAACAATTATAACAGGCAAACCGTCTAATTTTAGCTGGTTAACTATTGTTTTATTTTCATCAGCATCTAATTGTACAATTTTTATTTTGGCAGCCATTTCTGCCTGAAGTTTCAAAATATATGGTTTCATTTTTTGACAAGGTGCACACCATTTTGCATTAAAATCAATCATCACACGATTACTTGATTTAACTAGCTCAGTATATTCTTGGTCACATATCCCTATAATTTTATTACTTGGCTTTGTGTTTTCAGCTGCATTCCATTTCATAATTCCTCCTTCTAAATTATAGATTTCACTGAAACCTAGTTCCGCTAATTTACTTGCCGCTTGTGAACTTCTCCCACCTACTTTGCAGTACACAAAAATAGGTTTTGATTTATCATAGTTTTCAGATTTGGTTAAGAAATCATCACTATTCCAATTTACATTAGTGGCATTTTCAATATGTTCAGAGTTAAATTCTTCTGGAGTTCTAACATCTAATAATTGTGGGTTTTTGTTTGATTTAAGTTTTTCGGCAAACGTTTTTACGTCAACAGTTTGTATGTTTTTAGATTGTTGTCCTTGACAACTTAAAAATAAAAAACTCATTGCAATAAGTGGAAGAATTTTGATTTTCATATATTTAAATTTTTAGCTAATTTACAAAATAGGAACACACTATAAATTAAATATTTTGTAACTTTGATGGGTTGTTTTTACTATATCTTCAGTACGATCTGGATGCGTATCGGAAATGAATAATTGTCCAAATTCTTCATTATTTACCATTTCAATTATTTTGCTTACTCTAAATTCATCAAGCTTATCAAAAATATCATCAAAAAGTAAAATGGGTTTTTCTCCACTTTGTTTTTTTACAAAATCAAACTGGGCTAGTTTTAATGCAATGAGAAATGATTTTTGTTGACCTTGTGAACCAAATTTTTTTATAGGATAATTATCAATTTCAAATGACAAGTCATCTTTATGAACTCCTACAGAGGTGTATTGTAAAACTCTGTCTTTGCTGAGGTTTTCTTGTAGTAACGTTATGGTATCTTTCTCAAATAAATCACTTTGATAAATTAACTGCACCGTTTCAGATGAATTAGTAATTTCTTGATGATATTTATTAAATATTGGAATAAAATCAACTAAAAAATGCTGTCGTTTGTTAAAAATTAATTGACCAAGGTTATTCAATTGTTCATTATAAATACTTAAAGTATCATTTTCAAAAACATGGTTTAAAGCAAAGTATTTGAGTAAAGCATTACGTTGACTGATTATTTTTTGGTACTGAATAAGTTCTTGTAAATAAGAATTGTCTAATTGTGAAATTACACTATCCATAAATTTTCTTCGTGTTTCACTTCCTTCAACAATCAAATCCCTATCTGCGGGAGATATTATTACAAGAGGAATAAAACCAATGTGGTCCGATAATTTCTCGTAAAGTTTACTGTTACGTTTTAGTATTTTTTTTTGACCTTTTTTTAAACTACAAAGAATTTGTTCCGTTCTATTATTTTTTTTAAATTCTCCGTCTACAACAAAAAACTCTTCTCCGTGTTTGATATTCTGAACTGCTAGAGGATTAAAATAGCTTTTACCGTTAGCTAAATGATAGATTGCATCAAGAATATTGGTTTTTCCAATACCATTTTTACCCACAAAGCAGTTAATCTTGGCATCAAAATCAAAATTTGCCTCCGAAAAATTTTTATAATTGAGTACCGAAATATTTTTTAAAAACATTGTAAAAGCTTACTATTACTGAAAAGGATGTGATTTTTATTTTTTATTTTGAAAGTGCCTGCAAATTATTGAAAAATATCGACAAAAATCGCTTTTAAATATGAATAAAAATTTTATTTTTGCGGACACTAAATTACAAATAGATGGCAACTTTTAACAAAAGAGGATATAAAGCACCAAAAGAAAAAGCTGAAAAATTAGATAACAATTTCATTGAAGATGTTAATGTTGATGAAAAAGATAGTGCAACTGCAAAAGCATTTGAATCATTAGATCAAACAGCTTCAAGAGCAGAAGATTTCATTGCAAAAAATCAAAAATACATTTTAGGTTTACTGACGATTGTGGTTTTAGCAACTGTTGGTTATTTTTCGTATCAAAAATTTATCAACGAGCCTAATCAACAAGAAGCTGCCGAAGAATTATTTGTAGCGCAGCAAAATTTTCAAAAAGCAGTTGATGATACTTCAAACAAAGCAGATTCTTTATACAATTTAGTATTAAAAGGTTCAGAAGGTAAATCTGGTGTAATTAAAATTGCTGAAGAATATGCTGGAACCGATGCTGCTAACGAAGCAAATTATATGGCAGGTATTGCTTATTTAAATACAGGTAAATATCCTCAGGCAGTAACTAGTTTAGAGAAATTTTCATCGGATGACGTTATGTTAAGTACTTTAGCAAAAGGCGCTGTTGGTGATGCTTATGCTCAACAAAATAAACAAAAAGAAGCTTTAGATTGGTACATAAAAGCTGCCGATGCTAATAAAAATAATTTTACAAGACCAAGATATTTATTAAAATCAGGTAAAACGTCTTTGTTATTAGGTAATAAAACAGATGCTTTAAAATATTTCAATGATATCAAAGACAATTTTGAGACTTCTCCTGAAGCACAACAAATTGATGCTTTGATTGGTTTAGCTCAATAAATAGTAATCAGTATTCAGTGTTTAGTTGGCAATTAATCTTGCTGAGCACTTACATCTGATGGCTGAACACTAATAATAATGGCTACAGCAAACAAAAACTTATCCAATTACGATAAAAGTACAATCCCAAACGCGAAAAAATTTCGGTTTGGGATTATTGTTTCTGAGTGGAATAATCACATAACTAATGGATTATATTCGGGTGCAGAAATAGCTTTGTTAGACTGCGGTGCTTTGCCCAATAATATTGTGCGTAAAAATGTTCCAGGTAGTTTTGAGTTGATTTATGCTGCAAAGCAAATGATGAAATCGCGAGATTTTGATGTAATTATAACCATAGGTTCAGTAATTAAAGGAGAAACGATGCATTTTGATTTTGTATGCCAAGGCGTAACTAATGGTATAGCAATGCTTAATGCTGAAGGTGATATTCCCATTATTTTTTGTGTGCTAACTGACAACACCGAACAACAATCTATTGATAGAAGTGGAGGAATTCATGGAAACAAAGGTACTGAAGCCGCCATTGCCGCCATTAAAATGGCTGATTTGTGAAAGAATAAATTGTAATATTTTATTTTAACTAATAATATTGACCTATTCTATTCCGGAGTAGGTTTTTTTATTTTTAGGTAACTATTAACTATAAATCCCAATAGTTTTTGCTTAAATTTGCTTGCTTCAGTGAACCAACTACTGAAAACCAACTACTGTAAACTGAATACTAAATAATGTCGAGTATAATTCAACTACTTCCTGATCATGTTGCCAACCAAATTGCTGCTGGTGAAGTGGTACAAAGGCCAGCTTCTGTGGTCAAAGAATTATTAGAGAATGCCGTTGATGCCAAAGCTACAGATATTAAACTTATTATAAAAGATGCCGGAAAATCTTTAATACAAGTTATTGATAATGGTCAAGGAATGAGCGTAACCGACTCGCGTTTGTGTTTTGAGCGTCATGCTACTTCCAAAATCCGTCAGGCAGAAGATTTATTTTCATTACATACCAAAGGTTTTCGCGGTGAAGCATTAGCCTCTATTGCAGCCATAGCTCATGTGGAAATGAAAACCAAACAAGATCAAGAAGAGTTAGGGACGCATATCATTATTGAAGGTAGTAAGTTTGTGTCGCAAGAACCAGCAGTTTTACCGAAGGGAACTTCTTTTTCTATTAAAAATTTATTTTTCAATATCCCCGCACGACGCAATTTTCTGAAATCGGAAACGGT
This sequence comes from Flavobacterium psychrophilum, assembly GCA_943325515.2. Taxonomy (GTDB): domain Bacteria; phylum Bacteroidota; class Bacteroidia; order Flavobacteriales; family Flavobacteriaceae; genus Flavobacterium; species Flavobacterium psychrophilum_R. The sequence continues at coordinate 18,039 of CALPPS020000003.1, forward strand.
GGAACAACGTTATATCGTAGATGAATTTCAGCGTGTGGCTATGGCGCACCCCAATATTCATTTCACTATGTATCACAACGGAAGTGAGATGTTTAATTTGTCTATTTCTAATTTTCGTCAACGTATAGTCAATATTTTTGCAGGAAAGACTAACGAAAAATTAGTCCCAGTAAAAGAAGAAACCGAAATAGTAAACTTGCAAGGATTTATAGGTAAACCAGAATTTTCAAAGAAAAACAGAGGCGAACAATTCTTTTTTGTCAATAATCGTTTTATAAAAAGTGGTTACCTGCACCATGCCGTTATGGCTGCTTATGAAGGATTGCTAAAAGATGGTGCGCAACCCAGTTATTTTTTATATCTCGATGTTCCACCACATACGATTGATATCAATATTCATCCCACCAAAACAGAAATCAAGTTTGATGATGAGCATGCTTTGTATGCTATTTTACGTTCAGCTATCAAACATAGTTTAGGGCAATTCAATGTTGCACCAGTTTTGGATTTTGATCGTGATCCTAATCTTGATACGCCCTATCAATATCAAAATAAAGAAGCAGATTATCCAACTATTCAGGTGGATAGTAACTATAATCCTTTTTCGGAAGAAAAGCCAAATAAATCTTTTGCATCATCTTCTAATTATAAAAAACCAGAAGTACAGCCAAGTTGGGAAAGTTTATATATTGGACTGAAGCAAGCAGGACAGGAAATTGCCGAAATGACTTTTGAAAATGATGCTGTAACTTCATCATTATTTGAAGAAACCGAAGTTGAACAAGAAGTTAAAAGAACGTATCAAATTCATAAAAAATATATTGTAAGCCCAATTAAATCTGGGATGGTTGTCATTAACCAGAAGCGAGCTCATGAACGCGTTTTATATGAAGAATTTCTAACGAGTATGACGGTAAAACACGCTTCTAGCCAACGATTATTGTTTCCTTTAGAGTTATATTTTTCTTCAGCTGAAATTAAATTAATTGCAGAATTGCAATTAGCTTTGGAAAATTTAGGATTTATTTTTGATGCTATCCATGACGATTCTATCATAGTTTCGGGTTTACCCATAACTATTACCGAAAGCCAAGCTTCCTTTGTTTTGGATGATTTACTTACAGATTTGCAAAATGGAATTCAAGACAATAGTTTTTCTCAAAACGATACTATTGCCAAATCAATGGCTAAAAGTTTGGCCATAAAAACTGGAACTTATTTAACCGAAAAAGAACAAGAGAACTTGGTGCACAATCTCTTTGCTTGCAAAGAACCAAATGTTTCACCTTTTCAAAAACCCACTTTTATCACCATGAGTGTAGAAGACTTAGATAAAAAATTTGCCCTATGATGCGAATGACCGAAACTGTAAAGCAGTTACTGATTATTAATATTATTTTTTACATTGGTTCCAATTATATTGGTGACGTAGCTTACCAATTATTTTCTTTATACTATCCAGAAAATCATAGTTTTAAATTTTGGCAACCTTTGACCAGTATGTTTATGCATGCTCCAGTATATGGAAACGGAAGTTCAGCAGGAATAATGCATATAGTTTTTAATATGTTTGCCTTAGTCTCATTTGGAAGTGCTTTAGAACATTTTTGGGGAGCAAAAAAGTTTATTTTCTTTTATATTTCCTGCGGATTAGGCGCTGCTTTATTGCATGTTGGTTTTAATTATTTCGAGTACCATCAGGCATTGTCAGCATTGCAAGAAGCAAAGATTCCCAGCGATGCCATTGCAACTATTATAAAAGAAGGAAAGTATAGCAATGAAATATTACAAAAAGTTCAAATACCAACTCTTGAACAATTATATTTTACTTTTAACGGAACTTCAGTTGGAGCTTCTGGTGCAATATATGGATTGTTAACGGCTTTTGCATTTATGTTTCCAACGGCAGAATTAGGTATTATGTTTATTCCTATTCCAATTAAAGCTAAATATTTTGTACCAGGATTACTAGTTGTCGATTTATTTTTAGGGTTCAAAGGAAGTTCTCTTTTTGGAAGCGGTGGAACAGGAATTGCTCACTTTGCCCATGTTGGTGGTGCATTCACAGGTTTTTTAATGATGTGGTATTGGAAAAAAAATTCGTTTAATAAAAATCGTTGGGATTAGGCTATGAGTATAATTGATGATTTAAAATTTCAATATAAAATAGGTGGTATTTCCAATAAAATGATTTACTGGAATGTGGGAATATTTTTGGTATCGATTCCTTTATTCTACCAATTTAAGTTAGGTGTTTTTAATTATCCTAATTGGTTGGCTATTTCTTCAGAGCCAAATGTAGTACTGACAAAACCATGGACTTTATTGACTTATGCTTTTTTTCATTTCGGATTTATGCATTTGTTTTTCAATATGTTGGTTTTGAACTTTTCTAGCCGATTGTTTCTTACTTTTTTTACCCAAAAACAATATTTAGGGTTATACTTGTTGAGCGCCATTTTTGCAGGTTTGTGTTTTGTGGGTACTTTCTACCTTTTGCATCAAACTTCATCTATGGTTGGAGCCTCTGCAGCTATTATGGCATTATTAGTGGCAACAACAACTTACCAACCTTTGATGGAAATTAGATTATTATTGATTGGCAATGTAAAACTTTGGCACATTACTGCTGTGCTTCTTATATTAGATTTGTTACAAATTCAAATTGATAATACTGGCGGACATATTGCACATTTGAGTGGTGCTTTTTTTGGTTTTATTTTTATTAAGTTTTTACAAAATGGGATTGATTTAAGTAATATAGTTAGTTTCTTAATTGATTTTTTTACTAATTTGTTCAATGAAAAGAAAAGTACTCCATTTAAAAAAGTACATGTTAACCCCAAAAAGCCTACTATAAAAAAACAAAGTACAATTGTTGTCAAAGATAAAACCCAAAAACAAATTGATGAAATTTTGGATAAAATAAGTCAATCTGGTTATGACAGTTTGACAACTGAAGAAAAAGAATTCTTGTTTAAAGCAGGAAAATAAAGTTATAATGAAGAAACTATCATGGTTTAATAAAATAGTATTTGGCTTCAATATAGTGATTACTGTATTGACTTTTGTTGCTTATATTTTACCTTTTTTGGCCCCAAAAATGTTTCCGCTACTTTCGGTTCTTACTTTGATTTTGCCACTTTTTCTTATTCTAAATGGTTTGTTTTTTATTTATTGGTTACTACAATTAAAGCGACAAGTTATTTTATCGGGTCTGGTATTATTGCTTGGTATTACTTTTTTTAATAAATTTTATAGATTTTCTTCTAATGAAATAGAATCAGAGGAAAAAGACTTCACCGTGATGAGTTATAATGTACGTTTATTCAATCTTTTTGATTGGATACCTAAAAGTAACGTTGGAGATTCTATTTTGACCTTTATCAATGAACAAAATCCTGATATTCTTTGCATTCAAGAGTATTCTGAAAATGCTAATTTAGATTTAAGAGTATATAAATACAAAGCTATTTTCATGGAAGGGAAAAACATAAAAACGGGTCAAGCTATTTTTTCAAAATTCCCTATTTTCAATAAGGGCGATTTCAGAATTCCAGAAGCAGGAAACAATGTTATTTATGCGGATATCAGAAAAGGGAAAGACACAGTTAGAGTGTATAATATTCATTTACAGTCAATAAAAATATCTCCTGATGTGAATGAAATGTCAGAGCACGTTGACTCAGTAAATAAAGAAAAATCAGCACAAGTGTTTAATAGGATTCGCGAAGCGTTTAAAAAACAAGAACAGCAATCTGCTGTTTTAGTGCATCATAAAAACCAATGTCATTATCCGGTTATTATTTGTGGAGATATGAATAATAGTCCATTTTCCTATATTTACAGAACCATAAAAGGTGATTTAAATGATTGTTTTGAAGAAGCTGGAAATGGTTTTGGACAAACGTATAAGTTTAAGTATTATCCAGCACGTATAGATTACATCTTTGCCAATAAGAAAATCAAAGTAAAAAGCTTTACTACTTTCGCTCAATTTGAGAACTCTGATCATTTTCCAATAATGACTCGTTTGAGTTTTATGCAATAATTATAATTGTTGTTTCTTTAAATAATCTAAGGCATATCTTCCTTCGTTGAATAATAAATCCAAAATGGAAAGATTATTCAAATAGCCATATTTTTCACCAAAAACTTGAGTAAAAGGTTCAAATACTGAAGTGTCTTTTTTTCCATTAACTAAATTGCGCAAGTCTATTTTGTCTGTAACAGTATGAAAATATTCATCGGTTTCATTATAATCAAATTCAATCCCTATACACTTAGAAACCATAGCCATTGTTTCCATATTTAAATCCATCAAAAAAGTATGTTTTTTTTGAAAAATAGGTATAATATCATCTTCAAAATACTCAAAGAATGGCGAAGTTCTATAAGCAGCTTCCAGTGATTTAAAATGTTGTTTTTGCCAATCAAAAGCGGTTTCTAGTTTTACTTCTTTTGTTTTTTGATGCGCAGTTTTTGAATGTTTGATAGGAATATTTAATAACTGAATACCATTTGGACTATAAATGTACATTCGGTTACGATTGGTTTGTTTTTGAAAATTATCATCCATTTCAAATGTCACCAAATCACTTTGAGCAATGGCCACAAAAGTGCTTATGGATGGAAAATAGCTTGGATGAATTAAAATATTGTTCATTGGATATGTGTTGCGGGTTACAAGTTTTGGGTTTCGACCTGTTTTTACTCGGAACTCTTGACTTTGAACTTTTTAACTACGCTTTAGCGTTTTTTCTTTTCTTCCAAAAATAATCACCAAGAACATATAACGTTACCAATCCTAAAAAATACTTGAAATAGGATTCTGGTTGTCCATCACCACTGACTGTTGTGAAAAGTCTTTCCCAACGTATTTTATGAATTCCTTTGCCATGAGTATCCCAACTTAACCAAATGAAAACAGGTTTTCCTACGATGTGGTCTTCAGGAACATATCCCCAATAGCGACTGTCTTCAGAATTATGTCGATTATCTCCCATCATCCAGTAGTAGTTTTGTTGGAAAGTGTAGTCAGTTGCTTTTTTGTTGTCAATATATATATCATCACCAACTACTTTTAAGTCATGTTTTTCATAAACCGAAATAATTCTTTTATAATAGGGTAACGAATTCAAATTTAATGCAACTGTTTTTCCAGCTTCAGGAATATAAATAGGACCAAGGTTATCTGCATTCCAATCAGGATTATGACTAAAAATATTAGATTCGCCTTCTTTTGATACTATACGAGATACAGATTTTATGCCAGTTATATTTTTTAATCGTCCTGCCGCTTCTGCGGTAAGTGCTCTCAAAATTAGTGTATCTCTAGTTTCATTTTTAAATCCTCCCCCATCTGTTGATCCTATATCTTGTAGTACATATTCAAAATCAATTGGCGTATTCATATCATAGGTTACATAATAGGAATATTGAGGTTTGGCTCTTTCTGGCAAGATTAATTCTTTACCATTAATAAAAACCACACCATTTTTTATTTGTAAAGAATCGCCTGGAGTTCCTTGACAGCGTTTTACATAGTTTGATTTTTTGTCAATAGGTTTAACAATACTTCTTCCTGAGGTATCAAAGAATTTGTATACAGTATCAGCTGGCCAATTGAAAACTACAATATCATTTTTCTTAATTTTTTGGAAACCAGGAAAACGGAAGTAAGGTATCTGTGGCCAACTTAAATAAGATTTCTTTTTTATAACTGGTAAGGTATCATGCACCATTGGTGCGGCAACTGCTGTCATTGGAGTTCTTGCACCATAATGAAACTTACTTACAAAAAGGAAATCACCTATTAACAATGATTTTTCCAAAGATGCCGTTGGAATTGTAAAGGGTTGCATTACATACGTATGCACCAAAGTAGCGACCACAACGGCAAAAAGTATAGAACTTATAGTGTCGCCTGTTTTAGTAACAGCTACTAAACTTCGGTCAGAGATATACTTTACATCTTGAGTATAATTGATATAATAAATATAAAATCCGAAAGTAAAAATTCCTAACCAAGTGTCAGCAGTTGATTTCTTCCCAAAACTTCTTAAAGTCTCTACCCATACCACTGGAAACATAATTAAGTTGATTACAGGTATAAAAAGCAATAGTGTCCAAAGAGTTGAACGTCCTATTATTTTCATTAAAACAATAGAATTGTATACAGGCACAAAGGCTTCCCATCTTTTTCTTCCTGCTTTTTCATATAATTTCCAAGTTCCTAAACCATGAATAATTTGAACTGCTAAGAAAAATATAAACCATTGAAATAGTGTCATAATGATAAGTTTAAAAGTTTATGTATGTTTATATAAAGATTTGTTACAGTTTTCGAAATTTGTTATTTTTAAATGGAATGTAAATTTAATACATCCTTCATAGTGAATACTCCTTTTTTGCCAATAATCCATTCGGCTGCTATTATGGAACCTAAAGCAAATCCTTCTCGGTTATGGGCTACATGTTTGATTTCTATAAAATCAATTTCAGAATTATAGATAATGGTGTGTGTACCAGGAATATTTTCTTTTCGCTTCACTTCTATAAATAAGTCATCTTCTTTTGGATTTTCAATAGACCAATCATTTTTATCAGTATAATTGATAATAGTGTTGGCAAGTGTAATGGCTGTTCCGCTCGGTTTGTCAAGTTTTTGAGTATGATGAATTTCTTCCATTGAAACCTTATACTTTTTAAATTTTGACATTAGTTTTGCTAAATAGTCATTCAATTCAAAGAATAAATTAACACCCAAGCTAAAATTGGAACTATAAAGGAATGAGCCATTTTTACTTTCACATAGTTTAACCATTTCATTGTAATGATTAAGCCAACCTGTTGTGCCTGAAACTACAGGAATTCCATGATTGATACATGTAGAAATATTTTCAACAACAACGTTTGGAGCACTAAAATCAATGGCAACATCAGCATTTACTAGTCCTTCAAAAGTATTGGAACTGGTTTTTCTAAGTACAATTTCGTGTCCTCTTTCCAAAGCAATTTTTTCAATTACTTTGCCCATTTTCCCATATCCAAGCAAGGCTATTTTCATCTAAAATCTATAATTAAAAGTCAATCCAATATTTGGTTTTGCGTTGATTTCATTTTGATAAACATCTGGAGCAAATGATAATTTGTCACTAACATTAAATTGTGTTAGATGGGCATCAATATTGGCATCAACAATATTTAAAATATAAAAGCCAACACTAACCAAAAGTGATAAATCTCTATTTCGTTGATAAAATCGTTGCGCTGCTATCAATCTGGAATCGTCAAGATATTGATATTGGTCATCACTATAACCTGCCAAACGTCTTTTATAAGCATCGCGATAGCTGTGATATTTTTTGTTGTTATCAATATAAAAATACAAACTTGTTCCTATTGCACCATATACTAAAGGTATTTTCCAATATTTTTTATTGTAGGCTTGTCCTAAACCTGGAACAATAGCCGAATAAAAAGCCGCTTTTGAAGGGGTAAGTGGATCTATATCTTTTGATTTCAAAGTGTCTTTTACAGCTAGTGCACTTACTATTTCCTGAGAAAAAATGTTTTGATTTCCTAATAGAAAAAAGAGAATAAGTATGTAAAACTGCTTATTCACTAACCTTTTATAAGTTTAATAATGCGATTAAAATCTTCTTCAGAGTGAAATGGTATGGTAATTTTCCCTTTATTATTTGCAACTATTTTAACCTCTACTTTAGCACCAAAAAAATTGGCAAATGATTTTTTTTGCTCTTCAGCTATAGAGAATGTGGTAGTTTTTTTAACTTTTGCTACAACAGGTTTTAGGCTTTCGTGATAGTTTTTTACTAAAGTTTCCGTATCACGAACAGAAAGATTTTGACTTACAATCTTTTGGTAAATAGCTGTTTGAACTTCTTGGTCTTCAATGTTAATAATGGCTCGGCCATGTCCCATACTGATAAATCCATCTCTAATTCCGGTTTGAATTATTGGATCTAATTTCAATAATCTCAAATAGTTGGCAATAGTTGAACGCTTTTTTCCAACGCGTTCACTCATTTGTTCTTGTGTCAATTGAATTTCGTCAATTAATCTTTGATAAGAAAGCGCAATCTCTATAGGATCTAAATCGTGTCGTTGAATATTTTCGACTAGTGCCATGATTAATGACTCATTATCATTGGCAATTCTAATGTAAGCAGGAATAGTTTTTAATCCTGCCACTTTTGAGGCGCGCAAACGGCGTTCTCCAGATATTAATTGGTATTTATTAAAATCTAATTTTCGAACAGTAATAGGCTGTATAACCCCCAATTCTTTGATAGAAGAAGCTAACTCTTGTATAGAATCTTCGTTGAAATTTGTTCTTGGTTGAAACGGATTAATGGCAATAACCTCAATGTCTAACTCTATGATGTTACCAACTACTTTATCAGCATTTTTATCATTAACAGATTTGATATCGTTTTCTGGGTCTTTCAAAAGTGCAGATAAACCTCTTCCTAATGCTTGTTTCTTTATAGCTTTTGCCATAGGGATTAACTGTTTTTCTTAATAATTTCTTGAGCTAAGCTAAGGTAATTAGTTGCTCCTCTACTCGTGGCATCAAAGTTAATAATACTTTCTCCAAAACTTGGTGCTTCGCTCAATTTTACATTTCGCTGAATAATAGTTTTGAAAACCATGTCATTAAAATGTTTTTGTACTTCTTCAACCACTTGATTTGACAATCGCAAACGAGAGTCGTACATGGTTAATAAAAGTCCTTCAATATCCAAGTTGGGATTGTGAATTTTTTGTACACTTTTGATGGTATTCAATAATTTTCCCAATCCTTCTAAAGCAAAATACTCACATTGAATAGGAATAACCACGCTATCAGCAGCAGTTAAAGCATTCAAGGTTAATAAACCTAATGATGGCGCACAGTCAATAAGAATATAATCATATTGGTCTTTTACGCTTTCTAAGGCTTGTTTAAGCATATACTCTCTATTGTCTTTATCTACTAGTTCAATTTCAATAGCAACTAAATCAATATGCGCTGGAATTACCCATACATTGGGTGCTGAACTTGATATAGTGGCTTCTTCGATTGTATTGCTATGTTCTAAAATTTGATAGGTACCAATTTCAACATTCTCTACATCAATACCAAGACCCGAACTAGCATTGGCTTGTGGGTCAGCATCTATCAATAACACCTTTTTTTCTAGAACACCTAGTGAAGCTGCAAGATTTATTGAAGTGGTCGTCTTGCCAACACCGCCTTTTTGATTCGCAATAGCAATGATTTTACCCATGTAATTTATCTAGATTTTAAGCCGTAAAAATACAATTATTTATGGCTTTGGCAAGGGATTTTTGTTAACAATCTGGTAAAGTTTTGAAGTAGTGTTCAGTAATCAGTTTTAAGTTTTCAGTAATCTGACGAGCAACTATTACTTGCTAACTAGCCACTGTTATTTACTTCCTTTGTTCTTAATCATCGCTTCAAGCATGTCCCACATTTCCTGAGGGATTTTTTCAAGCATATTAAATTGTCCTGCTCCTTGTAGCCATTCACCACCATCTATAGTTACTACTTCACCATTTATGTATGCCGAGAAATCAGAAACTAAATAAGCAGCCAAATTGGCTAATTCCTGATGGTCTCCAACTCTTCGAAGTGGGACTTTCTTAGCCATATCAAATTTTTCGGCTAGATCACCTGGTAAAAGTCTGTCCCAAGCTCCTTTGGTAGGAAATGGTCCTGGAGCAATGGCGTTCATTCGAATACCATATTTTGCCCATTCTACAGCAAGACTTCTTGTCATGGCTAAAACTCCAGCTTTAGCAGTAGCACTTGGTACTACATAACCCGAACCAGTCCAAGCATAGGTAGTCACGATATTCAAAACATTACAATTGGTTTGTTTTTCAGCTATCCAATGTTTTCCAAAAGCCAAAGTACAGTTTTTTGAACCTTTTAAAACAATATCAATAATAGTATCAAAGGCACTAGCAGATAATCTCTCGGTAGGAGAGATGAAGTTTCCAGCGGCATTGTTCAGTAAAACATCTACTTTACCAAAGGTTTTCAATACTTCGGCAAGCATGGCTTCAACATGATCATAATGGCGAACATCACACTGAATAGGAACACACTTTCCGCCTGTTTCCTTTTCTAGTTCGGATGCAGTGGTTTTCAGTTTTTCTATATCTCGAGAGGTGATAGCGACTTTTGCCCCTAGCTCTAAAAAATATTTAGTCATGGCTTTACCCAAACCACTTCCGCCACCGGTTACTACAATTACTTTATCTGACAAAGCTTTATCACGAAGCATTTTTGCTGAGAAATTCATATGTTTATTTTTAGTAAAGATATATTTTTAAATTATAATTTTTAGAGTCTTTCCTCCATTCTTAAATGTATTTCAAAGTCTTTAACAAATCAAAAACAGAGGTATAATTTAAGTTATCATATTAAAAAAAAAGTAAATATTTCATTTCTAGAATCTCTTACTTTTTTCCAATTTGGTAAACTATCTTTTTTACTTTAATAAAAAGGTTGAAAGTAGTTTTCTTATTTGTTGGATAATTGTTTAGTAATTAAATTAATCTTTTAAAAGTACATCTAAAATACTTATAGCGGCCTCACTAATCTTAGTTCCAGGTCCAAATATAGCAACTGCACCTGCATCAAAAAGAAATTGATAATCTTGGGTAGGAATAACACCACCAACAATTACCATAATATCTTCGCGACCATACTTTTTTAATTCTTCAATCACTTGCGGTACTAAAGTTTTATGCCCAGCAGCCAGAGACGAAACACCAAGTATATGAACATCATTTTCAACAGCTTGCTTAGCAGCTTCTGCAGGTGTTTGAAAAAGTGGGCCAATATCTACATCAAAACCCAAATCTGCATATCCTGTTGCAACGACTTTAGCTCCACGATCGTGACCATCTTGTCCCATTTTAGCAATCATAATACGAGGACGACGACCTTCTTTCTTAGCAAAAGTGTCGGCTAATTGTTTTGCTTTTTCAAAACTATCGTCATTTTTAATTTCTTTACTATACACGCCACTAAAACTTCTAATTTGTGCTTTGTATCTGCCAAAAACTTCTTCAAGTGCATCACTAATTTCACCTAGTGTGGCTCTGTTTCTTGCAGCTTCTATGGCTAAAGATAATAAATTTTTATTCTCAAGTCGATCAGAATCTTTTGAATCTTGCATAGAAGCTTTAGCACTTTCAGTTAGTTTTGCTAAACATGCTTTTACTTTTGCGGTATCTCGCGTTGCTTTTATTAGATTCAAACGTTCAATTTGTTGTTTGCGCACCATATCATTATCCACATCCAAAATATGTAGCGGATCTTCTTTTTCTAGGCGGTATTTATTAACTCCAACAATGATATCTTGACTACTGTCAATTCTAGCTTGTTTTCGAGCGGCAGCTTCTTCAATTCTAAGTTTTGGGATACCAGCTTCAATGGCTTTGGTCATTCCGCCAAGCTCTTCAACTTCTTCAATTAATTTCCAAGCATTTTGAGCGATTTCATTAGTTAAACTTTCTACATAAAAACTACCAGCCCAAGGATCAACAGTTTTACAAATTTTAGTTTCTTCTTGTAAAAATATTTGTGTATTTCTAGCAATTCGAGCCGAAAAATCTGTTGGTAGTGCAATGGCTTCGTCCAAAGCATTGGTATGCAATGATTGTGTTCCGCCAAAAGCTGCAGCTGCCCCTTCAATACAAGTTCTAGCTACATTATTAAAAGGATCTTGCTGGGTTAAACTCCAGCCCGATGTTTGGCAATGGGTTCGAAGTACCAATGATTTTTCGTCTTTTGGATTGAATTGTTTCAGGAGTTTTGCCCAAAGCATTCTTCCAGCTCTCATCTTGGCAATTTCCATAAAATGGTTCATTCCAATAGCCCAAAAGAAAGATAGGCGAGGAGCAAACTCATCGATTTTCATTCCTGTGGCTAAACCGGTTCGGATGTATTCTATACCATCGGCAAGTGTATAGGCTAATTCTATATCTGCAGTCGCACCCGCTTCTTGCATGTGGTATCCCGAAATAGAAATAGAATTAAACTTGGACATTTTCTTGCTAGTATATTCAAAAATATCTGCAATGATTTTCATGGATGGTGAAGGAGGATATATGTAAGTATTTCGAACCATAAACTCCTTCAAGATATCATTTTGAATGGTTCCCGAAAGTTGTTCAGGAGAAACGCCTTGTTCTTCGGCAGCTACTATATAAAAAGCCATTATTGGTAAAACAGCACCATTCATAGTCATTGAAACCGACATTTCTCCTAATGGAATTTGGTCAAAGAGAATTTTCATATCTTCTACTGAATCTATCGCTACACCGGCTTTTCCTACATCACCAAAAACGCGTTCGTGGTCAGAATCATAACCTCTATGGGTAGCTAGATCAAAGGCAACTGAAAGTCCTTTTTGTCCGGCAGCTAGGTTTCTTCTATAAAAAGCATTACTATCTTCTGCTGTAGAGAAACCAGCATATTGACGTATTGTCCAAGGGCGGCGCACATACATAGTAGTATAAGGACCACGAAGGTTAGGAGCAAAGCCAGCCCCGAAACCTATGTGTTCTATATTTTCTATATCTTTTTCTGTATAGAAAGGTTTAAGATTAATATTTTCGGCGGTTTGAAATAATTCCGAGTTCCGAGTTTCGGATTCCGGGTTTTGAGTTTGTAATTTAATATTTTGGATGTTTTTTCTCATTTTATTCCTCTTGAGATAAACGTTCTTGTTCCATTTTTTCTGCTATTCTTTTTTCAATTATCGGAGTGATTAATGTTTTGCGGGGTTTTTGTTTCACAAATGGATATAATTCCAAGTCGTGTTTCATTTTGTCATTTTTATTAGGATACTTATTGGTTCCCACTAAAATCTCTTTCCCATCATTAAATAGTTCTTGTTCTTTAATAGCACTTTCTTGAATTTTTTTCTGAATAGTTCCTTCTATTAATTGTTTGATAAAACCGGCATTGGCTTCAATGTCTTTAAAAAGTAAAAGTGCTTTTTCTGCCAACTGTTCCGTTAGGCTTTCAATATAATATGCACCGTCAGCAGGATTGTTTACTTTATCAAAATAGCTTTCATTTTTTAAAATTAAAAGTTGATTTCTAGCAATTCTATCTCCAAATTCATTGTCTTTGTGGTACAAACTATCATAAGGAAGATTAGCTATTGTATTGGCTCCGCCTATAATTGCCGACATGCATTCTGTAGTAGTTCGTAACATATTAATGTTGTAATCATATAATGTTTTATTTCGTTTTGTAGGGGTTGCAATAATGTGACAATCTAAAGAATGATTATATGCTGAAGCCAAAGTGGTGAATAATAAGCGTAAAGCTCTTAACTTGGCTATTTCAAAGAAATAATTTGTCCCAACTGCAACTTCAATAGTTATTGGTTGATTAATATAAGAAATTCTATTGAAATATTCATTTACATGCGCTAAAGTAAAAGCTAATTGTTGTACCATATTAGCGCCAGCATTTTGATAAATTTCACTAGCAATAGTAAGGAAAGAATTGTTAGTCTTTTCAGAAATAAAGTTTAATTTTTCAAAATCTTTTTCTAGGTTTTGAAACCAATTTCCATCTTTACACAATTGACCGATTGGATCAATTTGGATGACTATATTAGCTTTATTTTTTGATGTAAACGCACTTATTTTGTTTACGAAATCGATTGAAAGGAAAGGCAAATAAAAAAAATAAAGTGTTTTTTCGAATGGTAAATTTTGCATTAAATCTTCTATACAAACTTTCTCATTTTTAATAGTAAAACGAATACTTTCTGCGCCACGGTTTAAGACAGCTAGTGCTCTTTTATTTGATAGGGTAATATCGTGTACAAAAATGTTTTGCAGTATTTTAAATGCATTAGGTGTATTAATTGAATACTTACTTTTAAATTCATCATTATGATAAAAAGGCTTAACTTTTATTCCTTCAAGAGATTCCCAAACTAAAGTATCATTATAATCTGCTCCATTAAGTTCATATTGTATTTGTTGTTTCCATTGTTTGGAAGAAACACTTTCAAACTCATTTAATAATTGTTCAGCCATGATTTGGTTTTATAAATATTTTTATTTTGACTGTTCTTCTTTAATGGTATCGCCTTCAAATTCAATAAGGTAAATATCTTCACTATTGCGCTTCATATAGTATTTTTCACGAGCATACTTTTCAATTTGATCAGGATTTTTTAATAATTTGATGTTTTTTTTATCTTTTTTTATCTCGTCCTGATAATATTTTTTGTTATCTTCTAGTTCATTTAATTGTTTGTTAAGAACGCTATGTTCAATATAGGATGTATTGTCCAAAAAAACCATCCAAATCACAAAGAAAACTGTTACAATAACATATCTGTCACCTAATATTTTAAGAATTGGGTAAGCATCTGTCAAGTTTTTAAAGTGATTCATAAATTTAAGTAATTCTTTGGTTTATTACAGCTCTAACTACATCAATGGCAACGGTATTGTATTTATCATTTGGAATTATAATATCTGCAAAAGCTTTGGTAGGTTCAATAAACTGTTGGTGCATAGGTTTTAATGTGGTTTGATATCTGTTTAAAACTTCTTCCATATCACGACCACGTTCTGCAATGTCTCTCTTTAATCTTCTGATTAAGCGCTCGTCTGAATCAGCATGAACAAATATTTTTACATCAAATAAATCACGAAGTTCAGGATTTGTTAAAATTAAAATCCCTTCAACTATCATGACCTTTCTTGGATGTGTTATTACGGTATCATCAGTTCTATTATGAGTTACAAAAGAATATACAGGCTGTTCAATTGTATTGCCGTCTTTTAATTCCTTGAGATGTTGTACCAAAAGATTAAAATCAATTGCTCTTGGATGATCAAAATTAACTAAAGCTCTTTCTTCAAAACTTAAATTATTATTTTCCTTGTAATAGGAGTCTTGAGATAATACGCCCACTTCGGTTTCGGGTAATTCATTCATAATTTGATGAACAACAGTTGTTTTTCCACTTCCCGTTCCTCCAGCAATTCCAATAATGAGCATAATAATTGTATTAAGATTTTATTCACAACAAAAATAGAAATTATATCGGAAGTGAATTTTATTTTTCAAGAAATATTCCAATAAAAAAATCCTCTCTGAATACTACAGAAAGGATTTTTGTCGGGGTGGCAGGATTCGAACCTGCGGCCTCCTGCTCCCAAAGCAGGCGCGATAACCGGGCTACGCTACACCCCGAATTCCCATTAAAAAGGAGTGCAAATATAACTCTATTATTTATTATTCAACAAATAAAGAAAATTATTTTTTTATAATAATTTCTAATTTATTGAAATAAAATTTTTCATTTTATTGAGTTATCTTTGCAACCAAAATTAAAATTATGTCAGATACAATTGAAAAAGTAAAATGCTTAATTATAGGTTCTGGTCCTGCGGGTTACACTGCAGCAATTTATGCGGCTAGAGCTAATATGAATCCTGTTTTATATCAAGGAACACAACCTGGTGGGCAATTAACCACAACAAATGAAGTAGAAAATTGGCCTGGAAATCCTGAAGGAATAACTGGACCAGAAATGATGGTTGGTATTCAAGCTCAAGCGCAACGTTTTGGGACTGATGTTCGAGATGGTTGGGCTACTAAAGTTGATTTTTCAGAAAAAACACATAAAGTTTGGATTAATGATACTAAAGAAATTCATGCAGAAACGGTTATTATTTCTACAGGTGCTTCTGCAAAATATTTAGGAATACCCTCTGAGCAACATTATTTGCAAACTGGAGGTGGAGTATCGGCTTGTGCTGTTTGCGATGGTTTCTTTTATAGAAATCAAGAGGTGGTAATTGTCGGCGCAGGAGATTCAGCTTGTGAAGAAGCGCATTATCTTTCTAAGTTATGCACCAAAGTTACGATGCTCGTTCGAAGTGAAAAGTTCAGAGCTTCTAAAATTATGGAAGCTCGTGTACGCAAAACAGAAAACATAACTATTTTAATGAATCACGACACAGTTGAGGTTCTTGGCAATGGTCAAGTCGTGACTGCTGTTAAAGCAAAAGATAAAACTACTGGAGCTATTTTTGATATTCCGGCTACTGGTTTCTTTGTGGCTATTGGTCACAAACCGAATACGGATATTTTTAAAGATTATTTAAAGCTTGATGAAACTGGCTATATAATAAATATAGCAGGAACTTCAAAAACTAATATTGATGGAGTTTTTGTTGCAGGTGATGCTGCAGACCATGTTTATCGACAAGCGATAACTGCTGCTGGAACAGGTTGTATGGCAGCACTTGATGCAGAACGTTATTTAGCTTCTTTAGAGTAATTTACTTTGATTTTAAGATAAAAAAATTCCCGATAATTCGGGAATTTTTATTTTATTTCATTTGCTTTTTCGTTAAAGCAGCACTATCTATGAAACGTTTCATTTCTATCTTGGTCGGTGCACCATATAGTTCTATCTCGCTATTTCCAGAAGCATCTATAGTTAGAATATTATTTACTATTAAATTGCTTTTTGAATAACCACTAGTTTCTAATATAGCATTTTTAGTAGTTAATTTATTTCCAGTAAAATCAGTATTATTATCTAATCGAAGTTTTAAATTAACAATATCTCCTTCTATTTCTGCAGACGATTTTTGATACATATCAAATTTCGTGTCAGTAGACGAAATAAATGCTTTCAAAAAGCCACTTTTGCTTAAATCAATTGCTGTTTTATCTGATTTCAAGTTTAATTCTACTTTTGACTTATCATTTATCATTAACGTAAAATCTTTAGTCTTAGCATTGATAAACAATTTAGAATAATCATAACTCTTGAATGTAATGTTCTCTATAACCAAATCGGATAAAGAAGTTATATTAGTCTCATTTTTTGCAATTACCATATTGAACTTATCAGTATAGATAATTCGAACACTTAACTTTTTAAAACTCGTAATATCCCTAGAAGTTGAAATTCTTAAATTATTTCCAGCTAATTTATAATCAATAAATTCGATTAAATTATCATCGGCTTCAATTTCTAGACCACATTCGCTTCCTTTGACTAAAAACACTTCTATATTATCTTCTACTTCAATGCTCTCAAAACTATCAACTTGTTTTTGTTCTAGTTTTACAATTTTGGAACCTTTTATTTTTTCTTTTTTTTGCCCAAAAGTTATTGAAGAAATGATAAGAAAACTAAGAATAATAATTTTTTTCATAAATACTTGAAATTATTGTTTTTACTTCGTACAGTTCGACCCAAAGGTCTCGTGTGTCAAAAATAGAAAAAAAAACAACCCAATTTTCATTGAGATGTTTTATTAATTATTCTTTTGAATCACTTCCGTCTGAACTTTCTTTTTTTACAACAGTTTTGGGATGTTTACTGTATTTATATGTTATATTTAACAATTAATAAATTACAGACTTCATCATTGTTTTTTTGTATTTTTATAGAAAAATCAAGTGCTAATGGAAATTTCTCCTTCAAAACTGAATACTTTTTTATTTTTTAAACTACCTTCCGCTTTTTGGTCAGGTGTTAGAGTTAAGGCAATTTCTAGCGAACAATGTATAGTGACAGTGAAACATCGTTGGTTCAATCAAAACCCTTTTAAATCAATCTATTTCGCTGTTCAAGCCATGGCTGCAGAGTTAACTACAGGTGCTTTGGTAATAATGAAAATCAAAAAAAGTGGAAAGAATATCTCCATGTTGGTTGCCAATAATACTAGTAATTTTTCAAAAAAAGCAACTGGACGAATTACTTTTACTTGTAATGATGGACATTTGATAGACAATGCTATTGTTAAAACCATAACCACTGGCGAAGGACAAACCATCTGGATGAAATCGATCGGTGTTAATGAAAAAGGAGAACAAGTTTCTGAATTAAACTTTGAATGGAGTATAAAATTGAAAAAATAAACAAAAGTTAAACCCTTTATAATTGGGTTTAATTTAAGACGCTTTGATAATAACTTTGATAAAAATTATTTAAAATGAAAATTTTAATTACGGGTGCAACAGGATTGATAGGAAGTGAATTGGTAAAATTATTGCTATCAAAAAACCATTCCGTTTATTATTTGACTACCTCAAATGATAAAATTAAGGAAGAACCAAATTACAAAGGTTTTTATTGGAATCCACAAGAAGGAAAAATTGATGAAAGATGTATTGATGGTGTTGATGCAATTGTTCATTTGGCTGGAGCCAATATTGCGCAACGATGGACAAATAAGTACAAACAAGAAATAATAGAAAGCCGAACATTGTCTAGTGAACTGCTTTTTAATTTAGTTAAGAAAACTCCAAATCATATAAAACAAATTATATCAGCATCAGGAACAGCTATTTATCCAGAAAGTTTTTCAAAAGTTTATTCTGAGACTACTGTAGATTCGGAAGATAGTTTTCTTTCTAATGTTGTTAAGAAATGGGAAGAAAGTGTCAACGTATTTCAAGTCTTAGGCATAAAAGTTTGCAAGCTAAGAACTGGAATTGTGCTTTCAAACGCCGCAGGTGCCTTGCCAGAAATGGTTAAACCTATAAAGTTTGGTTTTGGAGCAGCAATGGGTTCAGGAAAGCAAATACAATCATGGATACACATTACAGATTTAGTTGCTATGTATTATTTTGCAATAGAAAATCAATTAGAAGGTGTTTATAATGCAGTTTCTCCAAATCCAGTAAGCAACTTAGAGTTGACAAAAGTAATTGCCAAAACTATAAATATACTATTGTGGTTGCCCAATGTACCAGAGTTTGTAATGAAACTTATATTAGGAGAAATGTCATATCTGCTTTTTTCAAGTAAAAATATTAGTGCTCAAAAAATTTCTACAGCTGGTTTTCAGTTTCAATTTCCTAAAATTGAAAAGGCAATATCTAATTTATATTCATAAAAAAAGTGCTGATACTTGTATCAGCACTTTTTTTCTATAAAGATTGTTGAATTAATAATTTTTACAGTTGTAAACTAACCTTAATGAATATTGTTTTGGTTTTATATTCACAAATATAATTAAAACGAAAATGGAATACTCTTAAAATTTTATTAAATTTTGGTTAAATAATTTTTTTCGTTTTAAGGCTATAAATTTCTAAAGTATTTTATTTAGTAACAAAATATAATGACAATTTGACATTTTCAAAGAAATGGCAGTACTTTTGTTATCCAATAAAACAAAATGAAAATCAAGAATATTTTTAAAAATAAATCAGAAATGAACACTGAAAATACAGATAAAGAGCCAATTGAAAGCGAAATTGAAAACGTAATTAACGAGATAGAAACAGCAGAAGAATTGACTGTTGAAGGAAAGTTAGAAGAAGATTTGGCCAAAGAAAAAGACAGATTCCTTCGTTTGTTTGCAGAGTTTGAGAATTTCAAAAAACGAACCACTAAAGAACGTATGGATTTGTTTAGAACTGCCAATCAGGAAGTTTTACAAGCTATGTTGCCAGTAATGGATGATTTTGACAGAGCTATGATTCAAATTTCAAAATCAGAAGATGATGTATTGTTAAAAGGTGTAGAATTGATTTATGAAAAATTAAAAAGCACTCTTGTTGCTAAAGGTTTAGAAGAAGTCGATATTAAACCTGGTGACGTTTTTGATGCAGATTTTGCCGAAGCAATAACTCAAATACCAGCGCCAAGTGATGATTTGAAAGGTAAAATTGTAGATGTAATTGAGAAAGGATATAAACTGGGCGAGAAAATTATTCGTTTCCCAAAAGTTGTAATTGGACAATAAAAAGGTATTATGAGCAAAAAAGTTGATTTTTACGAAATATTAGGCGTTTCCAAAAGCGCTTCTCCTGAAGAAATAAAAAAAGCATACAGAAAAAAAGCAATTGAATTTCACCCTGATAAAAACCCTGGAAATAAAGAAGCTGAAGAAAATTTCAAAACTGCTGCTGAAGCTTATGAAGTATTGAGCGATGCTGATAAAAAAGCAAAATATGATCAATATGGTCATGCTGCTTTTGACGGTGCTGGCGGCTATGGCGGAGGTAATCACATGAATATGGATGACATTTTCAGTCAGTTTGGAGATATTTTTGGAGGTGCTTTTGGTGGAGGTTTTGGCGGAGGTTTTGGTGGCGGACAGCGCAGAGTAAAAGGAAGTAATCTTCGTATTAAAGTAAAATTGACTTTAGAAGAAATTGCCAACGGTGTTGAAAAGAAAGTAAAAGTAAAACGTAAAACCCAAGCGGCAGGGGTAAAATATAAAACTTGCTCCACTTGTAATGGTCAAGGTCAGGTTTTGCGAGTAACTAACACTATTTTAGGTAGAATGCAATCGGCTTCAGCTTGTCATGTTTGTGGTGGTTCTGGACAAACTATTGAGAGTAAACCAAACAATGCCGATGCGCAGGGAATGATTTTGGAAGACGAAACAGTTTCTATCAAAATTCCAGCTGGTGTAGTTGATGGTATGCAATTAAAAGTTTCTGGAAAAGGAAATGACGCTCCAGGAAACGGAATAGCAGGTGACTTAATAGTAGCCATTGAAGAACTAGACCATGAATTCTTAAAGCGTGAAGGAGAAAATCTTCATTATGACTTATATATAAGTATAGCCGAAGCTGTTTTGGGAGTTTCTAAAGAAATAGAAGCAGTAAATGGAAAGGTCAGAATAAAACTTGAAGAAGGTATTCAGTCCGGTAAAATTTTACGTCTTAAAGGCAAAGGGATTCCGAGTTTAAATAGCTATGGCAGCGGAGATTTATTAGTACATATAAATGTATGGACCCCAAAAACTTTAACTAAAGTACAACGTCAATTTTTCGAAAACTCTTTGACGGATGAAAATTTTACACCTAATCCGGATAAAGGGGATAAATCTTTTTTTGAAAAAGTAAAAGATATGTTTTCATAATTTTTTTCATTTAGTTATTACTTGATAACAAGTAATTTTTTTTTCATAGCAATTTTTCCCATCCTTTTACGAATAATTAGGGTGGGTTTTTTTGTTTTATTTAACATTCAAATGCTGTCAAATAACTATTTTTACACAAATTAATAAAGTATGAGTAATATACTTGAAGTAAACAAAGTAGTTAAGCAATATGGTAATTACACCGCGCTAAATGAAGTTTCTTTAACCGTTCCCAAAGGCAGTATTTATGGTCTTCTTGGTCCAAATGGTGCTGGTAAAACTTCTTTAATTCGTATTATCAATCAAATTACAATGCCCGATAGTGGTGAAATAATTCTTGATGGCGAAAAACTAAATCCTGCTCATGTTCAATCCATTGGATATATGCCGGAGGAACGTGGCTTGTATAAAACCATGAAAGTAGGAGAGCAGTGTTTGTATCTAGCTCAGCTAAAAGGATTGACTAAAGCTGAGGCAAAGCACGAACTTGATTATTGGTTCACACGTCTTGAAATTCAGGGTTGGTGGGACAAGAAAATCAATGAGTTATCAAAAGGAATGGCGCAAAAAGTTCAATTTATTGTTACTGTTTTACATAAACCAAAGTTGCTAATCCTTGACGAACCTTTCTCTGGTTTTGACCCGGTAAATGCCAACTTAATTAAAGACGAAATCATCGAATTGAACAAGAATGGAACCTCTGTTATTTTTTCTACACACCGAATGGAAAGTGTTGAAGAAATGTGCGATCATATTGCATTAATTCACAAATCCAATAAACTTATCGAAGGCAAGTTGTCTGAGGTAAAGAAACATTTCAGAACCAATGATTATGAAGTGGGAATTTTAACAGATAATATGGAAGGATTGATGTTTGACTTATCTCAAAAATTTACTTTGTCTCAAACCGATTTTAAATCATTACAAGATGAATTAAAACTCAAAATTAATATAGGAAATTCAACTCCAAATGAATTATTAAATACCTTATTGCAGCGCGGTCAAGTAACTCATTTTGTTGAAAAAATTCCAAGTGTGAACGATATTTTTATACAAACTGTAACTGAGAAATAATTAAGAAATTAGGACTTTGAGATTAAGGGTTTTTAATTCCTATATTTCCAAATCCTTAATCGTAAATAAAAAACATGAGTAAAATAGGTCTAATCATCAAAAGAGAATTTGTGGCCAAAGTGCGCAACAAATCATTTATTGTAATGACTTTTTTAAGTCCATTATTGTTTGTAGGTATTGCTGTTTTTGTTGGTTATTTAAGCAGTATGAAAGCTGATAAAAAAACCATTGCTATACATGACGGATCGGGAATGTTTGTTAAAGAATTCAATAGCGATGCCGAATATAATTATCTGGATTTGTCAAATGTTGCTATTACAATTTTAAAAGATAGTATAGTTAGTGAAAACTACGAAGGACTTTTAATAATCCCAAAAGTAAACGATTATAAAGCACTCGAAAATCAAATTCAATATATTTCAAATGATAGCCCAAGCGTTTCTTTTATTGAAGATGTTCAAGATATTATTAGTCATAAATTAACTAAAGAAAATTATATTAAATCTGGTTTAGATACTTTGGCTATCAAAAATGCTAATGCTGTGGTTGATATCAAACTCTCCAAAGCATCAGGCGAAGCAGCGCTCAAAGGATTAAACGAAATCAAAATCGCCATTGGTGGTGCTTTTGGGTATTTAATAATGATGTTTATTGTGATTTATGGTAATATGGTGATGCGAAGCGTTATCGAAGAAAAAGTATCTCGTATTATCGAAGTTATTATTTCTTCGGTGAAACCTTTTCAGTTGATGATGGGTAAAATCATCGGAACTTCTCTGGCAGGAATTCTTCAGTTCATGATCTGGGCAATATTGGGTTTATCAGCTATGTTGGTGCTATCAACTCTATTTGGCGTACATATGGGAGCCACTGTTGGCATCGAAGGACAAGCCATTCAAACAGCTCAAAGTCAAATGGGAAATACGATGCAGCTTTATATTGCTGAATTGTGGAACTTGCCTATTGCAACAATTCTTATTTCTTTTATTATTTATTTCATTGGTGGTTACTTTTTATATAGTTCATTCTACGCTTCTATTGGAGCAGCAGTTGATAATGAAACTGATTCACAACAATTTTTGTTGCCTATTATAATGCCTTTGATATTGGGAGTTTATATTGGTTTCTTTACTGTGATGAATGATCCACATGGAACGATTGCTACTGTATTTTCTATGATACCCTTAACATCACCAATTGTGATGATGATGCGAATTCCTTTTGGGGTACCCTTATGGCAAATTATTGTTTCAATAATATTACTTTTCGGAACGTTTTTTGGAGTTGTTTGGTTTGCAGCTAAGATTTATCGTGTAGGTATTCTAATGTATGGCAAAAAACCAACTTGGAAAGAACTCTACAAATGGTCTAAATACTAAGCAATTTGAAGAAAGGCTATTAGTTCAATTTATTGATTTTTCAATTGTCAATATGTAAAAGGAACAAGAGCAAAAGACTATACACACTTTCTTTTTAAAATTTCAGGCTAAATATTTTAAAAGTGATTTAGACACTTAATGAAAGTCTATTCTTTTTAGTAAACTCTAAATTAATCACTTTTTCTAAAGCTAATCTATAGTTTTTGGCGAGTGGTCTTTTCATAATTTGATTGACGCCTTGAGCTAAATAATTATGTAGCATTTTTTTTGGGAAAGCGCCAGAAATCATTATTATTGAAATATTCTTCCATGCTTCTTTTTCTTTCAGTAAATCTATAAGCTCAACACCATTTATAATAGGCATATGAGTGCCCATAAATATAAAATCGGGTAGAGTCTTTGTCTCACTTAAATCATAAATCATTTTATATCCATCTCTAAACATAAAAAATTTATGTCCTAAACTTTCCACAACATATTTAAATAAATATAAATTTTCGTTGTCCAAATCAAGATAAAATATTTTTTTTGATTCTTTCATGATGTTTCTTGAGGATACAAATTTAAGCGATATCGGCCAAGCATCATTATAATATTGTATCTGCAACTTATATAATTGCAATATTATGAACAAGTTCACTTTAACAATCTGCCATGTTTACTGCTACAGCAAGACCTCCTTCTGAAGTTTCTTTGTATTTAGAGTTCATGTCTTTGGCTGTTTGCCACATCGTATCAATAACTTTATCCAAAGGCACCTTGGCATTCTTAGCATCCGTTTCCATAGCTAATTCTGCAGCGTTGATAGCTTTTATAGCGCCCATAGTATTGCGTTCTATACATGGAATTTGAACTAAACCACCAATAGGGTCACAAGTCAGTCCTAAATGATGTTCCATAGCAATTTCGGCAGCCATCAAAACCTGGTCTGGTGTGCCGCCCATTACTTCACACAAAGCTCCTGCCGCCATAGCTGAGGAAACTCCTATCTCTGCCTGACATCCACCCATAGCCGCTGATATAGTAGAACCTTGTTTGAAAATACTACCTATTTGGCCAGCTACCATCAAGAATTGTTTGATATGTTTTTCGTCAGCATTATGATTTTCTATCACTAAATAATACATCAATACGGCTGGTATTACCCCAGCACTTCCATTGGTTGGTGCGGTTACCACTCTTCCTAGTGCGGCATTCACTTCATTAGTGGCCAAAGCAAAACAAGAAACCCATTTCAGGATTTGTCTAAACTTTACTTCGGTTTTTCGGATGCTTTCCAACCACTCTTGCGGAGAGTTATAATTAGCCAATCCTATTAATCCTTGATGCATGTCAAAAGCACGACGTCTCACATTTAAACCACCAGGTAAAATCCCTTCCGAGTGGCAACCAATATACATACACTCGAGCATAGTACTCCAAATGCGCATCAGTTCACTATGCACTTCTGCTTCTGGGCGCATCGATATTTCATTGGCATAAACAATCTCTGAGATTGCTTTATTTTCAACAATTGCAAATTGAAGTAACTCTTCAGCGTTTTGAATAGGGAAGGGGAACGCGCATTTGATTTGGTGTTTCTTTTTAGCATTGATGCGTTCTTCTTTTACCACAAATCCTCCACCAATAGAATAAAAAGTACTAGTATAATTTTTACCATTATTGAGGAGTGCGGTAAAAGTCATTCCATTAGCATGAAACGGTAGGAAGTTTTTATTAAAAACAATAGCTTTCACTGCATCAAAAGGAATATTATGCTGATTTGCTAATTTTATTTCGTTGTTTCTTTTAATCGATTGTACTATACTGTCAATGTCTTGAACAGGAATATATTCTGGGTCTTGTCCGCTTAAGCCAAGCATTAATGCATAATCAGTAGCATGTCCTTTTCCTGTTAATGATAACGAACCGTATAAATCTATGCTGAGGTTTTTTACATGTTGTAAAAGGTTTTCATCTTTCAGTTCGTTCAGGAAACGTTCTGCGGCACGCCAAGGACCGAGAGTGTGTGAACTTGATGGTCCAACACCTATTTTTAGCATATCAAATACGGAGATGCATTCTTCCATTTACTATATCGATTTAGTTCCAACAAATGTAGACAAGAATTGTGAATTATATAGTGCCAATTTTTTTAAAATAAACTCCTCACTCGAGCCCAGCGACTGCCGAAGGAATTGCGCTTACAGGCTTCAAATTATTTAGTACGCTTTATCTTTGCTGGATTTTGTCTAGAATCAAACACATCAGCAATCTTGATAAACTTTGCTTTTCTATCTATTGAATAAATTATTTTATAACTTTTACAAACTAAATATCGATATTCATTTTCTCGATCTAACAATAACTCTTCACGTTGACTGATTTCTGGATTTGAAAGTAGTTTATTTGGCTCTTCGATAATTTTTTGAATTAGATTTTTAGCTACTCGAATGCTTACAAATTCTGTATAATATTCAAATATTTTATCTAATTCGTTTTCTGCATGATCTGACCAAATAATTTCAAAATGGTTCATTTGTATTTAGCCGAAAGTTGAGAACTTGATTTGAATTTACCGTTTTTGAAATCCACTTCAGATTTATCTATTCTTGAGTTCAATTCTTTAATTGACATTGGCTTAATATCAGCTTCTTTTTTGATTGATTTTTTCTTCAATAAATTCTCAAACTGAGAAATTACATCCTCGCTTTGAAGCTTCAAAAACTTTTGAATAAATTCTATTTTTCTAGTTTGTAAATCCATCATAAAATTATTTGAGTCAAATATACAAAATATACAATCTTTTAAAAGTTAATTTTCTATTCTGCATTTTTTTGTGGCTTACTGACAACGTCAGACTGTGAAAAAACTGCCACAATCCTATCAACAAATATACTAAAACACTTGTAAGAAAAACACATATTTTGTATATTTAACGATGCAACACATCCAAGGAATTTCCCGTCACCAGCTGCAAGTAGTCAGCTTAGAAGACACCATCAGCCAAGACAATCCGATTCGATTTATCGATGCTTTTGTACATAGTATCCACCTAGAGCGAATAGGATTTAAGGAGCCCCGCTGCCGCACGAATCCTTTCGTGTGGTTTGATTATTCCACCTACTCCTTGTTACAGTTTTCGGTTGACCTGTTTTTCTATCCCATTACCACGCGAAAGGATTCTCGCGGCAGCGGGGGGCTGGCCTTTTCGTTTTCTATTTTTTAATAGAATTCTTCTTTTAACAATATTAATGTAAAACAGTTATCAGAAAATTTGAAACCGTCTTGTTCATATACGGTGTCAGAAATACGTTTAAAATCAAAATTACCTTTATTTAATTTTGATAATGTATGAATAATCCCGAGTCCCATTCCTGTTCCTTTTTCATACATTTTTTTTGCTTGCTCACTTCTTTCGCCATTCACTTTGCCGTTTTTTAAAATTTCATCCGTTAAGTACAAGCTTCGCATTTGAAATTTTATTTCTACAAATTCATTTCGAATTTGAGATGTACTAATTGATATATTTGTTCTTGGCATTATATAACGTAATGCATTAGTAAAAAGGTGTGTTAATACAGTTTGGACAGTGTTGTAATTTACATATACTGATAGATCGGTAGCTGAAATATTTACGAAAACACCTTTGCTATTAAAATCTGCTTCAAACTGATAAAATGACATTACAAGAAGTGAGTGAACTCTTTTATAACCAAATTCATTTTTTTTGATAACTATATTGGGTTTCAGATAGTCAATTACATTGTAGTCATTACTAATTTGTGTTGAAATTTTTAATATTGAAAGAACCTCTCTAGCAAACCCTCTAGTATTTCTATTAATTAAGTTTTCAATATATACTACTTTATCTTTAGATTCAGATAGGGTTTCTTCTTTTAAATAACTTAAAATTTTTGAAGTTATTTGAGCATTTAAATTTTTCGTATTATGTATTGATGCTTTAACCATTTCTTCATAATGATCGTGTCGTGAATCAATAATTGGATTTGCCATTAAAAACATATCAATAGTATGTTTTGCATAAAAATTTGCTTCTTTCCGAACTTTAATTCCATCAAAGCAAATAGCAAAAAAGTGTCCAGATTTTTGATCGTTTTTTACAATAAAATACCTGTCTTTCCCGCAACTACAAGCATCTCCGACAGCAATTTTTCTTGAACTAATACAATCATGTTTATCATCAATATTAGAATATTTGAATATTAAATTATTTGTTTCTGCATCGTAACAATAAAATATCATGATACAAAATGTATTAATAATGTTTTTATTCCGCCAGCTACTTTCATACCTGCCGCTGTAATTTTTAATATCTTTTCCACGTCTATTTCATTTCCATCTATTGCAGTTTTCATTTTTATACTAAATTCTTCTAGAGTAATTTCTATACCAAAATCTGATTTGTATTTAAAATAAATTTCTTTAATTAGAGAATCCCAATCAAAAAGCTTGTATGAAAGTTCTTCTATTGCACTATCAAAAGGATGTGTTTGGCCATCTTTATAAACTTTTTTGTCAACCAAATCAATTGCGTTGTCAAATATATCATGAGAACTGACAGAAGAACAAAGAATAATTCTCTTTTCAGGATATTTATCTTTAATATTTCTCACTAAGCCTAACCCTTCTTCTTTAATGTTTAATTTTTTACCAACTCCCTTAATATCAACACATACAATGTGAGCATCTTTTAAATCTGTGTTTGTATATTTATCAAGATCTTCAATATATTTTATATGCCAACCCTCGCTTTTTAAAGATTCTACTAAACTTGTTTCTTCATCATCAATCATTAAGATTCTAGTTTTATCTTTTAATTCAGGTAATGATTTTTTTAAAAACTTTTTATTTTGTTTTTTTTTAAACGGATTCCACATATTTATTTTCATATTAATGTTGTTATATTCTTGATTTCTCCGGTTTTTCTGAGGCTTGCACCTAACTTATTTATTTGCTCAGTTTTATATTCAAAAACTGAGCAAAGCCAATTGAATTGGCGGTATAGGCTCAATTAGTATTGAGTATTATTTTATAAACCCCGATAGCGCGATTTTATAATCTGTGCCAAATCAAGCAAGCCGTTAGCTTTTTTTATTACACCTACTCTTGTTTACAGTTTTCGGTTTCCCTGTATGTTTATTCGTTTTTCTTTTATTAAAAATATATAAAAATCTTTATAAATCTGAGCTATCGGTTTATAGTACCTTATAAAGTATTTTTTTATATTTTTCAAAAGAAGTAAATAATAAGTAAAATCTATTTAACCTATATTAAAAAATGCGCGTCAGTTTGCATTTCTTGAAAAATAATCCGTTGGCTAATTAAATTATTGATTTTTAGTACCATTAAGTAGTGTGTCTAAAAATAAATCGCCAGATGAATTCCTTCAAAGTCTAAGCTGTTTTTCAACAGATAAAGCAGGTTTTGTCGCTACAGAAAGGGGAGTCTTTGCGCAGCGAGGGCAAAAAACTGTGTAAAAGGTAAGTAATGTTGAATTGACCACGGTACATCATTAAAGTTACCGCATACAATAAACAACTCATCAGGACTAGTTTAAAATATAGTAGTAATGCCCTTAGTGGATAATTGGAGGATAGTAGCAATAGCTTATTTAATTACTCCACAAAATCCATGTGTTTATAATGCGTTTCGCTAATCGTTAAAACAGAGTAAATCCCAATTGCAAAAACAACACCACCCACAACAGCCGCAGCCGTGATGACACCTGTGGTTACTTTTAAATAGTCAAACCCTATAAGTAGCAAAGGAACGCTACCTCTCACCATGTTAGGAATACTTGTGGTAGCAGTACTTCGTAAATTAGTTCCAAATTGTTCCGCAGCCAACGTAACAAACATGGCCCAAAACCCAGTAGTCAATCCCATCCAGGCACAAAAGAAATAATAGGTAGTGGCACTCTTAGTGCCACCAAAAAGGAGCAAGGCAACCCCAAGTGCCGTAGCAAGCATCATATAAAGAATGGTCTTTTTCCGTGAGTGCAACCCATGCGAAACAAAACCACTGGCAAAATCACCAATGGCAGTAAAAGCATAAGTCCACAAAATAGCTTTAGCAGGATCAATCTTGGCAATACCCATTTCAGGAGCAAACTGATTAGCCATAAAAACCAAGACCCCAATGCAGTACCAAATAGGAACCCCAATAAAGATGCATTTCATATATTTTACAAACAAGACCTTATTGGTAAAAAAAGAAAGGAAATCACCCCGTTTGATAGACGCATTTTCCTTAACCGTTTTAAACATGCCGCTTTCAGCCACACTAATACGAAGTACCAACAGGATTAATCCCAAACCACCCCCAATAAGATACGCCATAGACCAACTGCCAGCTAATTCCACCGTAAACTCCGCTACTACAGCACCAAGAACTCCAAAACCCGCAACGATAGAAGTGCCTATAGCACGCAATTCTTTGGGTAAGGTTTCACTCACTAAGGTAATCCCAGCGCCCAATTCTCCTGCAAGCCCAACCCCAGCAATAAATCGCAACCAAGCATATAGCATCGCTTTGTCACCAAACGCTAGCTCTGGCAATAACCCACAAGCAATATTTGCCAACGAATAAACCAATATAGAACCAAACAACACTGATAGGCGCCCTTTTTTATCGCCTAAAATCCCCCACAAGATGCCTCCAACAATCATTCCTACCATTTGGAAGTTAATAATCATGGTACCTACTTTATCGGCATCCAATCCCAAATCATTCAAACTAGGAATACGCACAATACCAAACAACAATAAATCATAGATGTCTACAAAATAGCCCAAAGCGGCAATAATAACAGGAAAACTAAAAAGAATTTTAATTTTTTCTTGACGAGTAAAAGTGGTCATGGTTTTGGTTTTAGTTGGATAAATATATAAAAAACTACACATAAAGCACAATTTCAATATTCCCCTCCTTTGTAGGGATGCCCAAAGGGCGGAGTGGTTAATAGACAACCCATCAACTAAATATTCGTGTATTCGTGGCAAACCAATAATTAACCACCATAAAAAAAACCTGCAAGAAAAATAATCCTTGCAGGTTTCCCTTAAACAATTTGCAACCAGTTGAGTTGTATTATAAACCCAAAGCTGTTTTGGTTTTTTTAGTCAAACCATCTTTATGTACCATCACTGATATAGCTTTCAATCGAACATACGCCACGCTGATATACATGAAACCATCTTTCCCTGATTGTGTGCCCCAAGAGTTCTTTACTTTGTAATAGGCATTGCCTTTTTGGTCCACAACTTTTCCTGTAATATGCATTAAGTGGTCGTCTTGCGTATCATAATTTTCAAATTCCGCCTGACGATAGCTAGCAGAAATCTTTCTCTCTGGTTTGATTTCCGTTAAAATAGTTGTAGCATCACTTTTATTTTCAGGAACCACAGCTATGCCATATTCTCCCGAAAAAGTACTTTCACTTACATCAGTATCTAGTGATAATGTAAAACCTTTATCTAATGCATTATCAATATTTTGTATAAATTCATCTAAAGTTAAATTATACATACTTCCATTAGCAAAATTATCTGGAATACTCAAAATAAATGGAGTATAAAAAGGATGATTAGTGAATGAAGTGATCGTCACATAGTCATCCAAATTGAGTTTAGTGGTGGCTAAAAATTGCATAGGAGTAAGTCGCTTATCACCAGTTACGTTTTTAGAGTCAATAACAGTATTGGGTGATATTACTAAAGAGTTTTCGTCAAACTTACCCATATAAGTATCCAGTATAGCGGCATAATCTTTCTTCCAAGCAGGATACTTTTTAGGGGTTTCGGCCACTGCTTTTTTAATCACCGCCTGAAGTTCCTCCACCATTTTAGTGTGATTAAAATTCATTTCAGGATTAGTTTTGCCAATAAAATTGCTTTCAGGAACAATGCCATACTTGCGAGCACTATTAATTACATCGTGACTCAAACCACCTTCGCCAAACTGAGCTTTCCCTTGACGCATAACATAATTCTCTGCTTTATCAAGATAGGTATTACGCACATTATACATTTCAGAAAGGTCGATTTTCTTCCCTGTCATACGAGTAATTTCAGCTTCTAAGAACGAAGTAGTAGCGAAACTCCAGCACGTGCCTGTTTGCCCTTGAGATATAACAGGGCCAGCTTGAATGTCCTTTACCGTTTGAAATTCATAGGGTTGTGAAAACCCAAGCAGGCTAACCAGCAGCAATAAAAAGCTGAAATAAGATTTATTCATAAGTATTCTGTTGAGTTTTAGAATTTGAGTTAAAAATGATTTATTTTTACGCTAAAATAATGCAATTCTTTTGTTGCACTCTATTTTTAACGAAAAAATAATAAATCGCACTAAAACCTTTGTTTATGAGCAAAATACAATGGCAAACCGCTAAAGTGTTTGAAGATATCACCTATAAAAAATGCAACGGCGTAGCCCGAATTGCCTTCAACAGACCTGATGTTCGAAATGCATTTCGTCCAAAAACCACTGCAGAATTATTACAAGCCTTTCACGATGCACAAGAAGATACTTCCATAGGTGTGGTATTGCTTTCTGCCGAAGGGCCAAGTTCTAAGGATGGTGTATATTCTTTCTGTAGTGGCGGCGATCAAAAAGCACGCGGACAACAAGGCTACGTGGGCGACGATGGTTATCACAGATTAAATATTCTGGATGTACAACGTTTAATTCGATTCATGCCAAAAGCCGTTATAGCAGTTGTTCCCGGCTGGGCAGTTGGCGGCGGTCACAGCTTGCATGTTGTTTGTGATTTAACCCTCGCGAGCAAGGAACACGCTATCTTCAAGCAAACCGACGCCGATGTAACGAGTTTTGATGGTGGATACGGTTCGGCCTATTTGGCAAAAATGGTAGGGCAGAAGAAAGCCAGAGAGATATTCTTTTTGGGTAGAAATTATAATGCTCAGGAAGCTTTTGAAATGGGAATGGTCAATGCGGTAATTCCACATGCTGAATTGGAAGACACGGCCTTTGAATGGGCTCAAGAGATTTTGGCTAAATCACCAACATCCATCAAAATGCTAAAGTTTGCTATGAATTTAACCGATGATGGTATGGTGGGTCAACAAGTATTTGCAGGTGAAGCTACACGATTGGCCTACATGACCGAAGAAGCCAAAGAAGGAAGAGATGCTTTCTTAGAAAAACGAAAACCTAACTTTGAAAAGAAATGGTTGCCATAAAACAAGTGTTCAGTAATCAGTTTTGAGTTTACAGTAATTACTGAACAACTTTATACCCTTAAATTTTTAAACAAATTTCAAAAATGAAACATTGGATTGAAGCCGCAAGATTGAGAACATTACCCCTTTCCGTTTCGGGAATTATAGTAGGAAGTTTTTATGCTATGTCACAAGCTATATTTAACTGGAAGATAGTAGTTTTTGCTTTATTAACTACATTAGGACTTCAAATACTTTCTAACTTTGCTAATGATTATGGTGATGGGGTAAAAGGAACCGATAATGAAGATAGAGTAGGTCCAAAACGGGCTATTCAAAGCGGAATTATTACACCTCAATCTATGAAAAAGGCAATTTTGTTAACGTCATTAATCACCTTGTCTTTCGCTATTTTGTTAATCTATTTTGCTTTTAAGGAAAGTTATCTGTTATACTCTTTCCTTTTTTTGATTTTAGGAATTTTGGCCATTGCATCTGCTATCAGGTATACGGTTGGTAAAAGTGCTTATGGATATAGAGGTTTTGGTGATGTTTTTGTGTTTGTTTTTTTTGGATTGGTAAGTACTTTTGGTGTCTATTTTATGTTTTCTAAAGCTTTTGATGGGTTATTATTATTGCCAGCTATAGCTATAGGTTTTTTGAGCGTAGGAGTATTAAACTTAAACAACATGCGTGATGAAGAAAGTGATAGAAAGTCAGGTAAAAATACTGTAGTTGTTAAAAATGGTGGCGCTTGGGCAAAGAAATACCATTTCTTTTTAGTCATTTCGGCCATGGTATTGATGTTAGTTTTTGCTTATCTAAATAAATTTCATTTTGATCAATATATTTTTGTTGTGGCCTATTTTCCATTAGCTAGTCATTTGATGACAGTATATAGAAACAAAAACCCAAAGCTATTAGACCCAGAATTAAAGAAATTGGCTATAAGTACCTTTTTGTTATCAATACTTATGGCGTTATGTTTGATTTTTTTCATTTCAGACATCATTGTGAATTACATTTAATAAAATACTCCCATGAAAATTACATTCTACGGACACGCAAGTATAGGTATTGAAGTAAGCGATAAAAACATTATTATTGACCCATTTATTTCGGGGAACTCATCAGCTTCTCATATTGATATTAATAGCTTAAAAGCAGATTATATTCTTTTAACCCATGCCCATCAAGATCATACACTGGATGTGGAAACTATTGCCAAGAATACTAATGCAGTAATTGTTTCTAATTATGAAATTGCTTCCTATTATGGAAATAAAGGATTTCAATACCATCCTATGAATCATGGCGGAAGTTGGCAATTTGATTTTGGAAAGGTAAAATATGTTGCTGCCGTGCACTCTAGTTCTTTTCCTGATGGAACGTATGGAGGAAATCCTGGTGGCTTTGTGATAGAAGGCGAACATAAAAATATCTATATCTCTGGTGATACAGCGCTAACAATGGATATGAAGCTCATTCCGATGCGTACCAAGCTAGACTTAGCTATATTTCCAATCGGAAACAATTTCACAATGGATGTAGATGATGCTATTATAGCAGCTGATTTTGTTGATTGCGATAAAATACTAGGATGTCACTATAATACTTTTGGGTTTATTGTGATTAATCATGAAGAAGCGATAAAGAAGTTTTTTGACGCAGGAAAAGATTTAATGCTACTAGAAATAGGCGAAAGCATCAAACTTTAAAATGACAGCGACTTACTTTCAATACCTACTTCATTTTAAACAACCTTCTGGGACTTCCCGGGGTGTGCTTATAGACAAAGAAACTTGGTTTATCCTGCTCGAAGAAAACGGCAAAAAAGGAATAGGAGAGTGTGGAATTCTTCGTGGGCTTTCTGTAGACGACAGACCCGATTATGAAGAAAAGCTGAAATGGGCTTGTGATAATATCCATCTTGGCGAACAAAAACTTTGGGAAAATTTAATTGAATTTCCTTCTATTCAATTCGGAATTGAAATGGCTTTTCTGTCTTTGAAAAGTGAAAATCCGTTTGTTTTATTTCCTTCAAAATTTACTGCTGGCGAAAAATCTATTTTGATAAATGGTTTGGTTTGGATGGGTGATGAGGTGTTTATGAAACAGCAAATTGAGGAGAAAATTGCTCAGGGTTTCACCTGTATAAAATTAAAGATAGGCGCCATTGATTTTGATAAAGAATTGGGATTATTGCGCTTTATTCGTCAAAATTTTGATGAGAAAACTATTGAAATTAGAGTCGATGCTAATGGTGCTTTTAATGAAAATGAAGCTTTATATAAAATTAATCAAATATCTGGTTTTAAATTACATAGCATAGAGCAACCAATACAAAAAAACCATACTGACACGATGTCAGTTTTGTGTAAAAACACTAATTTACCAATAGCTTTAGACGAAGAACTCCTAGGTGTATTTTCGTTGGCAGAAAAAGAACAATTGTTGGAAAAAATAAGACCACAATATATCATTTTAAAACCAAGTTTTATAGGAGGATTTCGTGGTACATTGGAATGGATTTCGATTGCTAAAAAAATGAATATAGGTTGGTGGATTACTTCTGCTTTAGAAAGCAATGTAGGTTTGAATGCCATTGCTCAATTTACTTTTTTACAAAATAATGTAATGCCTCAGGGCTTAGGAACAGGAAGTTTATATACCAATAATTTTGATTGTCCATTAGAAGTATCAAATGGGCAACTTTGGTACCGAAATGAATTGAATTGGAAATTTACTATTTAAAGTAAGAAAAAATTACACTATAATCAACAACAAGTTAATAACTACGATGCTATTTTTTGTAATTCTTTATTATAATTTTTCAATAATAAATTATAATTTAAATATTCCTCCAAAAGCGATTATTCTTTGAAGAAATAAAAAATGTTGAGATGCTTTGTCAGATGGGCTGTTAGTAGTTCTAATATCATTCATATTGATATAGCCTCCTTTTAATTCTGTTTCAATAAAAAAGTATTTGAAAAAAGTAAAATTCAATCCTACTTTGGCAGAAATACCAAAACCTGAAACATGAAAATCATCGTGTC
The DNA here is from genome assembly GCA_943325515.2 of Flavobacterium psychrophilum. Lineage (GTDB taxonomy): Bacteria > Bacteroidota > Bacteroidia > Flavobacteriales > Flavobacteriaceae > Flavobacterium > Flavobacterium psychrophilum_R. The sequence goes on from CALPPS020000003.1 coordinate 53,664, forward strand.
TTTCTTTGCCTAATAAAGTTGCATTGGTTTTTGGGTATAAAATACCAGCTCCAACTCCTTCTAAAAGATTTACTTGAAATTTGTCTGTATTTCTAATTCCAAAGAGTTTTGATACATCATCAACACGACACAATTCGGAATTTATATAGTTTAATCCATCTGTATGTTCAAATTTAAGAAAGCTACCATCTGTCATGTTTACAGTATGATTTCCCGAAGGCAAATAAACTCCAGCATAATCAGGATATGAATTTCCTATAACACCTGCAATTTCAACATTTTGATTTTGAATCATTACATATTTCATGTGATCGACTCCTACGGAAATGTTATAATGGTCATTGATAAAATAACCTATTCTAAAGTTTGTTTGCGGAATAGTCATTCTTCCCGGATTTATATAATCAATACTCCACCCTTTTGGTTTATCGTTTGCCATAACATCATATAGAGTGAAATCATAATCTGGCCCTCTAAAATGAATATCCGATTTTGAATAACTTTCGCGATTTCCTCCCCAATATATGTACATTTTCCCTTTATTGTGAGCCGTATACTTATCTGGAGAAGCTGTTTTTTCTTGCGACATTATGGTTTGGGCTAGGGCACAAAAAGTTATTGTTATAAATAGAGTTATTTTTTTCAAAAGGATAAAATTAAAATTGATTAATAGTTTTTCTAATAGCAACTAAACGAGTCATTAAACCTTCGAAATAGTCTAAATGTAGCATGTTTGCGCCATCACTTTTGGCATTAGCTGGATCGAAATGGGTTTCAATAAAGATACCATCAACCCCAACAGCAATTCCTGCTTTAGCAATGGTTTCAATCATATCGGGTCTTCCTCCAGTTACTCCAGTAGTTTGATTTGGTTGCTGCAAAGAATGGGTTACATCAAGTACTGTTGTTGCATATTGTTTCATGGTTGGAATACCACGAAAATCAACAATCATATCTTGATAACCAAACATTGTTCCTCTATCGGTAACCATTATATTTTCGTTTTGACAGTCTAAAACTTTTTGAACAGCATGTTTCATGCTTTCTGGACTCATAAATTGTCCTTTTTTAAGATTTACTACTTTTCCGGTAGTAGCTGCTGCCACAACCAAATCAGTTTGTCGTACTAAAAAGGCTGGAATTTGCAATACATCTACATATTGAGCAGCCATGGTGGCATCTTCATTAGTATGTATATCGGTTACTGTAGGAATATGAAAAGTTTCTGAAACTTTTCGAAGAATTTTCAAAGCTTTTTCATCGCCAATCCCCGAAAAACTATCAATTCTTGAGCGATTAGCTTTTTTAAAAGAACCTTTGAAAACGTATGGTATTTCTAATTTATCTGTAATTGAAACTAATTTTTCCGCAATTTTCATTGCCATTTCTTCGCTTTCAATAGCACAGGGACCAGCAAGTACAAAGAAATTTCCACTTTCAGTATTCTTGATTTGTGGAATGGATTTTATATTCATAAATTATTGATTTAAAAACCGCTAAGTTATGAATTATTTGAATAACGAATAAAGATATTTTTTTTAGTTATTTTTTTATGGAAAGCCCAATTGGCACTAATAAATATCCTTTTTCATATATATTTAAATAAAGTTTTATAGCATTAATTTGTCCTTCCCATTTCAATTCATAAATATCCAAAAATCCGCCACCCATTTCACTTTTTTTGGTTGGAAAAGGACAACAGCTTTCTAGTTTGGCAAATGTTAATTTTTCTCCATTTGGCCCTGCTAATGCTTTAAGAAATCTTTCTGCATTGAGGTTTTCGTCTTTTGAATTTTTATAAAAAACATTGATAGGATAATCTGGATCATAACCATATTTTTTATCCTTGCTGTAAGCTGTTATAACAAAGGTGTTTTCTTTTGACAACAAGGGAATTGGAGCATTGTCATCAACGTTTTTTAGTGTAGATTTAGTACTAACACACGATGTGAAAAAAGTTAATAGTACTAATGAAAATGAAAGTTTCATTATTTTTTTCATGATAAACCATTTTTTGTTGTTTGTTACAATAACTATGCTAAACTATTTTGTTCTTAAAAAAAGAGAAATGATGGCGCCTGTAGTGACTCCTTTTGATAAACTTTCAAAGGAGCTTTCAAGTATATAGGTTTTTAAATTGAAATATGTTTTGGCATTTTCCAAAGTCATATACATATGTTTTATTTTGTACTCAATAATATGCTCAAAGAAATGAGGTGTAATACTTTTATAAATTACAAATTGTGCCATAGGCATTAATAGAGCAATAAAAAACGATAGGGTTATGCCGCAAACAAATCCTTGTGTCCAAGTGATTTTGCCATTATAAAAGTATTTTTTCTTCTCATTCAAAGCTTGAAAGAAAAATAAAATGGCTGGAAAAACAAAAAGGTTAGTATATACTGCATAATCTTCAATATGTTGATCATGAAGCCCGACAAATTTTTCGCCAATTGCCCATGCTAATGTCAATAATATAAAGCGAAATGTCCATTTTATTTCTATAGAAAAGTTTTTCATTTTACTATTTAATTTGTGTTCAAAAATACTTTTTTTCAATAAATAGAAGTGCTACATAAGCCTTAAAAATGCTATTTTTGTAAAAAATAATGATAATGGAAAGTATCACACACACATGGCACTGGGCTATTTCCGGGTTTTTAATTGGAATGATAATGCTATCACTTAATTATTTCGGAAAAGTTTTTGGAATGTCGTCTAATCTGCGTTCGCTTTGTTCCATGACAGGCATTGGAAAAAAAGTATCTTTTTTTGATTGGGATTGGAAATCACAACGATGGAATCTGTTAGTGGTTTTGGGTGCAATGATAGGAGGTTATGTTGCGGTTCATTTTTTAAGTCATACTTCTAATGTAAGTTTAAATCCTATAACAATTGAACAGTTAACCTCAATGGGAATTGATTCTCCAAATGGAAAATTATTGCCAAAGACTCTTTTTGGCAACGAAATATTTCATTCAGTAAAAATGATTTTTATTTTAATTATAGGAGGAATTCTAATCGGATTTGGTTCGCGTTATGCTGGTGGATGTACTTCTGGTCATGCTATTTCTGGAATGAGTAATTTGCAATTGCCATCACTGAAAGCCGTGATAGGTTTTTTTATTGGCGGATTAGTTATGGCTCATTTTATTTTACCTTTAATTTTTTAAACTATGAATTTATTAAAATATTTAATTGTAGGTTTTGTTTTTGGGGTAGTTTTAACCAAAGCAGAAGCCGTTTCTTGGTTCAGAATTTATGAAATGTTTCAGTTTCAATCTTTCCATATGTATGGAATAATTATGACAGCTATTGCTACAGGTATAATCGGTATTCAAATTATAAAAAGAAATAAACTCAAAGATATTGATGGCAATCCAATTTATATTCAAGATAAAGAAAAAGGTAATGCTCGCTATTGGATAGGTGGAATACTATTTGGATTAGGTTGGGCAATGGTTGGAGCTTGTCCAGGACCTATATTTATTCTATTAGGTTCAGGTTTTTTGAGCGTTGCTTTGATATTGATTGGAGCCGTTTTAGGAACGTTTTTATATGGCGTTTTTAAAGATAAATTACCTCACTAAATAAATAGTATATTTCAATAGTTTAATTGAACTTTAGAATACAATAAATACCATTGGCAATATTGCCTTTCTGAAAAATGTGCTTTCTTTTTTTTATGGCAAAGTTTGTTTTGGATTCAGCCATTTTTAGTAATCTCATATTTGCCCAATCCTTTAAAAGGACTAAACCGCTTTGCTTTAAAATACTATAAAAATAAATTGTAGTTGAAATAAGTATGGCAGTATAAAATATTGATAATTAATTATTTAAAGAAGCTAATAAGACAATAACCATAACCTTAATGATGCTTATGAATTTTACTTTTTTTGTCTTTGCGATACTCTTAAATTTATCACAGACTTCAATTTCTTTATATTTGCTTAAAGTAGTAAAATCGAAATATTACAATTAACAAATGAATTACCAATTCAGACAAGCATACCAAGAAGATATACCTATGGTTTGGACTATTTTGCAGCATGCAATACTCCGACGTAAAAATGAAGGGAGTAATCAGTGGCAAGACGGCTATCCCAATGAATCAATAGTAATCCAAGATATAATAAAAGGTATTGGTTACGTTTTGACTCTCGAAGGAATTATATTGGGATATTGTGCCATATTATTTAATGATGAACCCGAATATGATAAAATAGTAGGGCAATGGTTAACCAATGGCGATTTTATTGTTTTTCATCGTGTTGCTATTGCCGAAGATTATTTAGGGAAAGGATTGGCTCAGATTTTATTAGGTTTTATAGAAGCATTGGCAAGAAAAAAAAATATTCCCAGTTTAAAAGCCGATACCAATTTTGACAATATTCCCATGCTAGCCCTCTTTGCAAAGCTAGGCTATTCTTATTGTGGTGAAGTTTATTTTAGAGGAAGTCCTAGAAAAGCGTTTGAAAAGGTTTTAATTTAGATCCAAGTAAAATTAATTAGTCAAAATTTTAATTTCATTATATGATTAATTTTAAAAACAAAAAAACCTTCAAATTATATTGAAGGTTTTCTTTGCGGAGAAAGAGGCTCCGTAACCCTTATATTTTTATCAGTGTTTTCAAGGCTTCGCAAAGGTCATTTTTTATAGGTACACCTATAGGGTAACTAATTTTGACTACTTTATTTTAAGCAAGGTAAACATACGAAAATTAGCAATAGGTTGTTTACTTTTTTATTGATATTTTAAGAATATTTTTTATCATTGAGACTAATTAGTATTCTAAATATTAATTTTGTTTAATAAAATCAGTTCGGTATAATTAAATAAAATAATTACACCCAACTAGTTTTCACTATTATTTAGCTATTAAATGCTTTTGTCATCAATTCTATTTCACCTCTAGGAATTCCAAGTTCTTTTGCTATTGTTTTCCAATTGCTAGTTGCTTGCTTTACTTCTTGTATTATTTTGGCCATTTGTTTTTCCTCTAATCGAAAATACTTTCCCACACTTTTTGCTAGTTCGAAATCTAGTTCGTTATTTACGGTATCAATATTTAGTGCTAAACCGTCTTTATCTACAGATGGATTAAGGTCGAATGCTGGTGATAGTATCCAGCCTTCTTTAGTAAGTATAAATCCGTGGTTTCTTAAATGATCATCAGTATTCGATATGGCTATGTTGAAAATTATTCTACGCCAAAGTTGATGTAAATTAGCTTCAATATTTACTCCATTCGAACTGATAAATTCGGCTATATCCAAGTAACTTGCCTGATTGTCTCTTACCGTATCTTCATTATTGCTAGTCATGGACATAGCCGATGCAAAGTGTATTCTTTCACCGTTTTTTCGATCAAAACGTTTGGTAAAAAAGGTGTTGTAATTGCCCATTATTTTTTCTATTCTACAAGGAGCCATTTCAATACCTGCCTTAATAGCAAGTTGGTAAGCTAAAAATTCCCAAGCTGCTTTATCTGTAGTGTCTGTTTTGGAAGGGAATTTGGCAATCCAAAGACTTTTATCGTTATCTAAAATGTTAGCTTTTGGTCTGGCACCACCCAATGAAGAACCAGGAGCCATCAAAACAGATAACCATTTTTTTACCTCATCATTATCCTCATCGTGTTCAAAATTTGCAGCAGCATTTTGTAATTCGCGAATAGATGACAAAGGTGGTGTTGAAGATGATTTGTTGTTGTCTAAAAACTCTCCGTTTGGGTTGGTTTTAAACCTGAGTGCACCCATTCGACTTTCATCAAATACTCCTAAAAGGAAATCAATATCGTAAAGTGTTTTTGGCTTTTCGTTTTTCTCTTTAGCTTGTTGTGCTTCTCTACGTTTCATTAATGTACGTCCCCAAGTGTCTGGCATACTATCGAGAAATATGCCGAAGTTTTCTTTTTGGTTTGGGTATTGGGGACCGCCATAGAATTGTATGTCTGGGTCAAGTATAAATTTTTGTTCTGATTTGAGCCAGTCTTTATCATACCCAAAGCTGAATGCTTTTTTGCCTTTTGCTTGCTGTGCTGATAAGACACCTATTGTCTTAGGTTCTGGCATACCTATCCAATGGGCGTAAACGTATATATCGGTTTTTGTGGACATCTTAGATTTTTAGAAGGTTAGATTTAGAGTAGATTGCTTTGTTCCTCGTAATGACCTTATTTAAGAAGTTCAAGGTCTTGGAGCTTTCTACCCAGTTCATCGTCTGCGGCTAGTTTTAGGAAATCATCTTGTAGGCCTAATACACGCAGTACATTGAAATAGGCACCCATTGCCACACTTGTGTTACCTAGCTCAATTAAATGCAATGTTGACCTTGAAATATCTGCTCTCTCTGCTACTTGAATCATAGTGAGTTTTCGTCTTTTACGAGCTATCTTGATATTTTCTCCCATTTGTTCTAAGACCTTGTCATACTTTGGAAAAACAGTTTGCTTTTTGGTTGCCATTTTTAATAAATGTTCGTTATTATATACAAAAATAGCTTTTATGTTTAAAATAACAAACATTTTATGTTATTATATTTCAACTTAAATCTTCACATCGCAAATTGCAATATGTGATATGTGTTCACTTTTTTGTTTGTTCACGGAACATGAACATGTTTTTTTTGTGAACAGTAGAGTAATGGAAAATATTAACGAAGGTAAATTTTTACTAAAATTACACTCGTTTTGTTTACGAAGGTAAAAATTACCCTCGTTGATAACCCTAAAATGGCGAGATAAGCTTGATTAGTTTATTTAGAAAAATGGGGAGTGTTGATAAAGCAGTTTACTTTTTTATTGATATTTTTTATTATAAATAATGTTTTTTAGTATAAAGATTAATTTATAGTATAAATGATATTTTTTTAGGTGCTTGGGCAAACAATGGTAATGGTTAGATAAAATCCCCATTTATTAATTAAAAGTGATTAATGTGGTTTTTATTGCTTCTTTCAATTTTACTTCTATTTTGGTTTCTTCTGCAAAAGACGTCCAGTTTTTTATTACCTCGCTGGTTTGTTGAATAATTTCTTTTGCTTTTTTGATGTTCATCAATTTAGCAACGGTTACTAAATCCTCTTTGGTAATTGCATTTCTTTTACCATTGATGCTTAAAGCATGTTGGCTAACCCATTCGCTTCCGGGCCTGAAGGCATGGCACATATCATAAGCTGGTGTTAGTTCCCAGTTTTGACCTTTTCTTAAACGGAAGGCAAAGTTTTTGGTGTGGTCATCACAGTTACGTGCCATTACATTAAAGACCATTCTACGGAACATTTGTTCCGCTTGTGGATAAGGAAGTCTCAGCAATCGCATGGTTTGAAACAACTGCTCGTAGCTGTAGCTGTTCACGTTATTGAAGTCAAAATGTTGCATGGCACAAAAAGTTTGGATGTGGTGTTTGATGTCACCATCCTCTCTATCAAATCGTTGTGTCATGAAATGTGCTCTACCATTTTCTTCTAACAATCGGCATTCGGTCATTTCAATTTCACAGGCTTTTGCCATTAGATAGTAAGCCATTTCAACACGCCCGTATCCTGTTGAAGCCCCAAATTGACTATCGCTTACACCGTCTAATTTTATCAACCAATGATTATAACCTTTGGGCGCTTTTCCCTGACCTGATTTGATTACTCCCGTTTTTTCATTGTAGGCAATAATGGCTTTTGGTCTTGCGCCACCTGCCGAAGTTCCTATTTTTAGAATATCCAATAATGCTTTTTGTTCATCGCCGTTTAGGTTGGTTTCAAAATCCTGTCGATTGTTGACTACTTCTTGGGTTATTTTGACCAAGTTGTCCATTTCGATGGTGAAGGCCGTTTGATTGGATTTGAAATTTACAGGTTCAAACTCTAGTGCACCCATCCCTCGTGTTCCAATAAAGCACAACAACTCTACAGGATTTAAACTGTTTTCTGGACGACCATTTTGTGCTAACCAGGCATTTATTAATTGATTACCATACTTATCAGGCAATACGTCGGCGAGTAATCCCGGTAATCCTTTGAAAGTGGAATTTCTAACTAAATCCGGGAAGGAAAAAATTTGGTTTGCTTGGTTAAGCGGCATTTTTAGCGGTGCAACCTCCCAATTGTTCGCTATGAATTTTGGTTCATATTCAAAGCTTGCGGTTTGTCTATTGGTATCCCATGCTACGGCTCCTACTCGGTTACCCCAAAGATTTATATAAGCTGTTGTAATCATTACCAATCGGATTTATTGTCGTTACTATTATTCTCCTTCCTAGCGGCAGGCAGGTTGTTTCGGACTCTTTGTCTTTTATTTTGTTCCAATTTGGCCAATTGTAATGGACTTATCTGCTGCTGTACTTTGAATACGTCCATGATATAGAGTAAGTTTAATACACGAAGCACTTGCAGTAGCGATTGTAATGTTATTTTCTCTCCTTTTTCTATCTGGGTAATGGTAGAGCG
>CALPPS020000004.1 GCA_943325515.2 Flavobacterium psychrophilum
ACCTGTTAGCGTAACCGTTAATCCATCTGAACCTGCAATTATTTCTTATACCATTAGTGATGAATTTACAGACACACAATCTATTACTGTAGTGGCAACAGGTCAAGGTAATAACTTTGAATATCAATTAGACAATGGCTATTTTCAAGATAGTCCTGTGTTTGAAAGTGTAACTTCTGGTATTCATTTAATTACAGTAAGGGATAAAAATGGATGCGGTAGCACTTCAGTAAGAGCAATAGTTGTTAACTATCCTAAATTCTTTACACCAAATAGTGATGGATATAATGACACATGGAATATTAAGGATTTATCTAATCAACCAAATGCGAGTATTTTAATATATGACCGATATGGAAAATTTTTGAAACAAATTAAACCAAGCGAAAGTGGTTGGGATGGAAACTATAATGGGAACATGATGCCATCAGATGATTATTGGTTTAGCGTAGCTTATAAAGATGAAAATCAAGTTGACCAAGAATTCAAAGCGCACTTTGCTATGAAACGTTAATAAATTTAAGTAGTCCTAAATATTCTGATTGATTATTTAGGACTAGTTATTATTTATAGCCTTACCATTTAATAATTGCACTTGCCCAAGTAAAACCACTACCAAAAGCAGCTAAAACAATAGTATCCCCCTCCTTTATTTTTCCTTGTTCCCAAGCTTCAGTAAGCGCAATTGGAATGGATGCTGCAGTGGTATTGCCATATTTTTGTATATTATTAAAAACTTGATCATCCGATAAATTAAACTTTTGTTGAATGAACTGTGAAATTCTCAAATTTGCTTGATGAGGAATTAGCAAATCAATATCAGAAACTTGTAAATTATTAGCTTGCAAGCCTTCATTTATTACTTCGCTAAAACGAACTACGGCATTTTTAAAAACAAATTGACCATTCATGTGTGGAAAATAACTTTCGTCGTCGGGATTATTATCTGCAATAATATCAGTTATCCACCTACCTCCCATTCCCGGAGCTAAAAGCGCTAGTTCCTCGGCATGCTCTCCTTCAGAATGCAGATGTGTTGATAAAATACCTTTATTAACATCTTCTTCTCTACTCAAAATGGTTGCTCCAGCACCATCACCAAAAATAACCGAAACGCCTCTTCCGCGATTGGTCATATCTAAACCAAGAGACTGTAATTCGGAAGCAACCACTAAAATATTTTTATACATTCCAGTTTTAATATATTGATCAGCAATGGATAAAGCATAAATAAATCCTGAACATTGATTTCTTATGTCCAATGCACCAATAGTTTTCAATCCTAATTCTTTTTGTAAAGCAACACCTGGACCAGGAAAATAATAATCAGGTGAAATGGTAGCAAAAACTATAAAATCAATTTCATCATTGGTCAAACCTGATCGTTCAATTGCAATTTTGGCTGCCTTTACTCCCATCGAAGTTGTAGTGTCTTCCCCTTTTTTGATATGCCTTCTTTCTTTTATTCCAGTTCTCTCTTGAATCCATTCATCGGAAGTATCCATCATTTTAGATAAATCGCTATTAGTTACAATATTGTCTGGCACATAAAATCCTAAACCGTTTATTTTTGAGTGGTACATTATATTATTTTTTTATTACTTTTAAAATTGTATTTGAGCAATTAGAGAAACTGAAAATATAAATATTAGGTATAAAAACTTTTTCATGGTAAAGTTGAAATAGGTTTCAAAGTTAAAAAAACAGTGGTGTTGTTTTGAATATTTTTATCACTTTCAAAAAATAAAATTTCATTTTTATACTGAGCTTCAATCAAAAAATGACTTCCCCTAAAATACGAATTTATTGTTTGAACTTTTAAATCTGATTGTTCTACAACCTCAAACTGGTGTGGATAAACATAAATGTTATTTTTATTCAAAGTTAACTCATTTACTTCACCAAAAAGAGAGGCAACATATTTGTTTTTTGGATTTTGATAAATCTTTAATGGAGAACCTTCATCAATTATTTCTCCGTTTTTAATAACCAGAACTTCATCTGCAAAAGAAAGTATGTCAGTGCTATCATGAGTTGCTATAAGGGTTGTGATTTGCCGTTCTTTCAAATAGCTAAATAACTTACGTCTTAAAGTGTTTTTTCTAAAATTATCAATGTGACTAAAAGGTTCATCAAGTAATAATACTTCAGGCTCAAGTGCTAAAACTCTAGCAATGGCAACTCTTTGCATTTGACCACCACTTAGATATTTAACTTTTATATTGGCAAACTCCTTCATCTCAACAATATCAAGTAACTCCAAAATTCTTGCTTGTTTTTGTTCAGGATAAATATTTGACAAATACTTTCCAACATTTTCTGCCACTGTGATGAAGGGCATTAAATCAAAATCTTGAGCTAAATATTTCATAAAATTCATACCAGGAATTAGGTTGAATTTTGGACCAAGAATTTCAATATCATTCCAAAAAATATGCCCATCTTTCAAATCATATAATCCGTAAATAAGTTTGAGTAATGTGCTTTTACCACAACCACTATCCCCAATAATAGCAAGGTTTTTTCCTTTTTCAATTGAAAAAGTGCTTTCATGAATCGTAGGTTCTTTTATATATGAAAAAGATATGTTTTGAATTTTTAGCATATTTTTATTAAAAGACAAATTTACGAAGTTTATTTATAAAGATAAGAGCGACAAAACTATAACGTGAAGTGCCGCTCTTATATACTTAACCAATAAAAATTAAATTTTAATCAAGAAATATATTTTTCGAAAGTTTTGGTATCGATTCTTGCTTTTAAGTCGTGTAATAAATTATAAAGACCAAAAAAAGTTCTATTTATGTATAAAAAATGTTTTGAACCTCTGTTGCCATTCATTTTTCTCAATTGAGTATCTTTTGAAAAATCTTCTCCCATTTGAGCTATTTTTCCAAAAAAATCTTCATCAGAAAAATCAAAATAATCACCATGAAAAGGTTTGGTAAACAAGCTCAATAAATCGTGAAATATTTTGGTGAAATAAGCTAATTCTTCTTTACTATCATCTGAACGTAATATTTCTAATTCAAATAATTTTTCATTAAATATTATTGGATTATCAATAATTTCAGGTCTAGCTATTTCAAAATAGGGAAAATAAAATTCATCTGGAACATGTTTGATACAACCAAAATCAATAGCTACCAAATTATCCTTCTCATCTACTAAAAAATTTCCAGGATGTGGATCGGCATGGACTTGTTTTAAGTGATGCATTTGGTACATATAAAAATCCCATAATGCTTGACCTAACTTATCTCCTTTTTCTCTATCTTCATTATGAGCTGTGAATTCTGATAAATGTTCACCATTTATCCATTCCATGGTCAAAATTTTTTCTGATGACAAATCTGGATAATAGTTGGGAAAACGCAAATTTTCAATTTTACTACACCACTCAGAAACTTCAAGACTTTGTTTTAACTCTAGTATATAATCTGTTTCTTCCAATAATTTGTTTTCTACTTCTTGAAAATATTTTTCAGAATCTTTTCCTTTCAGATTAAACATTCTAGTTGCAAATGGCTTTACCAATGCTAAATCTGAACTTATACTTTCTGAGACTCCAGGATATTGGATTTTTACAGCAAAATTTTTACCCTCTTTAGTTGCTTTGTGAACCTGACCTATACTCGCAGCATTCACAGCATCTGGAGTGAAGGAATCGTATATTTCTTCTGGATATTTACCCAAATATTTTTTAAATGTTTTTCTAACTAATGGAGCAGATAATGGTGGGACTGAAAATTGTGAAAGCGAAAATTTATCTACATAAGCTTGTGGCATAATGCTTTTATCCATACTTAGCATTTGAGCTACTTTCAAAGCACTTCCTTTTAAGTTTTTTAAACCATCATAAATATCTTCAGCATTATTTTCGTTTAATTTATCTCTATTCAATTTAGGGTTAACTATTTTTTCACCATAGTAGGCAACGTAGTTTCCACCTACTTTTATCCCTGTTTTAACCAACTGACTTGCGCGTTCAATTTTACCTGTTGGGATTTTATCTATAGTTTTCATTACTAATTTTTTTCTTTCCAGAGGAATTTACCCAAGTCAAATAAATTCTCTAAATGTTTAGTTTCTAGTAACCCAACTACTGTATTCACTGATTTTTCTATTAAAACATCTGTCTTTTCAAAACTCTTAGAGGTATCATCTATCCAAAATTTTAATAAAAATAAGAACTGTATCCATGCCCCTTCGGAGAATACTGGCTCACTAACTTTTAGGAATTTTTCGCTACCTGATGTGGCACTTTGTCTGATAATGCCAACTATAAATTCTTTGAATTGATTTCGAAATTTTTTTAAGTATTTTAAATTTTTTAATCCTTCTTTGTTTTCTTGAAGAGAAAATTTCACATAAGTTCTATTCAAAGTCATTATCTCAAAAAGAGTAAAATATAAGCTCAGTAATTTATCTTTATCCAAATAACCTTCATAGGCAACATCTTTCTCAATGGTATTCATTGCATTTTCAAAAAACTTTACCCAAATTTCTTGCTTTAGGGCGTCAAATGAACCAAAGAAAGAATAAAAGTCAGTTTCACTAATATTGTGATTTTTGCAGAAAACATAAACATTCTTAGGCTCTTGATTAGTTTCAAGAACTTCATTCATAAAATGATAAATTATTTTGTTATCATCAATCATTTCTTTTTTTGTTGTCGCTTTTTTGGTAGTTGCCATAATACTGATTTTAAATACTATGTAAAGATATATACTGTTTAATTATTTTTTATAATTATTAAACAAAAAGTTTTGTTAAATTTTAATGAGCATAAAAAAAGCTACCAAATTTTGGCAGCTTTACTATTACTTAAAATATATACTATTATTTTCCTGATTCTTTCTGAGCGTCTTGAACCATTTTTTCATTTGCTGTTATTGCAAATTCTACTCTACGGTTTTGACTTCTTCCTTCAGGGGTATCATTTGTTGCAATTGGGTCAGCAATACCTAAACCAGTAGTCACAAAACGTCCTGAAGCTAAACCCTTACCTGCTAAATAAGCTTTTACAGATGCTGCTCTTTGATTTGACAAGTTCAAATTATATTCAGCAGAACCTGTACTATCAGTATAGCCATAAATTTGAATATTAGTATCTGGATATTGATTTAATACAGGAACTAATTTATCAAGATTAGCTTTTGCAACTGATGTTAATGTTGCTTTATTAGTATCAAAACGAACTGCATTTTCACCTAAAACTAGTTTTATACCTTCTCCTACTCGCTCTACTTGTGCTCCTGGCAAAGCAGTTTCAATTTCTCGAGCTTGTTTATCCATTTTATTTCCAATTACGCCACCAGCAACTCCGCCTATAACACCGCCAAGAACAGCACCAAGAGCACCATTTCCACCTTTACCAATATTATTTCCTAAAATTCCTCCTAAAACTGCTCCACCAACTGCTCCAATGGCTACACCACGTTGCGAATTACTAGTATTCTTTATCGCTTCACAACTAGTTAAAACACTTGATAAAATCAATAAACTCCCTAATAAAATTGTACTTATTTTTTTCATTTTTATTTTAATTTAATTTTTCAAATTGATAAACTATATCAGTTAAATTTCCAGCTACGTCAATCCTATCAATAAGTTGAAAAGAATTTCCAGTTTGGTTAGCAACTCTTAAAACATAGCCAGACTTTACTTTTTTTGCTTTAGCTTCGTCCAATATTTTCAAAACAAACTCACCTTCTTTATTAATAAACCAACTAATAGGAGTTGAATATGGAGTACAACTTGAACTATTTATTGCCACACTACCCTTATTACTCATTGAAATAAATTTCCAAGTACTTCCAATAAAACATTTGGAGTCTGCTAAATCAAAAGAAGTCACTTTAATAATATCTGACCCGGGATAATTTATAGAAGATATTTTCCAATCACCTTTAATCATAACTTGTGATTTCGAGTCAATCTTAGTAGCTGTGGCTGAATTTGATTTACAAGCTAAAATCAATATAGAAAATAAACTAACTAAAATAATTTTTTTCATTTTTTTAATGAAATTTGTGATTAATAGCTACAAATATACTGCCTATTTTAATAGTATTTTTATATTATTTTAAAAAAATATTATGCAATTATTACTCCGTCAATTTGTCATATTCCTAATGGTTGGTATTCTATTTGCTAAAACAAAATGACAATTTGTTTAACCAAAATTTAAAAATATGACAACAGGAAAAATTAATGTATCAGTAGAAAACATCTTTCCACTTATCAAGAAGTTTTTGTACAGCGACCACGAAATTTTCTTGCGTGAGTTAGTCTCAAATGCAACAGATGCAACTCTAAAATTAAAACATTTGACTAGTATTGGAGAAGCTAAAGTGGAATATGGTAATCCACTTATTGAAGTCAAAATTGACAAAGAAGGAAAAAAGTTGCACCTCATCGATCAAGGATTGGGAATGACAGCTGAAGAAGTTGAAAAATACATCAATCAAATAGCTTTTTCAGGTGCTGAAGAATTTCTAGAAAAATACAAAGACTCTGCCAAAGATTCAGGTATAATTGGTCATTTTGGTCTTGGTTTTTATTCTGCTTTTATGGTAGCATCAAAAGTAGAAATAATCACAAAATCACATAAAGATGAACCAGCTGCGCATTGGACCTGTGATGGAAGTCCAGAGTTTACATTGGTTGCTCATGACAAAACAGAAAGAGGAACAGAAATTATACTTCATATAGCAGAAGATTCACTAGAATTTCTTGAAGAATTCAAAATTCGTGAATTGTTGACTAAATACAATAAATTCATGCCAGTGCCAATTAAATTTGGTACAAGAACAGAAAAAATAGAACAGAAAAAAGGAGAAAGTGTTGCCGAAGAAGACAAAGACAACATTTTCACTGAAGTAGAAGTTGACAATATCATTAACAACCCAAATCCAGCTTGGACAAAACAACCAGTTGATTTGACTGATGACGATTATAAAAATTTCTATCGAGAATTGTATCCAATGCAGTTTGAAGAACCATTATTTAATATTCATCTAAATGTAGATTATCCTTTCAACTTAACAGGAATTTTATATTTTCCAAAAATGTCTGCCGATTTGCAGATGCAAAAAGACAAAATTCAGTTATACCAAAACCAAGTCTATGTAACGGATAATGTTGAAGGAATTGTTCCTGAATTTCTTGGCATGCTAAAAGGTGTTATCGATTCGCCAGATATTCCATTGAACGTTTCTCGTTCTTACCTTCAATCTGACGGCAATGTTAAAAAAATATCGAACTATATCACACGTAAAGTAGCCGATAAATTGAAATCCCTATTCACAGAAAACCGTGAAGATTTTGAAAAAAAATGGAATGATATCAAAATTGTGTTAGAATATGGAATGCTTTCTGAGCCAAAATTTTATGAAAAATCTAGCGACTTTGTTTTATATCCAAGTGTAGATGAAAAATATTATACTTTGACAGAATTAAAAGAAGCTTTTACTAATAATCAAACCGATAAAAACGGAAAATTAGTAGTGCTTTACACTTCCAATAAAGATGCACAACACGGATACATCGAAATTGCAAAAGAAAAGGGATATGAAGTATTATTACTTGACTCGCCCATAGTTTCACATTTAATTCAAAAATTAGAATCAGATAACGAAAACATGACCTTTGTTAGAGTTGATTCAGATCATATTGATAAATTAATCCAAAAAGAATCAACTCAAATATCAAAACTTTCTGAAGATGAGTCTGCCAAATTGAAGACTGTGGTAGAAGAAATTGTTCCAAAAGCGAACTATTCCGTCCAGTTAGAACCAATGGATAGCGGTGCAGCACCATTTATTATCACTCAGCCAGAATTTATGCGAAGAATGAAAGAAATGAGCCAATCTGGCGGTGGCGGAATGTTCGGCATGAACAACTTGCCTGAAATGTATAATTTAGTTGTCAATACTAATTCAGATTTAGCCAATACTATATTAAACACTGAAGACAAACCAGCCCAAGAAAGTTTGGTAAAACAAGCTTTAGATTTAGCTAAAATTTCCCAAGGATTATTAAAAGGTGAAGAATTGACTGCTTTTGTGAAACGAAGTTTTGAGCTAATTAAGTAAAAAGTGATTAGCGATAAGTAATAAGAAACCTGCTAGCGAAAGTTTGCAGGTTTTTTATTTAAATAAATTCCCGACCTTCGTAACTCGTAACCCATAACCCGCAACCCAAATGACACTCCACATCGAAACTCCAGCATTACTGTTCTCAGCAACATCATTAATATTGTTGGCTTATACTAATAGGTTTCTAACTATTGCTCAAATTGTTCGAGGTTTAAAAAAAACATACGATCAAGATCATAGTAAAAGTATTTTACTCCAAATAAAAAACCTCAATCTGCGTTTATCATTAATTCGTTACATGCAGCTTTTTGGAGTATTGTGTTTATTTCTTTCAGTATTTGCCATGTTTTGTCTTTTTTTTGAACTACAAATGATTGGAATATACCTTTTTGCTGCTAGCTTATTAACATTACTTGTCTCTCTTGGTATCTCTTTTTGGGAAATTAGTATTTCAGTTACTGCATTGCGACTTCATTTAAGTGATCTGATGGAAAAAAAAACAGAGAAAAAATAATCTGATAAAACTAATTCTTAAACCATTTTTCGGTCTTCGTTCCGTATTGTGTATAAATTTTCATAAAGTACATTCCCGTAGAAAAATTGGAAACATCAGTTTGAATTTCATTATCGTTCCCTTGAATAGATTTGACAAATTTCCCAAAAACGTCATAGATATCTATTTTGTCAATGCTAAATTTGGACCGAACAGTTAGTGAATAATTTGCCGGATTAGGATAGATGTTGATAGCCGATTCCAATTCAAAATTGCTAACAGACAAAGGAGCTGTAACAGCCACCCAACTCGATCCTAAATTATTATCCAAACTAGTGCTCGTTAACTGTAGGTAACTTCCCCCACCATCTGCTGCAGTTGGCCAAGGTGAAGTATCAAAATATTCTACTGAATCAATTATGTTTCCAAAAGCATCAGCAATCACTATTTTCTGAGATTTATTCGATAAATTTCTAGTGAATTGCCCAAATGGAGCAAATCCATATTTAGACTGAAAAACAGATGCATTGGAAGCCAAATACAAGCTAGAATTTCCAGCAATTGTAGAATTATATGGAAACTGATAGCTCATTCCTAATTCGCTGAAATAAACTCCGGAGAGCGTAACCAAAGTAGTTCCTGTATTTTGTATTTCAATAAATTCCTGATCATTGCTAACCAGAAAAGATCCCGAAGTTGAAGGATTATAATTAATTTTTGTAATAACAAGCGGTGGAACTGCAACGTTAGCACAGCTAGTAAATCCTCCTAGATTGTTCTTCATCCAATTCGTTCTGTCGATGATAAAAGTTTTAAGATTAGCAATTTCCAATGGATTATTCGGAATAGTATTCCATTTTTGGTTTTCTCTAACCATAGCTTCATTGATTAGTGTAATCGTATTATCTATAAAAGTATTCAAAACAGTAGTATTTAATGGCTGACCAGCTTGTGTCAATTGGTTAAACCGTTTAGACAAATAGCATTTGAATATAGCATTATTGAACAAATCTCTCCAGAATTTTGAACCTTCATTATCACCATTTAAAAACTGCCAAGTATAGTATTTGCTCCTGTCTAATCCGTATTGAAACAAATCATTCCCCCAAGTCAAGTTAAAATCCCAAATTGGACCGGCACGCAATTTCCCTTTTCTGTCTTTGTGAAAATAGGTACTCAATTGATATCCATCTGCATTGGCAGCAAAATCGTTCGAGATCATAAAATCTACGAAAGACGGAATGTCAATTCTGGTTGGATATCCGTTCAGTAAAGTCAAATTATTACTTGTTAAAGCTGTCTGTAGATTAGTAAATTGAGTGAAAATATAATTATCCTGTTCTGTTGTAACGTCTTCTGGTTTTGGCAAATCGTGGATATAATTTACATCCTGACCGTTATATGCTGTTGTCGTCCATGCAACTGGATCGCCACCCGTAGTCTTATCGGCTTTGGTGATATATCCGCCAGTCAGATTATCTCCGCTTATGTCTGTTGTTGTAATTTTAAGAATATTAACGCGATTAGAATCTGCTTTTATATTTTCTTGAAGTAGATAAAGTCCCTTATACTCTCCGTTTATCAAAACCTCACAATATTGTGTTCTTGGAGCATAATTCCCCATTTGACGTGAGAGGTTATAAGCCAAATAATCTCTTATTAATGAAGGGTCAAAAGCCAAACCATTCAAAATCCAGTCATTTTCTGCCGGCATTCCAAGTAGAGCAACATTGTTATTTGTAACATTATCTGCCAACAAAGTAGTTACCTTATATCCTTTTTTAGGAAGATCTTGAGAAGAAGAACCTCTAATTTGTATAGATAGACGTCCATTATAATTTAATAATGAAGCTGTATTTTGATCTGTAAGATAATTTCTAGAACCATTAGGACGTTTAATGATTTTCATGGTGCCAAATACATCAGGGTCATCTACTATTTCATAAGGAAGACTTGTTCCCGGATTAATATCTGTGGTGATGATGACAATTGGCAAATTACTATCTGTAAAGGTTTGAGAATTTAAATTAATAAAAACCAGTAAAAAAGCAAGTAAAATATAATTAGTAAAACGGTTGTTTATCATCTCATAAAATTTTCTCAAATGTACAAAAAAACTAACCTTAATCAATTGATTTACAAATCATCAAATTGGTGAACGGTTTAAAAATAAATCATAAATAAAACCACTATGTATGAACTGAGTCAAAAAGTTAGACACTATTTGTGGCCAGTCTATTGTCAAGACAATTATCTTAATACTATTTACTCAAATACATTTTACGTCTAGAATACAACTCATAAAATGCGTCATCCTTCAAATCATCAATAAACAAAATACTTTCGCCTGTTGACTTCATTTCAGGTCCCAATGCTTTATTCACATTTTGGAATTTACTGAAAGAGAAAACGGGTTGCTTAATTGCGTACCCCTTCAATTGTGGGTTGAATATAAAATCGGTTACTTTATTCTCACCAAGCATTACTTTAGTGGCATAATTTACATACGGTTCACCATACGCTTTGGCAATAAAAGGAACTGTTCTCGAAGCTCTAGGATTGGCTTCAATAATATAAACGACATCATCTTTAATGGCAAATTGAATGTTGATTAAACCAACCGTTCTCAATGCTAGGGCAATTTTCTTAGTGTGATCTTTGATTTGTTGCATTACAAACTCACCTAAATTAAATGGTGGTAACGTAGCATTAGAATCGCCTGAGTGAATACCGCAAGGTTCAATATGTTCCATTATCCCAATGATATAGACGTTTTCACCATCACAAATAGCATCAGCCTCTGCTTCTATGGCTCCATCCAAATAATGATCCAACAATAATTTATTTCCTGGTATTGATTTTAGCAAATCAATTACATGTTCTTCTAATTCCTGTTTGTTAATGACAATTTTCATTCCTTGTCCCCCCAAAACATAAGAAGGACGAACTAACAACGGAAAGTCTAAAGTATCTGCTAATTTAGAAGCTTCATCAGCACTTTCTGCTATCCCGAATTGTGGAAAAGGAATTTTAAGTTCCGATAACAATTCAGAAAAACGACCCCTATCTTCTGCTAAATCCAAAGCATCAAATGAAGTTCCAAGAATTTTAATTCCGTATTTAGATAACTTTTCTGCTAATTTCAATGCCGTTTGTCCACCAAGTTGAACAATTACACCTTCTGGTTTTTCGTAACGAATGATGTCGTAAATGTGTTCCCAAAAAACAGGTTCAAAATACAATTTATCAGCGGT
The DNA here is from genome assembly GCA_943325515.2 of Flavobacterium psychrophilum. Taxonomy (GTDB): domain Bacteria; phylum Bacteroidota; class Bacteroidia; order Flavobacteriales; family Flavobacteriaceae; genus Flavobacterium; species Flavobacterium psychrophilum_R. The sequence goes on from CALPPS020000004.1 coordinate 11,850, forward strand.
ATCAAAATCAGTCGAAACGGTTTCAGGATTACAGTTAATCATGATGGTTTCATAACCACATTCCTTGGCAGCTAAAACACCGTGAACGCAAGAATAATCAAATTCTATTCCTTGTCCAATTCTATTGGGTCCAGAACCTAAAACCACTACTTTTTTCTTATCTGTAACAATACTCTCATTGTGCACGTATTGCTCACCCGTTGCTGTTTGAATTTCGGCTTCAAAAGTGGAATAATAATAGGGTGTTAAGGCTTTAAACTCAGCAGCACAAGTATCCACCAATTTATAAACACGCTTGATATTCATTTCATCACGCAATTTATAAACTTGACTTTCTAAACAACCCAACATGTGTGCTATTTGACGGTCGCCATATCCTTTTTGTTTCGCTTCTAGTACCAATTCTTTTGGTAATGTATCTATTTTATAATTTGAAATCTCTCTTTCTAATACATGTAATTCCTCATATTGCTTCAAAAACCACATGTCAATTTTTGTAATCTCGTGAATTCTACTTAACGGAATTCCCATGGCAATGGCATCATAAATTACAAAAACTCTGTCCCAACTTGCATAGGTTAGTTTTTCAATTATTTGTTCGTAGTTTTTATATCCTTTTCCGTCAGCACCAAGTCCGTTACGTTTTATTTCTAATGATTGTGTGGCTTTGTGAAGCGCTTCTTGAAACGAACGACCAATTCCCATCACTTCACCTACAGATTTCATTTGCAATCCTAAAGTTCTGTCTGCTCCTTCAAATTTATCAAAGTTCCAACGTGGAATTTTCACAATAACGTAATCTAAAGTGGGTTCGAATAAGGCAGAAGTCGATTTGGTAATTTGATTTGGCAATTCATCAAGATGGTATCCTAAAGCTAATTTTGACGCTACTTTTGCAATAGGATAACCTGTTGCTTTTGATGCTAAAGCTGAGGAACGAGAAACCCGTGGATTGATTTCAATGGCAACAATATCTTCTTTTTCGTCTGGGGAAACGGCAAATTGAACGTTACAACCTCCAGCAAAATTCCCGATGGAACGCATCATCAGGATAGCATAATCGCGCATTTTTTGAAAAGTAGTATCCGATAAAGTCATGGCTGGCGCAACGGTAATTGAATCTCCTGTATGAATTCCCATTGGGTCCATATTTTCGATGGAACAAATAATGACTACGTTGTCGTTTTTATCGCGTAATAATTCTAATTCGTATTCTTTCCAACCCATTAATGCTTTATCAATCAACACTTCATGAATAGGAGACATTTCTAAACCGTAAGTTAGTTTCTCTGCAAAATCTTCTTTGTGGTATACTATTGCTGCTCCGGTGCCACCAAGTGTAAACGAAGGTCGAATCACCAGCGGAAAACCAAATTCTTGAGCAATTTCTTTGCCACGAAGGAACGAAGTGCAAATTTCTGCTGGTGCTGATGGTACGTTTATTTTCTTTAAAAGTTGTTTGAACTGTTCTCTGTCTTCAGTAATGTTGATGGCATTTACATCTACACCAATAAGCTTTACGCCAAAATCTTTCCAAATTCCTTTTTCATCAGCTTCCAAACAAAGGTTTAAAGCTGTTTGTCCACCCATTGTTGGTAAAACCGAGTCGATTTGTGGATGATCTTTTAAAATTTGGATAATGGATTTGGTAGTCAATGGCAACAAATAAATATGATCTGCCATGGATGGGTCAGTCATGATGGTTGCCGGATTAGAATTAATCAAAATTACTTCGATTCCTTCTTCTCTAATGGAACGAGCAGATTGTGAACCTGCATAATCAAATTCGCAGGCTTGTCCGATGACAATTGGCCCAGAACCAATAATTAAAACTGATTTAATAGAATTATCTTTTGGCATGTTGTTGTGTTGTTTTTTTTGTAGTTTATGTTGTTTGTCAAAAATAATGTGTTTGATATGAAATAGAAAAAATGAACTTTAAAACTTATTAATATTTATAAACAAGCTATAAAAAAAGCCGTTACTAATAAAAGTAACGGCTTAATATTGATTATTTGATAATCATTATTTTTTATGTCTTGGTTCAGAAGATACTGTTAATTTGTGTCTTCCTTTTGCTCTACGACGGGCAAGGACTTTTCTTCCATTTGCAGAAGCCATTCTGTCCATAAATCCGTGCTTATTTCTTCTTTTTCTTTTTGATGGTTGAAACGTTCTTTTGCTCATTGCTTTATATCTTTAAAATCGTGTATTAATTTCTTTGGTAATACGGCTCTTTTTAAACCGAGTGCAAATATACAAACCTTTTTTTTTCTAGCAAGTAGTTTTATAAAAATATTTTCAAATCCTTTTATTACCTTTGCCATCATAAAAAAATAATAATTATGTTTCATAGATTTATAAAATTAATATTGGCTGTACTTATTGTTGCCACTAGTGTTTGGCAATTTGCCGAAGGAAATATTGGCAATGGTATTTTTTTACTGCTATTGACAGCAATTCCGATTTTTCTTTACTACAAAAACGAATACATCCTTTTGGCATTCTTAAAACTTAGAAAACAAGATTTTGCTGGTGCAAAAGTATGGTTGGATAAAATTAAAAATCCCGAAACGGCATTGGTAAGAAAACAACAGGGGTATTACAATTACCTTCATGGGTTAATGCTTTCGCAAACCAATTTAACACAGTCTGAAAAATATTTCAAAAAAGCGATTGAATTGGGATTAAATATGGATATGGATTTGGCCGTTGCCAAATTAAATTTGGCCGGAGTTGCTATGTCAAGACGAAGAAAGTTAGAAGCTACAAATTTGTTAAACGAAGCAAAAAAATTGGACAAACAAGGCATGCTAAAAGATCAAATCAAGATGATGAAAGATCAAATGAAGAAAATATAATTGCAATTTTAAATTAATAAAAAATGCCCCAAATAGTGTCTGACTTTTTGGGGCATATTCATTTTAAGAGGCTTTTTTATTTACCCAATTATCTGAGCAAACAAATCTTCTTTTTCATTAAGATATTGAAATTGAAACCCATTTCTATTCATTTTTTCTTTTATTGCAATAATATCATTTTTATTTTTTAGTTCTAAACCAACTACAACTGAACCCACTTCTCTACTATTTTTCTTGGCAAATTGAAAATAGGTTATATCGTCATCTACACCTAAAATATTATTTACAAATTCTTTAAGTGCTCCTGGACGCTGAGGAAATTGTATCATAAAATAGTGCATTAATCCTTCGTATAGAAGTGAACGTTCTTTAATTTCGGCAGTTCTTTCTATGTCATTATTACTTCCGCTTACAATGCAAACTACATTTTTTCCTTTGATTTTATCTCTATAAAAATCTAACGCAGCAATAGCTAATGCTCCAGCTGGCTCAACAACCATAGCTTCTTCGTTGTACAATCTCAAAATAGTAGTACACACTTTTCCTTCGGGAACAAGTATAATATCATCAAGAGTATCTTTACAAATTTTAAAAGTTAAATCCCCAACTTGTTTCACAGCTGCACCATCAACAAATTTATCAATGGTTTCTAAAGGACTATTTTCTCCATTTTCTATAGCTGTTTTCATTGCTGGTGCACCTTCAGGCTCAATGCCAATGATTTTTGTTTTTGGACTTAATTCTCTAAAAACAGTTGACAGTCCTGCTGCTAATCCGCCACCACCAACAGGAACAAAAACATAATCTATGGGTATATGACTTTTACTTAAAATCTCTAAACCAACTGTTCCTTGACCAGCAATAACCTTGTAATCGTCAAAAGGATGGATAAATTGCTTAAAATTTTCAGCTGCATTTTCTATTGCAAAAGCATAAGCATCATCAAAAGTATCACCAATTAAGACAATTTCTACAAAGGATTTTCCAAACAATTGTACTTGCTTGATTTTTTGTTTTGGTGTTGTTTTTGGCATGTAAATCACACCATGAATTTGGAGTATATTACAAGAATAGGCAACACCTTGAGCATGATTTCCTGCACTTGCACATACAATTCCCTGCTTTTTTTCGGCATCCGAAAGCGAACTTATTTTGTTGTAAGCACCCCTTATTTTATAGGACCTGACCACTTGCAAGTCTTCACGTTTAAGTAAAATTGACGCATTAAATTCATCAGATAAATTCATGCTTTCAGCTAATGGGGTTGTTTGAACAATTCCATCTAACAGAGTTTTTGCTTTTACTATTTCATCAAATAAATTCATTTTAATACTTGCTAGGATTGGAGATACTTTTTATTCAACGACTTTTTTCATTGCGGTCATGGCTTCACGTAACTCTGCTCCACATTTTTCTATGGAATGATTTCGAATAGCGGCATTAACGTGCACCAATTCAAAATTATCTACATTGGTATTTACTGTCAAATTAAAGTTTTTACCTATCAAATTAGTATCAATTTTTTTCATGAAATCAGACAATAGAGGCTTACAGGCATGATCAAACAAATAACAACCATATTCTGCTGTATCTGAAATAACACGATTCATTTCAAACAATTTTTTTCGAGCAATGGTATTTGCAATTAATGGTGTTTCATGTAACGATTCGTAGTATGCTGACTCGTTTTTAATTCCTGCAGAAGTCATCGTTTCATAAGCCAATTCTACACCCGATTTTACAAATGCCACCATTAAAGTTGCATTGTCAAAATATTCCTGCTCAGTTATTTCAATATTTCCAGCAGCTGTTTTTTCAAAATTTGTTTCACCTGTAGCTTCTCGCCAAGTGAATAGATTTTTATCTCCATTTGCCCAATCTTCCATCATGGTTTTTGAAAAATAACCAGATAAAATATCGTCCATATGCTTGTTAAATAATGGAGTCATAATAATTTTTAGTTCATCCGCCAATTTGAATGCTTCGATTTTTGCAGGGTTTGAAAGTCGATCCATCATATTGGTAATACCACCAATTTTTAGCGCTTCGGTAATCACTTCCCAGCCATATTGCACTAGTTTTGAAGCATAACCAGCATCGATACCTTTTTCAATCATTTTGTTAAAACTCAAAATCGAACCTGTTTGTAACAAGCCACAAAGAATGGTTTGTTCACCCATCAAATCCGATTTCACTTCGGCAACAAACGATGACAGCAAAACACCTGCTTTATGTCCACCAGTTCCTACGCAATAGGCTTTGGCAATTTCTAAACCATCGCCATTTGGATCATTGTCAGAGTGAACTGCGATTAGTGTTGGCACACCAAAACCTCTCAAATATTCGGCTCGAACTTCGGATGCAGGTGATTTGGGCGCAATCATAACCACGGTGATATCTTCCCTAATTTGCATTCCTTCTTCCACTATATTAAATCCATGTGAATAAGACAAACACGCCCCTTTTTTCATCAAAGGGACAATTTTTTTTATAACCGGTGTGTGCTGCTTATCGGGTGCTAAATTGGATACTAAATCGGCTGTTGGAATTATTTCTTCAAAAGTTCCCACTTCAAAACCATTTTCGGTTGCGTTTACAAAGGATACTCTTTTATTATCAATAGCTTCTTTACGCAATGCGTAAGCAACATGTAATCCACTATCGCGAAGGTTTTGTCCTTGTGCTAAACCTTGTGCGCCGCATCCAATGATTACTATTTTCTTTCCTTTAAGTTGTGTAACACCGTTTGCAAATTCAGAGCTTTGCATAAAATCACATTTTCCTAATTCTTGAACTTTTAGTCGATGAGGAAGTGAATTGAAATAATTTGACATTGTTTATTTTTTTTATTTTTAGTATTAATTTTTATTTAAATTGAAAATTTACATTTCGAAAATCATGCTTTTATGATTTAGGAATTCGTTGTTTATAGGTTTTTTAGTTGGATCATTTTTTTCCATATCTAGTACTTTCTTGTGAACTCCTTCACTCGATTTGATAATCGCAATCCTTGAACTTCGAACAAATTCAATTAATCCATATTTGCCTAATTCTTTTAGCAAATTATCTATTTCTTCATACTGACCTGTAGTTTCAAAAACAGTATAATCTTCTCGAATTACTACAGCATTTGCACCAAATTCTCTAAGCAATCTTTCTACTTTTACATCTTTTATAATTACAGAAGTAGGCACTTTATATAAGGCCATTTGTTGCCAAATGATTTCGTCATTAGTATTGTAAAACACTTTGAAAACATCAACCATTTTTTCTAGTTGACGCACTATGTTTTTAACAACAGTTTCTGTTTCAATTACTACAATGGTAAATCGATAAATTCCTTCTATTTCACTAGGAGAAGTATTTAAGCTTTCTAGGTTTATCTTTCTTCTAGAAAATATAATTGCAATTTTATTGAGTAATCCAACTTGATTTTCAGTATAAATTGTCAGTGTAAATTCTTTTTTCATAATGAGTATCTTTTAGATTTCTTCTTTACTTAATACAATTTCTGCAACTCCTTTTCCTTGTGGAACCATTGGAAAAACATTATCCTCATGAATTACAGCCACTTCTAATAGAAATGAACTTGGATAATCTAGCATTTCTTTCAAACTCTCTCTTAATTCTTCTCTTTTTGAAAGATGTTTACCCGCAATAGTATAGGCATTAGCTACTTTAACAAAATCAGGACTTTGAATATCAGTAAACGAATACCGTTTTTCATGAAATAATTCTTGCCATTGACGCACCATTCCTAGGAAACTATTGTTTAAGATTAATATTTTTACATTTGGTTTAAACTGCATTATAGTGCCCAATTCCTGAATGTTCATTTGTGCTCCACCATCACCCATGATGGCTATAACTTGACGCTCTGGGGCACCAAATTTTGCGCCAATGGCAGCAGGAAGAGCGAATCCCATAGTGCCTAATCCGCCACTAGTAATATTGCTCCGGGTTTTATTTTGCTTGGCATAACGACAAGCCACCATTTGATGTTGACCCACGTCGGTTACAATTACTGCATCGCCATTTGTCAATTCATTGAGAACATTAATAACTTCACCCATGGTCAATCCTCCTTGAGTAGGGTTTAATTCTTTTTGAATTAAGGTCGTGGTTTCTTTTTCTTTTTTGATTTCAAATTCTTTAAACCATTCGGAATGAGATTTTCTTTTAATTAAATCGGTTAGCAAAGGCAAGGTTTCTTTACAATCTCCCCAAACAGGAACTGTTGTTTGAACGTTTTTGTCAATTTCGGCAGGATCTATATCAAAATGAATAACTTTCGCTTGTTTTGCATATTTATCTAATCGACCAGTTACTCTGTCGTCAAAACGCATTCCAACGGCAATTAATACATCGCATTCATTGGTTAAATAATTGGGCCCATAATTTCCATGCATTCCTAACATTCCTACTGCAAGAGGATGATCAGTAGGAATAGCACTCATTCCCATAATTGTCCAAGCTGTTGGTATTCCAGATTTTTCGATAAAAGCAAGAAATTCATTTTCGGCATTGCCCAATAAAACTCCTTGACCATAGATAATAAAAGGCTTTTTTGCTTGATCAATAATAGCCGCTGCTTTTTCAATGTAATCCAATCTTACAGTTGGTTTTGGCCGATAACTTCTAACATGAATACATGATCTGTATCCAATATAATCAAAAAGTTGAAGTTGCGCATTTTTGGTAATATCAATTAAAACTGGTCCAGGTCGACCTGTTTTTGCAATATAAAAAGCTTTAGCTAAAATTTCAGGAATTTCTTTTGCATCTGTTATTTGATAATTCCATTTGGTAATTGGTGTAGTAATATTGATAATATCAGTTTCTTGAAATGCGTCCGTTCCTAATAAATGAGCAAAAACTTGTCCCGTAATACAAACTAATGGGGTTGAATCTATGAGAGCATCAGCTAAACCTGTAACTAAATTGGTTGCGCCTGGTCCACTTGTTGCAAAAACAACACCTGTTTTTCCGCTCACTCTGGCATAACCCTGAGCAGCATGTATTGCACCTTGCTCGTGACGAACCAGTATATGATTTAATTTGTCTTTAAAATCAAATAGTGCATCATAAATTGGCATAATTGCGCCACCGGGATAACCAAAAATGACATCAACTTCTTCAGATAATAGTGCATCAATTACTGCTAAACTTCCTGAGGTTGTTATCGGTTGTTTTTCTGTCTTATCAATAGTATCAACTTGTAATGTTTTCATAATATTTGTATTTTAGTCTTCATCGGTTACACAACCTTCTGAGGCATCTTTAACCAATTTTACATATTTATATAGCACTCCATTAGAAACTTTTAGCGGTGGAATTACAAGTTTTTTTCTTCTTTCTTCTAATTCTAAATCGGATACTTTTAAATTGATTGTATTAGAAACAGCATCAAGTTCAATAATGTCGCCGTTAGTAACTAATGCAATTGTTCCTCCATCAAAAGCTTCTGGAGTGATGTGTCCAACAACAAAACCATGAGTTCCTCCACTAAATCTTCCATCTGTGATTAAGGCGACTGTTTTCCCTAAACCAGCACCTATAATTGCAGAAGTTGGTTTAAGCATTTCGGGCATTCCTGGTCCGCCTTTTGGTCCGACATATCGGATAACAATTACATCGCCTGGTTGAATTTTCTTGTCTTCAATACCTTGAATTAGTTCTTTTTCGCCATCAAAAACTTTGGCTGGACCGACAAATTTTTCTCCTTCTTTTCCAGTGATTTTTGCAACCGAACCTTTTGTTGCTAGATTTCCATAAAGAATTTGAAGATGGCCCGTTTCTTTAATTGGATTTTCTAATGGACGAATAATGTTTTGATTTTCAAAGTTAATATCAACTACATTTTCTAGGTTTTCAGCTAATGTTTTTCCGGTAACTGTAATACAATCGCCATGTAATTTTCCTTTGGTTAGTAAATATTTTAATACCATTGGAACACCACCTTTTTCGTGAAGATTTTGCATAAGATAATTTCCGCCTGGTTTAAAATCAGCTATTAAAGGTGTTGTATTACTTATTCTTTGAATATCGTCTTGAGTGATTTTTACTCCAACACTTTTTGCCATTGCAATGATATGTAACACAGCATTTGTACTTCCTCCAAGTGCAATCAACGTTGTAATTGCGTTTTCGAAAGCTTTAAAAGTCATAATGTCTTTTGGACAAATATTCTTTTTTAATAATATTTTTATGAAATGTGCTGATTTTTTGCATTCTTCAATCTTTTCATTACTCACAGCTGGATTTGAACTTGAATAAGGCAAACTCATTCCAAGAGCTTCAATAGCTATTGCCATAGTGTTTGCGGTATACATGCCGCCACAAGCACCAGCTCCTGGACATGAATTTTTGATAATTCCTTTGAATTCTTCATCAGATATTTTTCCGGCAATTTTTTCCCCAAAAGCTTCAAATGCTGAAACGATATTCAAATCTTTTCCTTGGTATTTTCCAGGCGCAATCGTTCCTCCATACACCATAATTGATGGTCTATTTAATCTTCCCATTGCAATAATTGCTCCTGGCATATTTTTATCACAACCTGGAACGGCTATTACTGCATCATAATAATGTGCTGCAACTACACTCTCAATACTATCAGCAATTACTTCCCTACTAACTAATGAGTATCGCATTCCGTCAGTTCCATTGGTAATTCCATCACTAATTCCAATAGTATTAAAAAGTAAGCCTACCATATCAGTAGCATTTACTTCAACTTTAATATATGAGGCCAAGTGGTTGAGATGCATGTTACATGTATTCCCATCATAACCCATGGATGCAATCCCGATAAATGGCTGAGCCAATTGAGCATCATTCAAACCAATTCCATACAACATCGCTTGAGCAGCAGGCTGTGTTGGATCTTGCGTAACGGTTTTACTATATTTATTTAATTCCATTAGTATTTTGTTTCTTTATAGTTCTTTTTCTAAAACTAAATTTTTATAAGCAGTTTGTACTTTTTTTCCAAGAGTGTCGTGCCAGTTTTTTGAAAAATTATTCTTTTCTAACGATTGTAAGCCAATAATTTCAGCAGCTGTTCCGCAAAGAAAAGCACCATCAGCATTAGCTAAATCTTGTGGCAAAAATTCTCCTTCTACTACTTCAATTTCTAAATTTTTACATAATTCAATTACGGTTGCTCTTGTAATTCCTGGTAAAATATTTCCTGTTTTCGGAGTGAATAGCTTACCCTCTTTCTCAAAAAATAAATTTGACCCTGGACCTTCCGCTAAAAAACCTTCGGTATCGAGGAGAATGGCTTCATCAAATCCTTTGTCTTTAGCTTCAGTAACTGCAAGTATTGAGTTTACATAATGTCCACATACTTTTGCTTCAATTTTTGTTGATTTAGGATGTGGCCTACTGAAAGAAGATATAGTAACATTTAATAAATTATCCCCTAAATAGGCTCCCCATTCCCAACAGCAAATCATAATAGAAACACTATTAGGTCTTGTCAAACTCATATTTGGCCCACAAAAAATTAATGGTCGAACATAGGCATCTTTGAAATTATTTAGCTCTAATACTTTATAGGTTTGATTGATTAAGTCTTGAATATCGTATTCAAAAGGAATATTGATTAATTCACATGAATTTTTGAATCGCTCGTAATGTTCTTTTATTTTAAAAACACTAACTCCATTTCCTGTATCATAAGCTCTCATTCCTTCGAAAACCCCATAGCCATAATGTAAAGTTTGTAGGTAAAGATTAGAATTGGCATCATTTGCATTGACAAAATCACCGTTTAAATAAATTATTGTTTGTTCGTTAAAATACATACTCTAAAATTTTGATTAAAAAAACCTTCCTCTATTTTGATTGAGAAAGGTTTACTATACTGTACTATAATCCTTACTCGTCATATAAAACGAATAATAATCACGATAATAATTATAACTACTAATTTATTCATCTTATATTTTAAAAAAAAACCTTCCAACTAGGAAGGCTAAATTTATATTTACTATACAATCATCTTCCTATTAAAGTAATATTACCTCAATGATATTATTAACGAAGATGCTTGAAATTATTGACATTTTTTATTGATTTATTTTTTACAAATGTATTTGATTATTGAATAGTTGCAAATTTTAATTCAAAAATTATTGTAAATAATTGAATTTTTATTAATAAATTAATAAAATGTATGATAAAAAATTAAATCCTAATTTTAAGTGTTTTAATTTGATTAATCTGTAAAAAATGTTAGAATCCACTCAATGGAATTTGAATTTCATATTTTTTCTTAGTTGGATTGAGTAATTTTTTATCTCTTAGCCAAGGATTATGAATTTTTAATATTTTATAATTTATGCCCTGAGAAAAAGCAAATTCTGCTAAATCAATAATTGTACTGTCTACTTCTACTTTTTTTGTTGGTATTGGGGCATATAAATCGCTAGAAAAAATACTAAAACCATATTTCTCTGGATTTTTCATAATTTCTTTTAAAGCTAATATTCTAAAAACATAACGCGAAGTTTCTTCGGTTAAAGCTAAATCATAATAATCTGTTACTTTTTGCTCTTCAATTTTTTTTGAAATTCCACTCATCCCGCCATTATAAGCAGCAGCAGCTAATGTCCATGAACCAAACTTATCTTTGGCTGCCAATAAATATTTACAAGCAGCTATAGTTGATTTTTCTAAATGATAGCGTTCATCTATAATATCGTTTACCTCCATTCCTTTTTCTTTTGCACTTTCTGGCATAAATTGCCAAACTCCTTTTGCTCCAGAACCAGAAACCGCATTAGTCAAACCACTTTCAATAACCGCTAAATATTTGAAGTCATCAGGCACATTATATTGTTTCAATATTGGCTCTATAATTGGAAAAACACGATTAGCCCTTTTTATAATCAATGCTGTAGTAGCATCAAGATTAGCATTTATTAATAGTTCTCTATCCAAACGTTCTGTAACGTCAGTGATTTTTAATGGAGTGTTTTCACCTGCAAAATCAATTGATTCCGGAAAAAACATGGCTGTTCCTTCGTGCATTACTCTATCTTTATTATTGCCAGTTATTGCAAAAATTAGAAATCCAGAGACAACAACAAAAAAAAGTGTAGTAATAAAGGGTTTATTCGTTTTCATAATCTTTTCATTTTTCATAGGGTAAAACTACGAAATTGAGCGGTAATTAGTAGTTTTCCATTATAATTTTAAGCAAATAATCATTTAACAATATGTATTTATTTTAAATAATTAAAGCAGCGCATAATTTATTAATTGTTTTAGACGTTCTGGAAGAAAACATTCAAGGAAATGCATTTCAAAAATAGCTGTTGGCAATTGAATCCTTTCAAAAATAGTTGAATTTGCTGCCATTCCAGACATAAAATAAACATTAATTTTAGACATAAAACAACTGTAAACTCGTTAATATTTAGTAAATTTGCATAAAATTAATCCTTTTAATTTCACTTAATGATGAACGATACATTAATTTCAGAAAAAATGGAAATTAAAGATAATACTTTTGCACGCCAATTTGAAACTTTGATTAATGGCAAATTAATTTCTGTAGAATATTCATTTCAAGAAAAGAAAATATTCCTAACAAGAATAACTACTTTTGAGGGTTTTGAAGATGAAGACTTTATCTCTGATTTATTGAAAAACATTATGGAAATTGCCTATGAGCGTAAGCTCAAAGTAGTTCCTATTTTACCAAAAATTGCTCTTTTCTTCAGAAAAAATACTCAATATAAAGATTTGCTTCCTCCAGGAATTAAAATATAATAGCATAAGAGTTTTATATATCGGATTTATTTGTTAAGCTTTAACATTTAAAAATTCTATTCTCACACTTCCTTCTTCATCAATCTTAGTCAAATTGATAGCATGTAAAGTATTGACGAATTCTGGATTCCAAGGTGTTTTTACTTTTACGTAGTTTTCGGTAAAACCGTGAATATAGCCTTCCTTGTTTTCACTTTCAAATAAAACTGTTCGGTTAGTTCCTATTTGACTTTCATAAAAAGCACGCCGTTTTTTTACCGATAATCCACGAAGCATTTTACTGCGTTTATTGCGAACATTCATTGGCACAACATCTGTCATTTCGGTGGCTTCTGTATTATCTCTTTCGGAATAGGTGAAAACATGTAAATAGGAAATATCCATGTCGTTTAAAAAATTATACGTTTCCAAAAAATGTTCGTCAGTTTCTCCAGGAAAACCAACTATAACGTCAACTCCAATACATGCATGAGGCATTACTTTGCGAATATTTAAAACTCTGTCAGTATAAACTTCTCGCAAATAGCGACGCTTCATTTTCTTCAAGATTTCATTACTTCCACTTTGCAACGGAACATGAAAATGAGGTACAAAAGTTCTACTTTGAGCGACAAATTCTATGGTTTCGTTTTTCAAAAGATTCGGCTCAATGGAAGAAATACGCAAACGTTCAATACCTTCAACTTCATCTAATGCTTTTACCAAATCTAGAAAAGTATGTTCATGTTTTTTGTTGCCAAATTCGCCTTTTCCATAATCGCCAATGTTTACGCCTGTTAAAACGATTTCTTTTATCCCTTGTTTTGAAATATCATAGGCGTTTTTTAAAACATTTTCTAAGGCATCGCTTCTAGAAATTCCTCTAGCTAACGGAATGGTACAATAAGTACATTTATAATCACAACCATCTTGCACTTTCAGAAAAGCACGAGTTCTATCACCTATAGAATAACTACCCACATAAAAATCAGCTTCTTCTATTTCACAAGAATGTACTACGCCCATATCATTTTTGGACAAGTCATTAATATAATTAGTTATTTTAAACTTTTCAGTTGCACCTAGAACCAAATCAACACCATCTATAGCAGCTAATTCTTCGGGTTTTAATTGCGCATAACAACCGAGAGCAGCAACGAATGCTTTTTCGTTGAGTTTCATAGCTTTTTTTACTACTTGTTTGAATTGTTTATCGGCATTTTCGGTAACCGAACAGGTATTTATTACATAAATATCGGCTACTTCTTCAAAGTCTACTCTGTCAAAACCTTCGTCTTGAAAATTTCTCGCGATGGTAGACGTTTCAGAGAAATTCAATTTGCATCCCAAAGTATAGAATGCTACTTTCTTTTTTTGTTCCATAAGTTAGCTCAATTGATGAAATCGTTGTCAAAAAATTGAGTAGGCAAAGATATATTAATTTGGAAATTAATCAATTTGAAAAATTGAAAATGTAAATTATCTTCCAATTAATTTACTCTTTTCTATATTTTTTAGTTGCTTCAAAAACATGCTCCAAAATTTTAGCATCTACTTCAGAAAATTCTACTTGTCGGCGAGCCATAACTAATTTGGCAGTTTGGAAAGCTTTGCTTGTTAAATAAGTAGTAAATCCCGAAGCTCCACCCCAAGAAAAACTTGGTACAAAATTGCGTGGGAATCCTGCTCCAAAAATGTTTGCACTTACACCAACTACTGTTCCAGTATTGAACATCGTATTGATACCACATTTACTATGATCGCCCATCATTAAACCGCAAAACTGCAAACCAGTTCGTGCAAATCCTTCGGTTTCATAACTCCACAATCGCACTTCTTCGTAGTTGTTCTTTAAATTAGAATTATTACTATCTGCACCAATATTACACCATTCACCCAAAACAGCATTTCCCAAAAACCCATCGTGACCTTTATTAGAATAGCCAAAAAATACAGAATTGCTTACTTCACCTCCAATAACAGAATGTGGCCCAACTGTTGTAGCACCATAAACTTTTGAAGCGAGTTTTACTCTACCAAATTCACATAAAGCAAATGGTCCGCGAATAACAGAACCTTCCATAATTTCAGCATTTTTTCCAATGTATATTGGACCCGTTGAGGCGTTTAAAGTCACGAATTCTAACTTTGCTCCTTCTTCTATAAAAATATTTTCTGGCGCAATTACATTGACACTTTTTGGTATTGGTTGTGATTTTCTGTCTTCAGTAATCAACTCAAAATCTTCTCTGAGTGCTACATCATTTTTGGCAAAAATATCCCAAGTATGCTGAATTTTTATACACTCCTCGCTGAAATCTACTATTTCATAACTATCAAAATCGACTTCTTCCTGAGTATCATTAGTATAAAAAGCAATAACATCATCTCCTTGAAAAATAGCTTGATTTTTTTCTAAACTTTTTACCATTTCAACTAAAATATCATTTGGTAAAAAAGAAGCATTGATCATAACATTCTTTTCCATTTCTACCATTGGAAATTTTTCAGAAAGGTATTCTTCTGTTAAAGTAGTTGTAGTATAGCCTAAATATTTTTCCCATTTTTCTCGAATGGTTAATATTCCAACTCTGATATCTGCAACTGGTCTTGTGAAAGTAAAAGGCAATAAGGCATTACGAACTGTTCCGTCAAATAATATATAGTTCATTTTGGTGGCTTTTTATAAGATATGCGTTCAAAGTTACAAAGTTTATTTTAGATTAAATCAATAAAAAAACCACTCACTTTCGTGAATGGTTCTCCTAAAATTTGAACACTGAAACTATTATTTACCGTGTTTAGCGTATTTAGTTTTAAATTTATCAATACGTCCTGCAGTATCAATAAGTTTAGATTTACCTGTGTAAAAAGGGTGAGAAGTTCTAGAAATCTCCATTTTGTAAACTGGATATTCAACACCTTCGTGTGTGATAGTTTCTTTTGTTTCTACTGTTGATTTAGTGATAAAAACATCTTCATTTGACATGTCTTTGAAAGCAACTAATCTGTAATTTTCTGGGTGAATTCCTTTTTTCATTTTGTAAATCTTTTATTGTTATGAAGTAGTTTGTTTTGAAGCTTCCACTCTAGAAGGTATAAACTAGCTACAACTTTTATTAATTCTTTTTTTAATTGAGTGTGCAAAAATACAACTATTTTCCAAAAATCAAACCATTATGTAACTTTTTTTAATTGTTAAACACTTAATATGTAGTAATAATGGAATTACTATATTTGTTAAATAATTTAAACCTAAAAAACCATGAATGAAATTATTAAGAAAAACGGAATTACTTTTGGAATTATCTTAGGATTATTTTCAGTGCTTTTTACAACAGCTATTTATGCTATTGATTTAAAGTTATTTACAAGTTGGTGGTTTGGAACTGCTGCTATAGTAATAACAATTATTATTGGTGTAATCTTGGTAAAAAAAACAAAAAAAGATTTAGGAACTATGACCTTCAAAGAGGGTTTTACGGTATATTTTATAGCTGCTGCAATAGGTTCATTAATTTCTAACGTTTATTATTATATTTTATTCAATTTAATTGATCCCCAAGCCAAAGAAACTCTCAAAGAAATTACTTTGAAATATACTTCTGAGGTGATGGAGAAATTTGGAGCTCCAGCATCAACTGTGAATGAAGCAATGCAAAAAGCTGCAGAAACCGATAATTATTCACTAAGTAGCCTATCGATGGGTTATGCAATTGGTTTAGTAGTTAGTGCTATTTTCGGATTAATTTTAGCGGCTATTTTTAAATCAAAATCGAACGAAGGATTATAAATGAATCTATCCATAATCATTCCGCTTCTTAACGAGCAGGAATCCTTACCTGAATTACACCAATGGATTGTCAAAGTAATGACTTCCCATAACTATTCTTATGAAGTTATTTTCATTGACGATGGAAGTTCTGATAATTCATGGGAAATAATTGAACAACTTTCAAACGAAAACTCCAATGTAAAAGGAATTCATTTTCAAAGAAATTTTGGAAAATCTCAAGCATTGCATGCAGGATTTGCTAAAGCCAAAGGCGATGTTGTAATTACAATGGATGCGGATTTACAAGACAGTCCAGATGAAATTCCAGATTTGTACAACATGATTATCAATCAAAATTATGATTTGGTTTCCGGTTGGAAAAAGAAACGTTATGATTCAGTGGTTACAAAAAATCTACCTTCCAAACTTTTTAATTGGGCAGCACGCAAAACCTCGGGAGTTCAATTGAATGATTTCAATTGTGGATTGAAAGCCTACAAAAACATAGTAATTAAAAATATAGAAGTTTCTGGTGAAATGCATCGCTATATTCCTGTCTTGGCAAAAAATGCTGGCTTTTCAAAAATAGGTGAAAAAGTAGTCAAACATCAAGCAAGAAAATATGGGGAATCTAAGTTTGGCATGAGCCGTTTTATAAATGGATTTCTAGATTTAATCACAATCTGGTTTTTATCTCGTTATGGCAAAAGACCTATGCATCTTTTTGGTTTAGGCGGTTTGATAATGTTTCTTATTGGATTTTTATCGACTGGGTTTATAATTTCTTTAAAATTATTGAAATTATATGTGTTTCACGAACCTACTATTTTAGTAGCCCAAAACCCACTATTTTATATAGCTTTAACATCCATGATTATAGGTTCTCAATTATTTTTAGCAGGATTTTTAGGCGAAATAATTTTAAGAACAAAAAACAACGAGAAACGTTATAAAATTGATAAAGAGGTTAATTTGTAAAAGTTTTGAAATCATAAAATATAACACTTAGAAATTTAATTTTTAAGGTCACAAATTGTGACCTCAACTATTCTAAAAATATGGAATTAGAGGTTATTCAAAATAAAATATTTGAAATCAGAGGAGTTAAAGTTATGCTCGATTTTGATTTGTCTTTACTTTATAATGTTGAAAACAAGAGACTTAAAGAAGCCATCAGAAGAAATATCACTCGTTTTCCAGATGATTTCATGTTTGAACTTACAGAAATTGAATTCAATAGTTTGAGGTCGCAAATTGCGTCCTCAAACCGTGGAGGAAATAGATACATGCCTTTTGCCTTTACAGAACAAGGAATTGCAATGCTTTCTAGTGTTTTGAATAGTGAAAGAGCGATAGCAATAAATATTTCAATCATTAGAGCATTTGTAACTATCAGACAATTTTCTTTAACATATTCTGAATTAAAAACTAGAATAGAAGAAATTGAAAGTCAATTTCCCGATATTTACAAAGCACTAAATTACTTAGTTGATAAGGATAAGAATCAAAAAAAAGAAACTGACAGAAATAAAATAGGTTATAAAAAATAATTTATAAATGCACATCGAACAAAACATACTAGACAAAGTAAATGAATGGTTAACACCAACATTTGACCAAAAAACACAAGATGAAATCAAAGTAATGATGACTTCTTCTCCAAAAAACTTAGAAGAAAGTTTCTATAAAAATTTGGAATTCGGAACTGGTGGAATGCGCGGGATTATGGGAGTTGGAACTAATCGTATCAATAAATACACGCTAGGTAAAAACACACAAGGATTATCAGATTATTTGAAAAAATCATTCCCAGGAGAACAATTAAAAGTAGTTATTGCCTATGATTGCCGTCATAATAGTGATACTTTAGGAAAAGTAGTTGCCGATGTTTTTTCGGCTAATGGCATTAAAGTGTTCTTGTTTTCCGAAATGCGACCAACTCCAGAATTGTCTTTTGCTTTAAAACACCTAAATTGTCATGCTGGAATTGTATTAACTGCATCTCATAATCCACCTGAATACAATGGATATAAAGTGTATTGGCAAGATGGTGGGCAATTAGTTCCGCCCGAAGATGAGGAAATCATTCAGGTGATTGAAGAGTTGAAATACAGTGAAATTAAGTTTGATGCCAACGAAAGTTTAATTGAATATATTGATACCCAAGTTGACACTGCTTTTATCAATTCAACACTTGCCAATGCTAGCTTTAATACTGCTACTAAAGCAAAAGAAACATTAAAGATTGTCTACACTTCATTACACGGAACATCTATAAAAGTAGTCCCAACAGTTTTAGCAAAAGCTGGTTATCCCGATGTGAATATTGTTTCGGAACAAGCCGAACCAAATGGCGATTTTCCAACAGTTAAATCTCCAAACCCAGAAGAGCCAGAAGCATTGACTATGGCACTAGATTTGGCCGAAAAAACAAATGCAGACATCGTCTTTGGGACAGATCCTGATAGCGATAGACTTGGGGTTGCAGTAAGAAATAATGAAGGCCAAATGCAATTGTTAAACGGCAATCAAACTATGGTTGTAATGACACACTATCTATTAGAACAATGGAAAAAAGCTGAAAAAATTGACGGCAAACAATTCATTGGCTCTACCATCGTTTCTACTCCTATGTTGATGGAATTAGCATCAGCTTATAATGTAGAATGCAAAGTAGGACTGACAGGTTTTAAATGGATAGCTAAGTTTATAAAAGATTTTCCGCAACTAAAATTCATTGGTGGTGGAGAAGAAAGTTTTGGCTATATGGTTGGCGATGCGGTTCGTGATAAAGATGCAATTAGTGCTATTTTATTAATGTGTGAAATTGCTGCTCAAGCCAAGGAAAAAGGAAGTTCGGTGTATCAAGAATTACAGCAATTATATGTTAACTTTGGTTTTTATAAAGAGAACCTTATTTCAATCACAAAAAAAGGAATTGAAGGTGCTGATGAAATAAAGCAAATGATGATTGCTATGCGAGAAAATCCAGTTTCTGAAATCAATGGCCAACGAGTGATTATGGTGGAAGATTATCAAAATTCAACTGCTCGAAACTTATTGACCCAAGAAACTGAAACATTAAATATTCCCAAATCAGATGTGTTGATTTATTATTTAGAAGATGGCTCTAAAATTTGTGCGCGTCCAAGTGGAACAGAGCCAAAAATAAAATTCTACTTCAGTGTAAATACAGCAATAGAAAGTTTGAAAGAAATTGCAGCTGCTGAAATATTTTTAGATACTAAAATCGCAAACATAATTTCAGAAATGCAATTAAACTAATGGATAGTAACCTAAAAAAATTAATTCCTTTTGCACTAAAGTATAAGAATAATGTTATTTTAAACATTGTATTCAATATATTTTATGCCCTGTTCTCGACATTGGGAATGGTTTCCATAATTCCGACTTTGAAAGTTCTTTTTAAAGAAACAGAACAAGTAACAGTGCATCCAACTTATAACGGAATTGGTTATTTGGGTAAATACGGAGAAGATTTATTGAATTTTTACATTACAAAATTATCAACAGAAAGAGGCGAAGAATACGCACTTTTACTTGTAGTTTCCATTGTAATTGTGATTTTTTTATTAAAAAATATTTTCAATTATCTTGCTTCTTTTCATGTAACCCGATTAAGAACTGGTGTATTAAAAGACTTACGTGAGAAGTTATACCAAAAAATTATTCATCTTCCAGTATCTTATTATTCTGATACTAGAAAAGGGGATGTCATGTCGAGAATGCTTGGTGATATTAACGAAGTTCAAAATTCATTTTTTCAAGTATTAGAATTAGTGGTTCGCGAACCATTAACAATCATTTTTTCAATTGCGGCAATGTTGGCCATTAGCTCTAAATTAACGCTGTTCGTATTTATTTTTATTCCGATTTCGGGATTAATAATTTCTAGAATTGGTAAAAACCTGAAAGCAAAATCTAAAAAAGCCCAACAAGAAACGGGTTATTTTATTTCTATTTTAGACGAAACTTTAGGAGGTATGAAAGTCGTAAAAAGTTACAATGCCGAAAATCTTTTCATTTCTAAATTCAACATATCGATTAAAAAATTGCAACAGCTATCCAACAGTATCGGAAACAAAAGCAATTTAGCTTCGCCGATGAGTGAATTTCTTGGAATACTAACCATTGCTGTACTTTTATATTATGGAGGTTATATGGTTTTAGTTGATAAATCTTTAGCAAGTACTGCTTTTATTGGATACATCGCCTTGGCTTATACTATTTTAACTCCAGCCAAAAACATTTCAAAAGCATCCTATCAGGTAAAAACTGGATTGGCTGCAGCCGAACGTGTGTTCACTTTGATGGAACAAGAAAATGATATAACGAGCAAAGAAAATGCCATCCATAAAGAAACTTTCGAAACTGGAATTTCAATAAAAAACATCAACTTCAGATACCATGAAGAAAATGTTTTGAAGAATTTTTCACTAGAAGTTCCGAAAGGAAAAACAGTGGCACTTGTTGGGCAATCAGGTTCCGGAAAAAGCACTATTGCCAATTTGTTGACGCGTTTTTATGATGTAAATGAAGGCAAAATCACGATTGATAATCTTGATATCAAAGACTTGGATTTACAATCGCTTCGCGGTTTAATGGGATTAGTTACTCAAGATTCTATATTGTTTAATGATACCATTAAAGCCAATATTGCTTTGGGCAAATTAGATGCAACAGATGAAGAAATTATCGAAGCTTTAAAAATTGCCAACGCTTATGAATTTGTAAAAGAATTGCCCGAAGGTATTTATGCCAACGTTGGCGATAGTGGTAATAAACTTTCAGGTGGACAAAAACAACGCTTATCTATTGCTAGAGCTGTTTTGAAAAATCCACCTATAATGATTTTGGACGAAGCAACTTCGGCATTGGATACTGAAAGCGAAAGATTAGTTCAAATTGCTTTGGAAAATATGATGCAAAACCGTACTTCAGTAGTCATTGCACATCGCCTTTCCACCATTCAAAAAGCAGATATAATAGTAGTCATGAAAAAAGGTGAAATTGTTGAGCAGGGAACTCACGAGGAACTTTTAGCTAAAAACGGAACATATACCAAACTGGTTTCAATGCAATCTTTTGACTAATGTATATCAACAATCCAAATATCAAACTTCCTGAAAATCCTGATACGGTTGTTTGGAAATATTTGGACTTGTCAAAATTTCTAGACCTATTGCTTTCGCAAAAATTGTTCATGTCGAGATCTGATAAATTTGAAGACCAGTATGAAGGGACATTTAGTGAACCAACTTTTGAAGAAATCAAAAAACTTTCAGAAAATAATCCTGAATTTTTGGCCTATTATAAAACACATCGGGAGAAAGTAGTAGTCAGCAGTTGGCATAGTAATGAATATGAATCTTTCGCTATGTGGCAAATTTTTACCCAAAATAGTGAAGGTCTAGCTATTCAATCAACCATCGGTAGGTTACAAAAAGCACTTGAAGCAGAAAAGGATTTTAATCAATACATTGGCGAAGTAAACTATATTGATTACAAAAAAGAATATATTCCGTTTGATGATATGTTTTTCCCTTTTTTATTCAAACGGAAAAGTTTTCAGTATGAACGTGAAGTCCGAATCATTTCAGATATATCATCAGAAAATATCAAAATAAATGATGGATTAAAAATTGATGTAGATATTAATCAAATGATTGAAAAGATTTATATACACCCAAAATCAGAGAATTGGTACAAAAAACTAGTTATTGAATTGGTTTCGAAATTGGGATTTGATTTTGAAATAGAAAAATCAGATTTAGAAAGCGATATTCTAATTTAGGAATTATATCGGATTGTATTCTTTTGTTTTCCATTCTTTATCAAGAAGATTGACATAATTGTAATGGATTTTATCTTCCTTATCAAATTCACCATTTTTATTAGTATCTTCAATAGTTCTGAAATACAATCTGCTTTTTACTTCTATTATTACTTTCCAATCTATCAATTCTTGAAAATCAGCAGAAAGCTTAATGAAATTTTTTCCTGAAATATCACTGATATAAATTGACTTTATATCGTTTGCATCTAATTTATTGTCTTTATTGGAATCAATATCTGTTAAAGAATAAACTAGTAATTGCTTTTTAAATTTGTCCGCAATAGTTTTTAAATATGTTGCTGTTTGAATTAAAACTGGTTTTTCAGTCAAAGCATAAATAGCATCCTTCCCTATTTCCTGAAATTTCAAATTCTGTAAAAATCCTGTAATCTGATATTCTCCATAGTTAGAAATAGTAAAACCCTCTTCTGATTCATAAGATGATTTATAACTTTTTCCGTCATTTTTTAAATTACCAACAGGAAAAATCAAATAATTTGTTCCTTCAAAATGTATAGGTAAATCTGCTACTTTTATTTGAGTGGTATCAATTTTTACAGTTGTTTTTTCTTTAGAAGTTTCATAAATCACTTTGGGCTTTTCTTGCTCTTGCTTTTTACAACTAACAAAAATACTGAGTGCTATAATTACCGTGATCTTATAAATATTTTTCATTTTGAAAAGTTTTAACCACTCAAAAATAGTGATTTATTTCTACAGTTTTACGGTCAATTTGATATTGAAAACTCTTGTAGTCATATAATTTGGAATTCCATACTGGTTTTTGGTATACACATCTCGAACCCAAGTATTAGTAATAGCATTTTGATTGTTAAACAAGTTAAAAATCTCAAAACCTATAGATAAATCCTGAAATTTCTTTAACCAATGTCCATCACTTCTTTCATTATTTCTTTCGGTTAAAATATAAGAAAACCCTACATCAGCACGACGATAATCTCTTAATCGACTTTGATAGGTATAAACATCTGCATAGGAAGGCGAACCGCCAGGTAAACCTGTATTATAAACCAAATTCAAGTACAATTTCATATTAGGAATGTTTGGCATATAATCTTGAAATAAAATACCAAACTTTAATCTTTGGTCTGTTGGACGTGCAATATAACCTCTGTCATCCTGATTTTCTTCTGTTTTCATGTATCCAAAACTCAACCAAGATTCAGTTCCGGGAACGAATTCTCCATTCAACCTCATGTCTAATCCATAAGCATAAGCCGTTGCATCATTATTGGCACGATAACGAATTCTAACATTTTCTAATGTGTAGGTATTTACATCATTCATGGTTTTATAATAAGCTTCTGTGACTAATTTAAAAGGTCGATTATTCATTTTAAAATTATAATCATTGCTCAATACAAAATGAATAGATTGTTGCGCTTTTACATTTGGATTGACTTGTCCATTCAAATCTCTTAATTCTCGATAAAAAGGCGGCTGATAATAATATCCTACAGCTAAACGAAAAAACATATCTTTCTCCCAATCAGGCTTGAGGGCAAATTGAGCTCTTGGACTAAAAACTGTTTGGCTTTTTGCATTAGAAATTCCATCGCCAGAAACCATCCAATTATGAAAACGAGCACCAGTAGTTACCCAAAACTGACTGCTTCCAATAGTTGTTTTTGTATTCCATTGTACAAAACCTGAAAATCTATTAATGTCAATAAAATTAGTTGCTCTCACATTTTGATAAGGAACTAAAGGTCCAACATAAGGATTGTATGGTTGGTCATTAGGAATATCAATAATTGGCGGATTAATTGAAAATCCTGCAGAATCAATTACTTCCCATTCTACTATTCTATCTCTAATATTTTCTCGTGTGTATTTAAATCCCCAATCGATTTGATATTTTTTATTTTTCAAAAAATGAGTTCCTTTTAGTTCGGCATTTACAATTAAAGCATCCAAATCATTTCGAGCATGATTTAATTGAGTTCCAATCCCACGATTGAAAGTTACTTGTCCGAGTGTTTCCGAACCAATATTAGTGTCAACTTCTCCCAAATAATAAGCGGCATAAATATCAAAATACTCTTGCTCTTGGGTATGATAAACTGAAGTTATCAGTTTAAATATGTTATTGTCATCTTTGGCAAAGGTTGTTTTGAAAGCTCCAAAAAGTGTTTGGTATTTATCTTTTTCTTGGCCTTCGTAGAAAATTTGTAACGCTATAGGCTCATCAATGGTGCCAAAATTGGTTTGACGAGTTAACGGTTGATAGTTGTATTTGTTTTGCGATGCATTGCCTAAAAAACTAAATTGCCATTTTTTGTTTGGTGTAAAATTTACATTGGTTTGCACATCGGCAAAAGTGGGCCTAAAATTAGTTTGTGTTTCTTGACTATTCACCAAAAGTGAATTATCTCTGTAACGAATTCCTGTTATTACTGACCATTTTTTGTTTTTAGAAATACCTTCTCCTGTTACACTCCCACCAAGGAAACTAGCCTCAGCAGCAATACTGTATTTTGTCGGCTTTCTATAGGTAATATCTAAAACAGAAGATAATTTATCTCCAAATTTCGCCTGAAATCCACCCGCAGAAAAATCTACATTCTGAATCATAGCGGTATTGGTAAAACTCAATCCTTCTTGTTGCCCTGAACGTATCAAGAACGGACGATAAACTTCTATTTCATTAACATAAACTAAGTTTTCATCATAATTCCCGCCACGAACATTGTATCCCGAACTTAATTCGTTGTTGGCATTTACACCAGCAAATGTTTTCAAAACACTTTCTACACCTGGCATGGCACTAGTATTTCTTCTTATAGTTTCTGGCTCTATAGAAGTTATTCCTTGAACTCGTCTTTTATTACTTGTAATTACCACATCGTTTAGTTGTTCCGCTTTATCATTCATCATGACATGAAATTCGAAATTCTCATTTGGCTTTAATTGCAAGGTTGCTGTAATATTTTTTAAAGAAACATGAGTAAAAACCAAAACCACTTTTTGATTTGCTGGGACGCTAATTTCATAGAAACCATTTGTAGCTGTTGTAACCGATTTGGTTTGATAACTTACGTTAACGTTTTCAACTGGATTATTGTTCTCATCTAATACAATTCCGGCTACTTTGGCAGTTGGATTTTGTGCAAAAACAAGGAGGCTTAGGGTTAAAAAAAGGAGCGTAAAAAGAAATTTATTTGTTCTCAAACTATAACTTTAAGGTTTTTGACTTCTAAAAAATTGTGTTTCAAAGATAGTAGAATTTCCAACATTATCAGTAACGACAACTTTTAAATCATTTTGCCCTTCATCAACAATGCCATCAGCAAATTGATGGATTAGTTGGTTGGTTTTACTTTCATATTCTAATAATATCCATTTTCCGTTCAGATAACCATCATATGTTTTGATGCCTGATAAATCGTCGACTACTGTAAATTCTATTTCTTTTTGATTGCTAATCCATTTTCCTGCTATGTTTTTGGCAATTTTAAGCTTGGGTGGAATGGAATCCTTAATTAATTTATATTCTCCCAAATATTTGGTATAGATACTAAACGAATTTTTAAACTTTTTTGTATTGTAGAAATGTGTTTTTTTATCATAAAATAAACCAATAAACATTTTTTCTCTGTCATTATCGGTTGCTAAACTATCTTCAAAGGTGATTTGAAAATTACTGAAAGCAGGAACAATATCTTCGTGTAGGTTTAATTTTCTTTGCTTCACATCAAAATTCAGATAAAAATCATCTAGAAAAGTATGGGCCGGAATTGTAACCGTAACATTTTCCATTGCAAAAATGTTGTCCTTTTTCACTTTAACCAAATATTTAGATGTTACAGGTGCCTGTTTTATCTTTTCGGGTAAACTAGAATATTGAATAGGAATAAATATTTCTGTGCTATTTCCTGCAAAATCCGAAACTTGAATTCGATAGGTTTGAGAAATATTGGAGGTAACATTAATAATTCCGTTTGATTCTCCTAACTGAATTAAACTCAGAGGATAATTGTTTTTCATGAAAAGCTTTTGTACGCGTTGCCCTAATTTTTTATATCTGGTATAATCTATCAAAGCATTCACATATCTTGTTTCATCAAAAGAAAAAGTATCAAACTGATACCCAAAATCTGGTTTGCCATTTAAAAAAGTTTTAACACTAAAAATTCCATTCGCATTCCATGATACATTGTCAAAATCGATACTAGTAATGCCAAAACCAATATTACCTTGTGCCATGACTTTTTCGGAAATAAAAGAACCATCCTCTTGTTGCGTTAGACTCAAAAAAATTGGTCTTTTAGACTGATTTACAATAGTATTTTCCTCTATGGGATAAACCCATAAACTAGTAATCTGTGGCCTTTTTGTATCTAATAAAAGGTCATCAAAACCAAAATACATTGGGTTGATAATTTTTTCTGACTGCGTATCTCTAATTTCAAAATGTAAATGTGGCCCATCTGAACCTCCAGTATTTCCCGATAAAGCAATTAAATCTCCCTTGTGTACAATTAAATCATTAGAAGTTGGTAAAACTTCCATTTCATAAGATTTTGCCTTGTATTGCTGATTTTTAATATATTTTTCAATCTCACCAAATCCAGACTTTAAATGACCATAAACCGAAGTATAACCATTGGGATGAGTAATATAAATAGCTTTTCCATAGCCAGCTTGAGAAATTTTTATACGCGAAATATAGCCATCAGCTGCAGCATAAACATATAAACCTTCTTTTTGTTGTGTTTTAAAATCAAAACCAGAATGAATATGATTAGGTCGTAATTCACCAAAATTTCCTGAAAGTTGTAGAGGGATATCCAGTGGTGAGCGAAAATAGTCTTTTGGATATTGGTTTTGTCCGAAAGAAATTAGAGAATATAAAATAACCAGCCAACTATTTTTCATAAAAAGTACTTTCAGCTAAGTTAATTAAAAGTGAATAAAATTTACAATTTAAAATATTTTTTAACTGCCTAATTTACATAATATTATAAAAATGTCGGTTGCTTATAAATAAATAATTGCCAAAACTATTGTACAAACAAAATAGAATCCTAACTTTGTAAGGTAAGTAATGAAAGAAGTAATTTATGAGTGAAATTGCAGAAATTATTGATTCTCTTGAAAATAGAATTGAAAAACTTTTTATTAAAATAGATAGTTTGGAGAATAAATCTCTTCTATTAAAAGAAGAATTGGAAAAATCTGCATCAAAAATTAAAAATCAAACTGATGAAATTGTAACATTAAAATCAGAATGTGACTCACTTAAAATAGCTAATTCATTATTAGGCGGTGAAGAAAATAAAAGAGATACGAAGCTTAAAATAAATTCATTAATCCGAGAAATAGACTACTGTATTGCACAGTTATCAGACTAAAAACATGGATGAAAAGCTTAAAATAAAATTATCAATTGCAGACAGAGTTTATCCGTTAACGGTAGATGTGTCTCAAGAAGAAGGACTAAGAAGTGCTTCTAAAAAAATTGATGCTATGATTAAGCAATTCGAAGAAAACTATGCTGTTCGCGACAAACAAGATGTATTAGCCATGTGTGCTTTACAGTTTGCTTCTCAAGTTGAACAAAAGCAAGTTAATAGTTCCATTGATAGTAAAGAGTTGGATAGATTGAAAAAAATTAATGATTTAGTAGTACAATATCTCGAAAAATAACAACGTTCTTAACATAGATTACAATACCGCCTACATTAGATTTTAATTGGTAAACTCAACACTAACAATTTAGAATGAGCAAATCATCGTTACTAAAGCATGCTCCGCCACGGCAGAGAAACTTGACCAACGAGTTAGCTCAAAACTTGTCCTTACGAGTTTATGCATTTACCTAATGTAGGCTTTTTTTATATATAAACACTAACAAAAAAAATGGAAACTATATTTATTATAATTGGGTTAATCTCTGGAATTGCTGGAGGTTTTGGAGTTGCAAAATTCTTAGAGAAAAGCAACATATCCAACACGGTCAAAAATGCTCAAAAAGAAGCAGCATCTATAATAAAAGATGCCAATCTTGAAGCCGAGAATATCAAAAAAGACAAACTTTTACAAGCCAAAGAAAAATTTCTAGAGTTAAAGTCAGAACATGAACAAGAGATTTTAGGAAAAGATAAAAGAATAGCTGAAGTTGAAAAAAGAGTAAGAGACAAAGAGTCTCAAGTTTCGAGTGAATTAGCAAAAGCTAAAAAAGTTAATGACGATTTTGAAGCAAAAACAATTGAATACACTTCTAAAATTGAAATGCTTGACAAGAAACAACAAGAACTTGACAGACTTCACAAAAGCCAAGTAGACCAATTGGAAGTTATCTCTGGTTTGTCTGCTGAAGATGCAAGAGAACAGTTGGTTGAAAGTCTAAAAGCAGAAGCCAAGACAAAAGCAATGTCTCATATTCAAGACACCATTGAAGAAGCAAAACTAACAGCTCAACAAGAAGCTAAAAAAGTAATCATCAACACTATCCAACGTGTTGGAACCGAAGAAGCAGTTGAAAATTGTGTATCAGTCTTCAATATAGAATCTGATGATGTAAAAGGAAGAATCATTGGTAGAGAAGGAAGAAATATCCGTGCTCTTGAAGCGGCAACTGGTGTTGAAATTATTGTTGATGATACGCCAGAGGCTATTATTCTTTCCTGTTTTGATCCTGTTAGAAGAGAAATTGCACGCTTGTCTTTACACAAACTAGTAACTGACGGAAGAATTCACCCAGCTCGAATTGAAGAAGTGGTGGCTAAAACTACCAAACAAATAGATGAGGAAATTGCAGAAGTTGGAAAACGTACTGTAATCGATTTAGGAATTCACGGTTTACACCCAGAATTAATAAAAGTAGTTGGGAGAATGAAATACCGTTCCTCTTATGGACAAAACTTATTACAACACTCCCGCGAAGTTGCTAAACTTTGTGGTATCATGGCAGCCGAACTAGGATTGAATGTTAAACTAGCGAAACGCGCTGGTTTACTTCACGATATCGGAAAAGTGCCAGATGCAGAAAGTGATTTACCACACGCCTTATTAGGAATGCAATGGGCCGAAAAATTCGGAGAAAAAGAAGAAGTTTGCAACGCCATTGGGGCGCATCACGATGAGATTGAAATGAAATATTTAATCTCTCCAATTATACAAGTCTGTGATGCCATTTCGGGTGCAAGACCAGGCGCAAGACGTCAAGTGCTAGACTCTTATATACAAAGATTGAAAGATTTAGAAAATATAGCTTTTGGTTTTAATGGCGTTAAAAATGCTTATGCTATTCAAGCAGGACGTGAACTTCGTGTGATTGTGGAAAGTGAAAAAGTAAGCGATGACAATGCGGCTAGTCTTTCTTTTGAGATTTCGCAAAAAATTCAAACCGAAATGACTTATCCTGGCCAGGTTAAAATCACGGTTATTCGTGAAACCAGAGCAGTGAATATAGCCAAGTAAATTTTTTGAATTTCACAGAGATGCACTGAGTTTTTTTTAAGAGATTCACAGAGTCAATATCGTTTATTGAATTTCTCTGTGAGTCACGGTTTATCTCAGTGAAACATAAAAAAATAGTTTACTTACAATTCTTATTAGGTTTGTTTCTGTTAAAAGTCTAGTCTTTTTTATGCCTTCCTGGGATGAAACGAATTGATAATTTGTGTCAAATGTCTTCGATCTAAATGCACATATATTTCTGTTGTGGTTATGGATTCGTGTCCGAGCATTAGCTGAATAGAACGCAAATCGGCACCGTTTTCAAGCAAGTGTGTTGCAAAAGAATGTCTAAGTGTATGTGGGCTTATATTCTTCTGCAAATTGATTTTTATTGCCAGTGTTTTAATGATTGTAAAAATCATAGCGCGAGTAAGTTGTTTCCCTCTTCTATTTAAAAATAAAGTATCCTCAAATCCTTTGGATATAGTTAAATGATTCCTTATGGAATTCTTGTATAACTCTATATATTTTTGGGTAGTAGTCGCAACAGGAACAAAGCGTTGTTTATTTCCTTTTCCTGTAATTTTTATAAATCCTTCATCAAAGAATAAATCAGAAATTTTTAAAGTGACTAATTCTGAAACCCGAAGTCCACAACTATATAATGTTTCAAGAATTGCCTTATTTCTTTCTCCTTCTGGCGAAGACAAATCTATCGCTGCTATCAAATTATCAATATCGTCAATGGAAAGTGTATCAGGAAGTTTTCTGCCAATTTTTGGCGCTTCAATCAATTCCATTGGATTATTAGTTCGATAATCTTCAAAAATAAGATACGAGAAAAAACTTTTTAAGCCGGAAATAATCCTAGCTTGTGAACGAGCATTTACTTCTTTGGAAACTGCATAGATAAACTGTTGAATGGTTTCTTCGTTTATTTTTTCAGGTGAGATAGCAATAGCATTGTCATTCAAAAAAGTACACAAACGTTCTAAATCAAAAGTATAATTATCAATCGTATTCTTTGATAACCCACGTTCAATTTTAAGATAGGATTGAAAACTCTTGATATAACTGTTCCAGTTCATAGGACAAAGAAACGAAATGTTTGGATATAAAAAAACCACGCTATTGGCGCGGTTTTAGAAATATTTTATTTAAATGAATTAGAATTTGTATCCTACTCCAACTAAAAGGTGATTAACTTTATCATCTCCTGATAAACCTACAGAATATCTAGCTTCAATTAAAAAATTCTCAGTAACATCATAAGAGGCTCCTAAATCTAGATTAAATGTTGTTTTATCTGTAGCTTCTGAATCTGTATTATAAAATAAAGATGGCCCTGCTAGTAAATTAATTTTTTCAGCAACAGCATATTTAATTAAAACTGGTACGCTAATAAAATTAGCTTTTAAAGTATAACTGGTAGCTTTTTTTACAGGAGTTGCAGCTGCATCATCTATACTTTTTGAAGCAGAATGATAATTAATCCCTGGTTGCAAAACAAAACCTTCTGCAATTTCAAATTCTGCAAAACCACCAACAAAAAACCCAGTTAATGATTCAGTACCGCCAGCCTTAAATTTTACTGACACCATATCTACTCCACCTCTTACTCCAAATTTCATGTCTTGCGCATTAGCGAAAGTTGCAGTTAACACAACTGCCATTGTTAAAATAATTTTTTTCATTTTTGTTTTAATTATATTGTTAATAATTGTAAATGTATAATAATGTTATCCCAACAAGAAAATGTTGATTTTGAGTTTTAAACAATGTTATCAACATTGTAAACAAAAAAAAGCCTCTAAAAAAGAGGCTTTGATTTATTACTATAATTAAAATAATAATTAGAATCTCCATCCAAGTCTTAAAGATGGTAATACATTTGGCTGAACTTTAAATGAAGTCTCACCATCTTGACCATCAGGCTTAGTATTTAAAATAGCAATACCATAATTGATCTCACATCCTAAATAAATATTTGGCATAATGTAGTAATCAAAACCTGTAAACACTTGAGCTGACAACCCTAGAGTTGTTGTTTTGTCAGTTGTTGCAGTAGGACCAAGTTTGGCTGGAGCAGCTGTAGCAGCTTCTCCTGCAGTACTTGAGTAACCTACATTACCTTCATAACCCCAGTAAGTAGATAATCTCTCAGCACCTTTCATGTGGTTTTCTATACCAACTCCCAGAGCTACTGTAAAAGCAGTACCAGCACCCTCTTCTCCAGAATTAGAAACTGATACATTTCCTGTGTATCTTATTGCTTGTGTATCAGTAACAAACTTTCTAGCTCTTACTCCTGTAGTTTCAGAACCATAAAAATTAGGCAAAGAAAACAATGTTGAAGATGCACCAGAAATATTTGGTGAAAAAGATAACTCAAACTGAAGACTTCCAGCTGTTGGTTTAGTGAAAGTTCCAGCATCTGTTTTGGTTTGTGCGTTAGCAAACGTCAAAGCGAATACTCCAGCAACTGTTAAAATAATTTTTTTCATTTTAATGAAAATTAATGGTTAATAAAAACAAATTTATAGTAATGTTATTACAAGTAGAAAATGTTAATTTTGATTTCTTAACAACGTTATTAACATTTTGAACAAAAAAAGCCTCTTGAAAAGAGGCTTTGATTTATTACTATAATTAAATAATAATTAGAATTGCCAACCCAATCTGAAAGTTGGAGTAATTCCTGGAGCTAATTGAATTTTAGTAACTCCATCAGCATCACCATCTTTAGAGTTAGTGATAGCTAATCCATAAGATACCTCAACTCCTAAATAAATTTTAGGCATGATGTAGTAATCGAATCCAGTGAATACATTTCCACCTAATCCTAATTTGTTTAATTTATCACCTGCATTATCAGAATTCATGCTTACATACCCTACACTACCTTCGTAACCCCAGTAAGTAGACAATCTTTCAGCACCTGTCATGTGATTCTCAACACCATAAGCTAAGCCTAATGCAAATTCAGTACCTTCTTTATCACCATTAGCATCAAGCTCACCTGAACTTAAAACTGATAAATTAGCAGTCATACGAGTAGCAGATTTGTCAGAGTTGAATTTTCTAACTTTAATACCTAATAACCCTAAATCACTGTTTAAAGTAGCTAAATTAAAAATTCCATTACCTGCAAAGCTAGGAATCATTGTAGCCTCCATGATGTAAGTTCCAGTAGTTGGTTTAGTAAAAGTACCAGCTTCTGTTTTGATTTGTGCGTTAGCAAACGATAAAGCGAATACTGCAGCAACTGTTAAAATAATTTTTTTCATTTTTAATATAAATTAATTGGTTAATACGGACAAATTTATAGTAATCTTATACTAAACATGAAATGTTAATTTTGAGTTTTTAACAATTTTATTAACAATTTTTAAGTGTTATTTTATTGATTTACAAATTTTTAAACGTTATTTTTTAGATTTCATTAAATAGCAGTATCCAAATTAAAAAATTAATATAGATCAAAAAGTAAGAATATGCTTTTTAATATTGTGTTGATGTCAATTAAAAATATCCAAAAAAAATAAATATTTACACAATTCATACTTTATTAATGACAATTTTAGTTACTCTTTTTAGTAAGAATACTTATTTTTACAAAAACATATGTCTTATATGAAAATTATAATAATAAACGGTCCCAACCTAAACCTGCTGGGCAAACGTGAGCCAGAAGTATATGGCTCCGTTACATTTGAAACCTATTTTGAAGAATTAAAAAATAAATTCCCATCATGGAACTTAAGTTATTTTCAAAGTAATATAGAAGGTGAATTAATTGACAAACTTCAGGAAGTTGGGTTTACCTATGATGGTATCATTCTAAATGCAGCGGCTTATACACATACTTCAGTGGGTATTGGCGATGCGGTAAAAGCTATTGCAACTCCGGTAATAGAAGTCCATATCTCTAATACTTTTTCTCGAGAGACTTTCCGTCATCAATCTTTTATTTCTCCAATCGCCAAAGGAATCATTATTGGTTTTGGTTTGAAGAGTTATGAATTGGCTTTGCAGTCGTTTCTTTAAGTTACACAGACCTGCATGCCAGCAGGCAGGGACGCACGGAGAAAAATTAAAATAATAATGAAATAAATGAATTAACAAAAAAGCAGTCTGTCATTTCGACGAAGGAGAAATCACATAAAATTATTCAGATAATGAGATTTCTCCTTCGTCGAAATGACAAATCAGACTAAAAATTTAATTCTATTATCTCTACCTACTGTCAGGTAGAACTATATAACAAAAAACATTTATGAAAAAAATTACTTCTCTCCTATTCATATTGATTTCCCTCAATTGCATTTCTCAAATAAAAGGAACCGTAACTGATGATAAAGGAAATCCATTAGCCCTAGTAAACATCTTTGAAGAGAACACCTACAATGGAACCACTACAAATGACAAAGGGGAATTTACCTTAATTACAAAAAGTGAAAACCCAACAATAATCTTTCAGTATTTAGGGTATAAAACCATAAAGAAATCAATTACTAAAAATCAGTTTACTGAGAATTTAGCAATTACTTTGGTAGAAGAAAACATCTCTCTCCATGAAGTAGTCATCAATCCAAAAGACAATCCTGCCAATGAAATCATTCGGAATGCCATCAAAAACAAAAAGGAAAACTCTGCCAAAACTGCTAGATATACCGCAGATTTTTATTCCAGGGGTATTTTTAGAGTCAAGAATTTACCGAAAACCATTTTAGGGCAAAAATTAGATTTTTTTGACGAAATCATTGATTCAACCCGCAGTGGAATTCTGTATTTATCTGAAACGGTTTCTAAAGTGACTTTCCAAAAACCGGATAAAATGAAGGAAGAAATATTGGCTTCCAAAGTCAGTGGCAAAGACAACGGTTTTAGTTTTAATAATGCTTCTTCAGCCAACTTCGATTTTTATGAAAACTATTTAGAATTTGATATTAATGTAGTTTCGCCACTAGCAGACAACGCTTTCAATTATTACAAATACCAATTCGAAGGTTCTTTTTTTACCGAAAATCGACAACAAATTAATAAAATCAAAATCATTCCTCGTCGTGAAACCGAACCGGTGATGTCGGGCTACATATATATAGTGGATGATACGTATGCCATTTATGCTGTTGATGTGAGCTTTACTGGTAAGCAAATTCAAAATCCTGCAGTGAATACTATGGCTTTGAAACAAAATTTTAGCTACAACAGCAGCACTAAAATCTGGGCAAAAAACACACAAACTTTAGATTTTGATGCCGGAATGTTTGGCGTAAATATCTCTGGAAGATTTACTTACGTATTTTCAAACTTCGCTTTTCCGGAAAAATTTGAGAAAAAAACATTTACTGCAGAAGTCATTCGTTTCGAAGAAAATGCTAATAAAAAAGACGCTACTTTTTGGAATACCATTCGTCCTGTGCCTTTAACCTCAGAAGAAACCACCGATTACCTCAAGAAAGATGCGCTTCAGGAAAAGAAAAAATCTAAAGTATATTTGGATTCTATTGATGCCAAAAAAAACAAGTTGGGCATAACCGATATTTTAAATGGCTACAGCTATTCGAATTCCTATAAAAAATGGTCCATAAACTACAACGGTCCATTGTTAAACACTTCTTTTAATACGGTACAAGGTTACAATACGAGTATTGGTTTGTCCTATTTTAAAAGAAGCGAAGACAAAAACACTTATTACCAGTTTGGTTCCTCATTAGCTTATGGTTTTTCAGAGGAAAAATTTAGACCTTCGGCTTATTTTTCGGGAAAATTGAGCAATAAATCAAAGTCTTATCTTTCTGTTTTTGGCGGAAATTCGGTAAATCAGTTTAATCGTGAAGAACCTATTACCAAGTTGGTGAATTCCGTAAGTACCTTATTTTTCAAAAACAATTTCATGAAGTTGTATGAGAAGAATTATATCACTGCCAACTTTTCAAGAGATATGTTTAATGGTTTAAACATGAGTTTAGGATTGGAATATTCTGAGAGAAAACCGCTATTCAACACCACAGATTATACTATAGTCAAATCTGACGATTTATATACTTCGAATAATCCTTTGTTGCCTTTTGACTTCACTACTTCGGCGATTGATCGACATAATTTGATTAAATTGAATGTGGGAGCTCGAATCAAATTTGGCCAACAATACATTACGCGACCTGACGGAAAATACAATCTTGGAAATGACAAATACCCAACAGTTTCGCTAAACTATGAAAAAGGATTAGGTGGCAGTGAAAGTCAGTATGATTTTGATAAAATTTCAGCCAGAGTAACCTATGACAAAACATTGGGTAACAAAGGCAAAATAGCCCTTAATACCAAAGCCGGAAAGTTTTTTAATGCCGAAGGAATCTCGTTCGTAGATTACAATCACTTCAACGGAAACCAAACTCATATTGTATTTGGCAGTTCATACACTAACCAATTTAACTTCTTGCCTTACTATTTGGCCAGCACCAATGAAAGCTATTTTGAAACGCATATGGAATACAATGACAAAGGATTCATCATGAATAAAATTCCATTGTTGAACAAATTGCAATCCAAATTAGTTTTAGGGTTTAAGAACTTAGCAGTGCCTGACAGAAGTCCGTATCAGGAATTCTCAGTTGGTTTGAGCAATTTAGGTTTTGGTAAATTCAAAATTTTAAGAATCGATTATGTAAGCACATATCAAAATGGCTATCAGGGAGATGGTGTGATGTTTGGTTTAAATTTCTAAGTGCAAAACACATCGTACCCAAAACGGATTAATGTCAGTATCACAACAAAAAGGAAAAACTTTCTAATGAAGGTATTTCCTTTTTTAATGGCCAATTTGGCGCCAATAAAACCACCAAGCGCATTAGAAAAAGCCATTGGAATTGCAATAGCCCATATGATTTTGCCTTTCAAAACAAAAAGACAAATCGAACCGAAGTTGGTCGCCAAATTCACCATTTTGGCATTAGCCGAAGCATGTAAAAAATTAAATCCTAAAATGGATACAAATCCTAAAACTAAAAAACTTCCTGTTCCCGGACCAATAAATCCGTCGTAAAATCCAACTAGTATGCTAATGATAACGGCGTAAGTTATTTGCTTTTTAGTCGAATGGACTTTCTCTTGGTGTTGCCCGAAGTTTTTCTTTTTAAAAGTATAAATCGCCAATCCGATTAAGACAAAAAACAATAACGGCTTCATAAAATCACTGCCCACCACATTCAACAACGCCGAACCTAAAAAAGCCGACCCAAAAGCCAAAACCGCCATAATAGAAAGCAGTTTCCAATTCATATCCACTTTCTTCAAATACTGAAAAGCTGCAAAACTAGTGCCGCTAAAAGCTGGTATTTTAAGTGAGCCTATAATACTAGCTACTGATAAATTAGGTAACACTATCATGGCTACCGGAGTTTGAATCAAACCGCCACCGCCAACAATAGCATCTACGAATCCAGCGAAGAAAGCAGCTAGGCAAAGAAGTATTATGATGTAAGTTTCCATAGACTTTATAAATTAACTCGCTTCGCATCGTTCAGTTCGCCTGTGGCTCGTGTCCA
Organism: Flavobacterium psychrophilum; assembly: GCA_943325515.2. Taxonomy (GTDB): domain Bacteria; phylum Bacteroidota; class Bacteroidia; order Flavobacteriales; family Flavobacteriaceae; genus Flavobacterium; species Flavobacterium psychrophilum_R. The sequence goes on from CALPPS020000004.1 coordinate 49,083, forward strand.
ATAAAAAATTCCAAATCCCAATCAAGTAAGTTGGCATTTGGAATTCTATAGTTGGTTAATTGAGCACTAATTACTGAATACTGAACACTGAATTAAACACGAACAATATTAGCTCCAAGCGCACGCAGTCTTTCGTCAATGCGTTCGTAACCTCTATCAATTTGCTCGATATTTTGAATGGTTGAAGTTCCTTTTGCCGAAAGCGCTGCAATCAATAAAGAGATTCCCGCACGAATATCTGGCGAAGACATGATGGTAGCTTTCAATTGTGATTGAAAATTATGTCCCATCACTACGGCGCGGTGTGGATCACATAACATGATTTTTGCACCCATATCAATTAATTTGTCCACGAAGAACAAACGGCTCTCAAACATTTTTTGGTGAATCAAAACATCACCATTCGCTTGCGTTGCTACTACCAAAACGATACTTAATAAGTCAGGCGTAAATCCTGGCCATGGTGCGTCGGCAATCGTTAAAATAGAACCGTCGATATCCGTTTTTACAGTATACCCTTTTGTATGAGCCGGAATATAAATATCGTCTCCTTTTTTCTCTAACGTAATTCCCAGTTTTCTAAACACACTTGGAATAACTCCAAGATTATCCCAAGAGACATTTTTAATAGTGATCTCGCTTCTAGTCATAGCAGCTAAGCCAATCCAAGAACCGATTTCAATCATATCTGGAAGAATTCTGTGTTCGCAACCACCAAGACTTTCAACGCCTTCAATCGTTAATAAGTTAGAACCAACTCCGGTTATTTTGGCTCCCATGGAGTTCAACATTTTACACAACTGTTGCAAATAGGGTTCACAAGCCGCATTGTAAATTGTTGTAATTCCCTCGGCAAGCACAGCTGCCATTACGATATTTGCCGTTCCAGTTACTGATGCTTCATCAAGCAGCATATGGGCTCCTTTTAATCTTCCTTTATTTTCAACACCATAAAAATGATCTTCTCTTTCATAACGGAATTTTGCACCAAGATTAATAAATCCTTCAAAGTGCGTATCCAATCGACGACGACCAATTTTATCACCACCTGGTTTTGGAATATAACCACAACCAAATCTAGCCAATAGCGGTCCAACAATCATAATTGATCCTCTCAAACTACCGCCTTCTTTTTTGAATGCTTCAGTTTTTAAATAATCTACATTTACTTCATCGGCTTGGAATGTGTAATCGCCAACTCCGTTTTTTTGAATTTTTACACCCAAATTTCCAAGTAAAACTATTAGTTTATTAACATCTATAATATCCGGAATATTGGTAATTCTGACTTTTTCTGAAGTTAATAAAGCGGGACATAACACTTGTAATGCTTCATTTTTAGCACCTTGTGGCTGCACATCACCTTTTAATTGGATTCCTCCTTCTATTTTAAAAGTTCCCATATTTCTTATTGTCGGTTGTTGGTTGTCGGTTGTCGGTTGTCGGCTAATGAATTAAGCAGACAAGGAAAACATACAACTATTTTTGATTGTTATTATTGTTTTTAATAAATGGTTTTTTACCTATCTTATTGCTTTTAATTTTAGCATTTTGAGGAGGCATATTTTTGTTGGAGATTTTTTTATTGGTGCGCATTAATTCAGTCGTATTTAACAACTCTTCGTTACTTTCCAATAAATTTAAAGTCCCATCTGATAATTCATAAAGATGTTCAAAAATAACAACATCTGTTACCGTGTCTTTATTCCAACTCAAATAAGATTTTTTCATGTGATTGGCAATAACTTTTACCAAAGCATTTTTCATTTCACCTTCTTCCCAACTGTTAGCAACATTTATCATATACTTGATATTGTTGCCATAAAAACGATATTTTGGATTTTTTTGAGGATAGTCCAATCGCTCTGGTTTAAGGAAAATCACATCTTTTGTTGGAATAGGATAAGGAGAATCTACATCCAATTTAAAATCGGACATAATAAAAAGTTGGTCCCACAACTTGTGCTGAAAATCGAGTACATCTCGCAAATGTGGATTCAGACTTCCCATTACTTGAATGATATATTTTGCCGCTTTGTTGCGTTCTTCTTTATCTTCAATTTGAGATGCTTGATCGATCAATTTTTGTAAATGTCGTCCATACTCTGGAATAATTAAATGCGATCTCTCTGCATTATATTCCAAATGTTGCACTACATCGTTAGCATTTTCTTTAATATATTTCTCAACCATTATAATGAAATTATTCCTTCTATATTAGAAACCTTTATATATTTTTCAACTACACTTTCAGGGTTATCCATCATTACATTCACTGAAAGGCTAGTATATTTACCAGTTTTGGATTGTGTAGTTTGGATTACAGCGCCCATATTATCAAAAGCATTTTCTACTTCTTCAATTTTTTTTTGGTCCGTTGGCACTATGAATTTATATAAATATTCGCCTGGCCAAGTTGAAGTATTATCCAACTCTTGGCTCAATCGGCTGTAAAATTCTTCCGTTTTCTTATCCATTAAATCTAAAATTAAAGCAAATATACAGTATTGATTTTAGATTTTAGAATTAGGAATGTTGGATTTAAAAAAATAATTTTTCTATACTAAAATAAATAACCATAACACTTTCAATATTCTAAATGGTTTCAATAAATTTGCGCCTTAGTTTTAAAATCTTGAAAAAAGAACTCATAGTTATAACTGGTGGTCCTGGCACAGGAAAAACAACAATCATCGAGGCCCTTATAGAGCAAGGCTATGCATGTTTTTCTGAAATTTCGAGAGAAGTGACTCTTGAAGCTAAGCAACAAGGCATAGAACAATTATTCTTGGAAAAACCATTGCTTTTCAGCGAATTACTTTTGGAAGGAAGAAAAAAACAGCACCAATTGGCGCTAAACGATACAGCAGAAATTATTTTTCTAGACCGAGGTATCCCAGATATTCTGGCTTACATGCATTACATTGGCGATAGCTACCCTATTTTTTTTGACCATGCTTGTAGAGAACATAAATATGAAAAAATATTTGTGTTACCACCATGGGAAGATATTTACGAAAGTGATGAAGCACGTTATGAAAACTTTGAACAAGCCAAACTTATTTTTACTCACTTGCTTGAAACCTATCAAAACTATGGCTACGAATTAATTGAAGTGCCTAAAGGAACTGTAGAAGAACGCGTAAACTTTATTCTAAGTCAGCTTTCTTAAAAACTCAGAGTTTCGAGTTCAGCGTTTTGGGTTATAATGATATCCAATAAAATATTTTCACATTAGTACTTTGTATTTTTTTGAATAAAATAGTTAGCTTTGAAAAAGCCTAAACCTTTAACCCACAACTCGTAACTTAAATGTCTAAAGCACTAGAAATCCTTCAAAAATATTGGAAACACGACTCTTTTCGTTTTCCACAAGAAGAGATTATAAATGCTGTTCTAGAAAATAAAGATACTTTTGCATTAATGCCAACTGGTGGTGGTAAATCTATTTGTTTTCAAGTGCCTTCCATGATGCAGGAAGGAATTTGTTTAGTTATATCTCCTTTGATTGCCTTGATGCGAGATCAAGTTCAAAACTTACAAAACAAGGGCATAAAAGCGGTTGCATTGGCAGGAGGAATTCATCAGGATGAAATTATTGACTTGCTAGATAATTGTCAGTTTGGCAATTATAAATTCCTATATCTTTCTCCAGAACGATTGCAAAACGAATGGATTTTGGAACGAATAAAAAATTTGCCTATAAATCTTATTGCTATAGACGAAGCGCATTGTGTATCACAATGGGGACATGACTTTCGTCCTGCCTATTTGAAGATTTCAAAACTAAAAGATTTTTTTCCAAAAGTTCCTTTTTTGGCTTTGACAGCTTCGGCTACACCGAGAGTAAAAGAAGATATTATTGTTCAGTTACAACTTCATAATACACAAGTTTTTTCAAAATCATTTTACAGAGAGAACATTGCTTATATGGTATATGAAACCGAAGATAAGTTAAATCTTTTACAACAAATACTTAAAAAAAATCCACAACCCTCCATTATATATGTGACTAATAGAAAATCTTGTGCTAATACAGTACAACAGTTGGAAACTTTAGGATTTAAAGCGACCTATTATCATGGTGGATTATCGTACAAAGACAAAGAAAACCAAATGAAACTTTGGATGGAAGAAAAAGTACAAGTTATGGTGGCTACAAATGCTTTTGGAATGGGCATTGATAAAGCCAATGTTAAGACCATTATACATTTGCATTTGCCACAAAACCTTGAAAATTATTATCAAGAAACAGGGAGAGCGGGAAGAAATGGAGAAAAGGCATATGCTATTTTACTTAATAATCCATCAGATGTTTTACATGCAGAAGCACAGTTCCTAAGTATTTTATCTGACAAAACTTTTTTAAATACTGTTTTTGTAAAGCTTTGTACTTATTTTCAAATTGCCTATGGCGAAGGTATTGATAACCAATTTAGCTTTAATTTAAACCATTTTTGCACAAAATATAATTTCAATATACTGAAAACCTATAATGCACTTCAGTTTTTGGATAGACAAGGCGTTATTACACTATCTCAAGAATTCTCAGAAAAAGTTAGTATTCAATTTTTAATTCCATCCAAAGAAGTAATAAGGTATATGAGTTTACATCCAAATGATGAAGAAATTGTGCTTACCATTTTACGAACTTATCCTGGAATTTACGATATACAAACTGCTTTTAATCCACAATTGATAGCAAAAAAATCGAACACTAGTGACACCGCAGTGCTTTCACTTTTACAAAAACTAAAAGAAAAAGGCATTATCGAAATGATGGCTAAGAACAATGATGCCACCATAACTTTTAACGAAGTTAGAGAAGATGACAGAACAATCAATAGGATTTCTAAACATCTTGAAACTCAGAATAAATTAAAAGTAGAACAATTGCAAGCGGTATTACTTTATAGTAAAGAGTCAAAAAAATGCAAAAACAAATTACTAATGGAGTATTTTGGTGAAAAACTTAAAGCAGATTGTGGTGTATGCTCTTACTGTATTGCTAAAAATAAAAAACAGCAAGTCCCTGAAAAAATTGCTGAAAAAATTATAGCGTTATTAAAAATCCAGGATTTCAACTCAAGAGATATTCAAAAATTAACAAAGTTTCAAAAAGACGATGTTATCTTTGCCCTTCAAAAGTTATTAGAGGAAAATACTATTCGTGTAAATGCTAATAATGAATATTCATTAAAATAAGCATATAGAACTTAATTCAACCTAAATGGAAAAATTACGCATTGTTTTCATGGGAACACCCGAATTTGCTGTTGGCATATTAGAAGCTATTATAAAAAATAATTATGAAGTGGTTGGAGTAATTACCGCTGCTGATAAACCTGCTGGTCGTGGTCAAAATATTAAATATTCTGCTGTAAAAGAATATGCTTTGGAACACGGTTTAAAACTTTTGCAACCAACAAATCTAAAAGACGAAACTTTTTTAACTGAATTAAAATCACTTCAGGCAAATCTGCACGTAGTTGTTGCTTTCAGAATGTTACCAGAAGTTATTTGGCACATGCCAAAATATGGCACCTTTAATCTTCATGCATCACTCCTACCAAATTATCGTGGAGCAGCACCTATAAATTGGGCCATAATCAATGGCGAAACAAAAACAGGTGTCACTACTTTTTTTATCGATGATAAGATAGATACTGGCGCAATGATTTTGAGTAAAGATACAGAAATTGCTACTGATGAGAATGCAGGCAGCCTTCATGATAAACTAATGGTCTTAGGAAGTCGTACAGTTATAGAAACTTTGTCCTTGATTGAAAAAGGCAATGTAGATACAACCATACAAAAAGATAATTCAGAAATAAAAACAGCTTTTAAACTCAATAGAGAAAACTGTAAAGTTGATTGGAACAAATCTGCTAATGAAATTTTTAATTTAATTAGAGGATTATCTCCATATCCTGGGGCTTGGTGTTATTTAAAAGATAAAGAGGAAGCATTAGCTGTAAAGATTTATGAATCCAAAATTATAGCTGAAAATCATTCCTTAAAAATTGGTCAAATTATAACTTCCAAAAAAGAAATTAAAGTAGCTGTGAAAGATGGTTTTATAGAAATAATAAGTTTGCAACTTCCAGGAAAGAAAAAAATGAAGTCGCATGAGCTCTTAAATGGCGTAATTTTTTCTGAAAAAGCACACGTAGAATAAGGTTTGAAGGTCTATTTTTTGTTAAAAATCGTCTTAAAAGCGTAGGTTTATCAACAAATAATTCAAGTTATCAACAAATATTTAAAAAAAGAGACAAATAGCTTGGCTGGTATGTAATTCCTACTAAATTTGTTTTCATTAACAAAATGTTTAACCAACAATTAATAACTAACATTATGAACAAATCAGAATTAATCGATGCAATTGCAGCTGATGCAGGAATCACTAAAGCTGCTGCTAAATCAGCTTTAGAATCATTTTTAGGCAACGTAGGTAGTACTTTGAAAAAAGGTGGAAGAGTATCTTTAGTAGGTTTCGGATCTTGGTCAGTATCTAAAAGAGCTGCAAGAGACGGAAGAAATCCACAAACTGGAAAAACTATCAAAATTGCTGCTAAAAATGTAGTTAAATTCAAAGCGGGTGCTGAATTGGACGGAGCAGTAAACTAATAATTTAGTTCTTCTTAAATACAAAAGCTACATCAAATGATGTAGCTTTTTTGTTTAAAAAAATAGCATGTTTAATTCCTTTTTCTTAATTTTAATAAAAATTAGATTGAGATGATTACTGATAAATTAAATAAAGGTCAATTACTAATAGCGGAACCATCTATTATTGGAGACCTTTCTTTTAATAGAGCTGTAATTTTATTAGCTGATCACAACAAAGAAGGTTCCGTTGGCTTTATTCTTAATAAACCTCTTAAATTCAAATTAAAAGATTTACTTCCGGAAATAAATTCTGAATTTAAAATATATAATGGTGGACCCGTAGAACAAGATAATCTTTATTTTATCCATAACATACCAGATTTAATTAAAAATAGTATTGAAATTTCTAATGGTATTTTTTGGGGTGGTGATTTTGAACTTACCAAAGAATTAATTAATAAGGGTTTAATTAAAAAGAAAAACATACGATTCTTTTTAGGCTATACTGGTTGGGACTCAAACCAACTTGAAACTGAAATGAAAGCCAATTCATGGATACTAACTAAAAATGTTTACGAAAATAAAATTTTAAATAAGACCTCAGCCCAATTTTGGAAAGAAAGAATTATGGATATAGGTGGCGAATATTTGATTTGGTCTAATGCACCAGAAAATCCAATATTGAATTAAACCTCAATTAAATCATTTAATTTTCTTAACAGCTCAACTGAAAAACTAACTTTAAATTCTTTTTTACGGTATTTTGTAATGGGTTGAATGCCTAAAATAACATTAGTTATAAATAATTCATCCGCTTTTTGAAGATCAAATGGTGAAATTTCTTTTTCGATTACTTCAACTGTACCATGTTGTTTGGCTAAATTAAGTATTTGCTTTCTCATAATTCCATTCAAGCATCCTTCAGAAATTGGTGGAGTTATCAATTGGTTTGCCATTACCATAAAAACATTTCCATTAGTAGCTTCAACAACATTTTTTTCTTCATTGATGAGCAAACAACCCTCTAATTTATTTTCATCCGCAAAAATGCTAGCTGTAATTTGAATTAATTTATTAGTGGTCTTTAGCGTTGAAAGTAATTGTTTAGTAATTACAAAATCTTTATAAAGATCAACTTCAAATGGCTTACCTTCAAATAGATAGGTTTTACTTTTTAATTCAAAAGCAGTAATGACAAAAGAAACTGAGTTGTTGGAAGGTAAATAAAAACCTCCTTCATTTCTATACACAGTTAATCTTACTCTCCCTGAATTTTGAATATTTTTCGCATTAACTAATTTTAAAATTTGCTCCTCGAGATATTCCAAAGTAAAATTCATAGGAATTTGCATCCTAACAATTCTCATTGAAGCCATTAATCTAAAATAATGCTCTTCAAAAAATAAAATTTTGTTGTTTACTATTTTTAAAGTCTCGAAAACTCCATCGCCATAAAGAAACGAACGATTGTTTACAGACAATTGCAATTCTGAATCCTGTAAAACACCATTAAAATTAATCATAAAAAAATCCCGTTTAAAAACGGGACAAATATAACTTTAAATAAAATGATTTATGTAGAACCTATAACATGTTTTAAATCTGAAATTTGATTTTCCCATAACAATCTAGACTCTTCAAGCTCATCTTCTATAGCAAAATCTACTACCATTAATGAAACGTCTTTCGTTATTTCATCTTCTAAAATCCTAAGTTCAAAATAGTATTCAGTATCTTTCTTGGCATCATCGACCCATTTAAATTTTACTTTTTCGCCAGTTTTCTTTGAAGAAAGTCTTGCGTATTCTTCATTCCCATCCCAAATAAAAGTAAAAAATTCACCTCTCGAATTCACATCATCAGCAAACCATTCCTGTAAACCTGATGGTGTTGAAATATATTGATATAACAACTGTGGTGATGAGTTTAAAGGAAACTCAAGTTCATAACGTATTTTAGTATCCATGGCTTGTATAAATTTTTTGGAAATATATAGAATATAAAATCAAAAAAAAAGC
>CALPPS020000005.1 GCA_943325515.2 Flavobacterium psychrophilum
AAAAACAAAAAAGTGCATAAAGGCATCATTTTGATTCGATGTACTCCCAATAGTTTCAAACAAAAAATCATTGTTCTTACCAAACTAATTTTAAATTACTCTGATAAATTAGAAAGCAACTTTGTAGTTGTAAGCAACGAAAATGTTAGAATTATTAAACCTTAATAACTTCTTACACAAAAAAGTCCTTTCAATTTCACTAATCAGCGATACAAAGTTTCTTTTCTTTCAAGCAATACAAAAAACCAATTTAAATTAAAAACCTAGTTAGTTAATTTTTCTTTTACTAAGCAGCAATCTTTTGGTTGCAGTTTTTTTATTTGCCTTTATTTGCTTTTAAGAGCAATTTTGTTTTGAGGTATTTTTGAGGGAAATTAAATAGATATAAAAATAAATGAAAAAACTATTACTACTCCTTACCCTTTTTGCAGTCCAATTTACAAACGCACAATCTCCTACAGCTATATGGCAAAAGTGTTATGGTGGTACTAGTAATGACTATATAAATACACTTGCTATACCAGCTCCTGATGGTGGGCTTTTATTAGGATTAGTAACACTATCTAATGATGGTGATATTTCTGGAAATCATGGGAACGAGGATATATCATTAATGAAAATAAATGCTACTGGTATTCTTCAGTGGCAAAAATGTTATGGTGGGACAGGTACTGAAAGTATTAATAATTTAATTTCAACAACGGATGGAGGATTTATCATTGTTGGGACCACTCAAAATTCTAATGATGGAGATGTATTGGGCAATCATGGTGCGAAAGATGCTTGGATTATCAAAATAAATGCAATTGGAACTATTCAATGGCAAAAATGTTATGGGGGTTCTACTGATGATGAATTTAATAGTATTATCCAAACTTCAGATGGAGGTTTTATTGCATCTGGAAGTAGTTATTCAATCAATAATGGTGATGTTTTAGGAAATTCAGGAAGTGGAGCTTGGATTGTTAAAATTAGTGATTTAGGAGTCATTCAATGGCAAAAGATTTATGAAACTGTAAATGGAATAAGAAGCTTTCTCCAGACATCAGATGGAGATTATGTTTTAGCTGGACTTACAGAATTGACAAGTTTTCCTGGATATCATGGTAGTGGCGATATTTGGATTGCTAAAATAAATCAAGCAGGAACTATTCAATGGCAAAAATGTTATGGAGGCTCAAATTATGATGAATCTCCACAAATAATTTCTACAAATGACGGTGGATATATGTTTTCCAGTTACACAGATTCCAATGATGGTGACGTGTCTGGAAACCATGGAAGTGGGGATTCTTGGGTAGTTAAATTAGATACTTTGGGTACTATTTTAGCACAAAATTGTTATGGCGGGTCAGGTAATGATGGAGGTGGTTTTATTCAAAAAACGCTAGACGGTGGGTTTTTATTAGCAACAACTGCAGGAGCAGGCTCAAATGATGGCAATGTATCAGGGAATCATGGAGGCTCTGATGCTTGGGGAATTAAATTTAGCTCGACAGGTGCTATCCAATGGCAAAAATGCTTTGGAGGTACTGATGACGATAATGGAGGAGTATTTCAATTAGCTGACGGGACTTATATGGCATTTGGCAATACCTTATCAAATAATGGGGACATTTCTGGGAATCACGGTATAAACACTGTTGATGCATTTCTTATCAAATTAACAGCTGATAATCTTGCTACAGAAAACTATGTTAACAATGCTATTATAACATATCCCAACCCAACAAAAGACCTATTACACATTGACCTGCAAAACGAATTATCAGGAAAAATAACCGATTTAACGGGCAAAACGTTAATGAATGTTACTACCAAAGATATTGATGTAAGTTCGCTAAGTGCTGGGATTTATTTGTTAGATATTACCTCAGAAGGCAAGCACTACAGAAAAAAAATAATAAAGCAATAAATAAGTAGTAACTTATATTTATTGATTTTAGTGAAAAAGGATGTTTGTGGGCATCCTTTTTTTAATTTTTTATCTTTTCTTTAAAATAAATAGACCGCCAAGGAAAAAAGGCGAAGTATTTCAAAAATATTTCCTAAAAATGGATTAGTGTTTGTTTGAATAGGTAGTTAAAACACCATCTTTTCCAACGCTTCCAAAACGTATTCATGCATTACTTGACGGTAATCCAGATGGGTTACGATGCGAAGTTTTCCTTGTCCCATAGAACTAATTAGAATGCCTTTATCTTTAAACTTTTCAATAACTGCTTTTTCGTTTAATTCTTTTTTGACTTCAAAAATCAAAATATTAGTTTCTACAGGTGCCACTTTTTCTATCCAAGGCAAATGTTGCAATGCTTGCCCTAGTTCCTTAGCTCTTTTGTGGTCATCCTCTAGTCTGTTGATGTTGTTTTGCAAAGCATAAATTCCTGCAGCCGCCAAATATCCCGATTGACGCATGTTTCCTCCAAATATTTTTCGAATTCGCAAAGCACGATGCATTGTTTCAGTATCTGAAAGTAAAACGGAACCAATAGGACATCCCAATCCTTTTGAAAAACAGACAGAAATAGTATCAAATAGTGCTCCAAATTGTTTTGGATGCTGTTTTTTGACAACCATAGCATTCCATAAACGTGCTCCATCTAGATGGTATTTCAAGTTATGGTCTACACAAACTTGTTTAATCTTTTGGAGTTCTTCTATTTCATAACAAGCTCCACCACCTTTATTAGTAGTATTTTCTATTCCCACCATTTTTGATAAAGGCGTATGATAGAACTCAGGATCGTTGATACCTGCTTTTACTTGTTCGGCAGTAATCATACCCCGATTTCCATCTAATAAATTGAAATTAACGCCACTGTTAGCAGAGGCTCCACCAGATTCATACAAATGAATATGCGACCACTTATCACAGATAATTTGGTCTCCAGGATTGGTATTTAATTTAATAGCCGTTTGGTTTGCCATAGTTCCCGTTGGAAAGAACAAGGCAGCTTCCATTCCAAATAAATCGGCTACCATTTTTTCGAAAGCATTGACTGTTGGGTCTTGCTTGAATACATCATCACCTACTTTGGCGTTAAACATAGCTTGTAACATCTCTGGTGATGGCTTGGTAACGGTATCACTAATTAAATTAATTTCCATTTTCTATTTGTATAACTTACATTTGCGTCACAAAACTACATTATTTATGACAAATACCGAACAAATAAAAGGTATTGTGGAGCGCCTTGGTGCGTTGAGGAGGTATCTTTGACATTGATGCCAAGCTTATAGAAATTACCAACGAAGAAGAAAAGACCTTTGCACCCGACTTTTGGAATAATGCAAAGGAGGCTGAGGTTATTGTAAAAAATTTACGCTCCAAGAAAAAATGGGTGGAAGATTTTGAGAAAGGCAATGCTTTAGCTGAAGAACTTCAAATCATTTACGAATTTTTCAAAGAAGGTGACGCTACAGAAGAAGAACTAGACGAACAATATGAATTAACCAATACTCATATTGAAAGTTTAGAGTTTAAAAATATGCTTTCTGATGAAGGGGATATATTAAGTGCTGTATTGCAAATTACGGCTGGCGCTGGAGGTACCGAAAGCTGTGATTGGGCATCTATGCTGATGCGAATGTATTTGATGTGGGCAGAAAATCAGGGTTATAAAGTAAAAGAATTGAACTTTCAAGAAGGGGAAGTTGCTGGTATTAAAACAGTTACTCTTGAAATTGAAGGGGATTTTGCTTTTGGCTATTTAAAAGGCGAAAATGGAGTACATCGATTGGTTAGAATTTCTCCTTTTGACAGTAATGCCAAACGCCATACTTCCTTTGCCTCAGTATATGTCTATCCCTCAGTAGATGACACTATAGAGATTGATATTAATCCGGCTGATATAGAAATAATCACTTCACGTTCAAGTGGAGCTGGTGGACAAAATGTAAACAAAGTAGAAACCAAAGTGCAATTGTTTCATAAACCAACAGGCATTCAAATTCAATGTTCGGAAACTCGTTCACAACAAGATAATAGACAACGAGCCATGCAAATGTTGAAATCACAATTGTATGAAATTGAGTTAAAAAAGCAACAAGCGCAACGAAGCGATATTGAAGCTGGAAAAATGAAAATTGAATGGGGTTCACAAATTAGAAATTATGTAATGCATCCCTACAAACTGGTTAAAGATGTGCGCTCTGGATATGAAACCAGCGATGTAGAAGGGGTCATGAATGGTAATATTGATGCGTTTTTGAAAGCTTATCTTATGATGATGGGACAAAAGGAAGAGTAGTTGGTTGTCGGTTTTCGGTTGTCGGTTATCGGTTTTCGGTTATAGGTTTTCGGTTGTCAGTTTTCGGTTTTCGGTTTTCGGTTTTCAGTTATCGGTTGTCGGTTTTTACTTGCTGTATATTGTTTGTTTTAAAAAATCTATAGTTTTTAACTATATTCTTTGGTTATTCTAATTCTAATTCTTTTATTTGTTTACCATCCTAATCCAACTATTATGACTTCATTTTCCATTCAAGAAATCAACGCTGTTTTACAAGGTGAAATTGTTGGAACTATTTCTTGTAAAATAACAGCTCCAGAGCAATTAGAAAACGCAACTGAAACAGAAATTTCTTTTATTGGCCATAAAAAATATGAAAAATTATGGTTGACTTCCAAAGCATGTGTAGCCGTTGTTAATCAAGATATTGCTATCGAGCCTGGAGAAAAAAGGGCTTTTATCAAAGTAAAAAATGCTGATTTGGCAATGTCACAAGTGCTAGAACTTTTTGCACCACCCCCTCCTATTTTTAGAACTGATATCCACCCATCAGCTATAATTGATGAAAGTGCTTCGATTGGAAACGGAACTCGAATTGGAGCTGGAACTTATATTGGTCCCAATGTAATTATTGGCGAAAATGTAACGATTTATCCTAATGTTACTATACTTGATGAATGCAGTATTGGAAAAAATACTACTATATGGTCTGGTACTGTAATTCGCGAAAGATGCCACATAGGAAGCCATTCTATATTGCATCCTAATTGTACTATAGGTGCTGATGGATTTGGATTTAGACCCTGTCCGGAAAGAGGTTTGGTGAAAATTCCACAAATAGGTAATGTCATTATAGGTAATGGCGTTGAAATTGGTGCTAACTCGTCTATTGATAGAGGGAAATTTAGTTCCACAGTTCTCGGAGATGGTTGTAAGATTGATAATTTAGTACAAATTGGACACAATTCAAAGCTAGGAAAATTCTGTATTATGGCAGGAAATTCTGGATTAGCAGGTTCGGTAACTTTAGGCAATGGAGTTATTATTGGCGGTAGTGCTTCTATAAAAGACCATACAACTATTGGTGATGGTGCAATTGTAGGTGCTGGTTCGGGAGTAACAGGAGATGTTGAAGCAGGAAAAACCGTGTTAGGTTATCCGGCTGTAGATGCTCGAGATGCTTTAAAACAGTGGGCTATTTTGAAAAGATTGGTTAGAGATTCAAAATAATTTGTCATTCACAATTCTCTATTCCACAATTAAGTCATATATTTGCAACGAGGATTCTGAAAGGAAGTTACACCTCGCCGCACTAGTCGATCGCTCCAGATCGACTTTTGTATTTTATAATACTTCCTTTAAAAAGTTTAGCATAGCTTCCCAAGAACGTTTTTCTGCTATTTCATTATAGGCAGCGCCTTTTGAATTATCATTTCCTGCATTTATATCTGTAAATGAATGTACTGCATTGGCATAAAATATCATTTGCCAATCGGCACCCGAGGATCTCATTTCATTTTGAAAATCATCAATTTCATCTTTGGACTCATAGGGATCATCGGCACCATGAAGTACCAAGATTTTTGGAATTATGATATCGATTGCTCTTGTCGCGTCTTTTCCTAATCCACCATGAAAAGAAACAACACCTTTCACTTTCATGTTATTTCTAGCTGCCTCAATAGCACCTGTTCCGCCAAAACAATATCCCAAAACTACAATATCATCTGGATTTGCACCTTGTTTAATTAATTGGTCTAATGCTAATTGAATTCTTGTTTGATATTCTATAATATTTTTTTTGAAATATCCTGCTTTTTGACCAGCTTGCGAATAATCTTTTGGTCGTTGATTCACACCATAAATATCAGCTATAAAAGTAGTATAACCCATTGCTGCTAATCGATTTGCTGTGTCTTTTGCATGGTCATCTATACCCATCCACGCTGGAAGAACAAGAATTCCTGGATTGTTTTTTAGTGCTTTCGTTGGTTTAACACTAATGCCGCTCAACAAATTACTTCCCTCTTTATATTCAACTGGTTTAGATTGCGAAAAAATTGCAAAAGTGCTTTGCAGAAGCATAGCTAGTAAAAGAAATTTAGTTTTCATATTGAATACGTTTATTAGGATATAAATTTAAGAAAACTGAAATGAAAAAATGTTAATTGTTTAAAAAAATAAAAACCGACAGCATAACTATCGGTTTGACTAATACAATAAATTTATTTTTTCTTTTTTGATTTCGATTTAGCTTTCTTGGCTTTTGCTTTTTTTACCTTTTCTTTTGCTTTTGCCTTTTTCTTTTTTTCCTTTTCTTGAGCTTTTTGTTTATCTTTTTTTGCCTTCTCTTTTTTCTTGGCTTTATCCTTTTTCTCCTTAGCTTTTTCCTTAGCTTTTTTAGCTTTTTCTTTGTCTAAATCTTTCATAGTTTCTGCATTTTTTATATTGGAAATAATCGATTCTTCTACGATTGCTTCCGGTTTTACTTCTTTTTTTACTGCTGTTGTCGCAGTTCTAGTTCTGGTGCGTGTTGGTGTAGTAGTAACAGTTGCTTTTATAGCAGTTGATCTGGTTCGAGTTTGTCTTACTACTGGTTTGGTTTCAGTTATTGGTAGCACTTTTGTCACTTCATTTGACACTTCTTCGGTTGTAGCTAAATCTTTGTTTATCATAGTGTTGTTTGTTGTTTTTAAATTTAATGTTAAATTAATGTAAATTTTATGTAAACAAAAATACATTTTTAATCAATTCGCCAATGTTAAGTTTTCATTTTAATCAAAAACTTAATATTGAGATTTTGTGAAGAGTCATAATTAAAGGTACTTAAAAAAAAGAAAAACGTTTATAAAATAAAAAAACTCCTAAAGAAAAATCTATAGGAGTTAGAATAAAAAGACTATTGTTTTTAAATAAATATCTTTAATAAATGATAAATCAATCCAGCAATTGCAGCGGACACTGGAATAGTCAATACCCATGCCCAAAGAAGCTTAATGGTAACTCCCCATCGAACAGCAGAAACCCTTTTGGTTACTCCAACTCCAATGATTGAACCTGTAATTGTATGTGTTGTTGATACTGGTATTTTAAAATGCTCGGTGATAAATAAGGTTAAAGCTCCTGCTGATTCTGCAACTACACCTTCAAAAGCGGTTACTTTCGTGATTTTTGATCCCATTGTTTTTACAATTTTCCAACCACCACTCAAAGTTCCTAAAGCAATAACCGTGTAACAAGTCAATGGAATCCACGAAGGCATTTGACCATCAATTTTTACTCCATCTTTTTCAGATGGTAATACTACATTCAAATCTAGCCAACCTAGGGACATATTAGTATGTGGATGTGTATTTAAATAAACTGCCACAGCTGCTGCAATAATTCCCATAACCTTTTGAGAGTCATTTCCACCATGACCTAAACTGAAAGAAGCCGAAGAAATCAACTGCATTTTTTTTAGTACTTTTTCCGCTTTTGATGTTGAAAAACTACTAAACATCAAATTGAATACGGCAACAGTATAAAATATAATCGCTACCAAAGTCCATTTAATATTGGCAGGCTCACAAATTACAGACCACAAATGGCTTTCAAATCTTGGTTTCTTAATTTCGTCATATCCTTCCAATACTGATGATAAAAACAATGCCACTAAAAGCATTAATACTACCGTCAATATTTTTGGATAAATATTTTTGCGCGAAGAATACATTAACCAAAGCGAAATAAAATAGGAAATTAACATCCCTAATAATGGAGCTAAAACAATAAAGGCAATAATAACTGAAACTCCTGATGGTAATCCACCATCTTCCCCAGGTTTATACCAATTCACAATATTATACCAATGTTTCGTGACCTCTGCTCCATCTTGCATCACTGTATAATCTGAAAAACCATGAAGAGAAATAGCATGAGCAATAGCTGCACCAGCAAAACCACCAATTAGTGTGTGTGATGATGAAGATGGAATTCCTTTCCACCAGGTAATTAAATTCCATATAATGGCTGCAATAACTCCGGCTAATATTACAGTCAAATTTATGCTGTCTGTTTTGGCAGTTTTGGCTACAGTATCTGCGACTCCAAAACCAAAAACCCAATAAGCTAAAAAATTAAAAAATGCTGCCCACACTACTGCTTGAAAAGGTGATAGAACTTTTGTGGCAACAATGGTTGCAATAGAGTTAGCAGCATCATGGAAACCGTTGATGTAATCAAATATCAGTGCCAGAACTATTATTACAATTAGTAAAGTCATATTTTGCTAATTGTTTAAAATTAAGAGTGTTTAACAGAAATTTGTTCCATCACATTGGAAACACTTTTACATTTATCAGAGGCCATTTCCAAAGCAGAAAGCACTTCTTTATATTTGATAATATTTTTTGCTTCTGTCTCGTTTTCAAAAATATCAGCAACAGCTTTATCAAAAACTACATCAGCTTTACTTTCTAATTTATTGATTTTTTTACAAGTTTCCTTAATCAATTTTAAATTATTCATGTCTTTAAGTTGTATAATTCCTACACCTATTAATTGACATGCTTCTAAATTGATTTCCGTTAACTTTCTTATTGATTTAGTGATTTTCTCGACCTGATACAAACGCATTCTGCTAGCTGCACCATGCATATTATCAGCCACATTATCAATTGCTTTTATTAGAGAATGGATATCTTCTCTATCAAAAGGTGTAATGAAGTTTCGACTCAATTCTAGATGAGTTTTATGAGTTATTTCCTCAATAGTGGCTTCTAATTCCTCTATTTTAGAATAATATTCTTCTCTTTCAGCTTTTGGTGCATTTACTGCTTCATGAAGTGTTTCTGCCAATAAAATCAAATTGTTAGAAGCTTGCTCAAATAATGGAAAGAATTTTTTATCTTTTGGAACTAAAAATTGAAAAAAACTATTAATATTCATAAATAAAAATTTAGAACACAAATGTATCTTTCTAATGTTAAGAGAATATTAACAAATGTAAAAAAAGAATATTTATTCAATAATAATAAAAATCAAATAAAAGCATTTTACCTTATTGAAAACGTTTTCGTATTTTAGCAGTCAATCTAAAACGCCAAATTAATAATAACTAAAACCATGGATATTAACTTCAATAAAAACGAAGATCATAATAAACTTTTACTGGCCGAATTGAAACAACACTTTGCGAAAGTAAAAATTGGTGGAGGAACAAAACGCATTGAAAAGTTACATGTCGAAGGTAAAATGACAGCTCGTGAACGTATTGATTATTTACTTGATGCTAAAGCCAAAAGCATAGAAATTGGTGCTTTTGTTGGCGACGGAATGTATGCTGAACATGGCGGTTGCCCATCTGGTGGTGTGGTGGTGAAAATGGGTTATATCAAAGGAAAACAATGCATTGTTGTGGCTAATGATGCTACTGTAAAAGCGGGTGCATGGTTTCCTATCACCGGGAAAAAGAACCTTCGTGCACAAGAAATTGCCATGGAAAATCGCTTACCAATTATCTATTTGGTCGATTCTGCTGGTGTTTATTTGCCATTGCAAGACGAAATTTTTCCCGATAAAGAACATTTTGGAAGAATTTTTAGAAATAATGCCATCATGAGTAGCATGGGAATTACCCAAATTGCAGCGGTGATGGGAAGTTGTGTGGCTGGTGGTGCTTACTTACCCATTATGAGTGACGAAGCCATGATTGTGGATAAAACAGGAAGTATTTTCTTGGCTGGAAGTTATTTGGTCAAAGCTGCTATTGGTGAAAACATCGATAATGAAACTCTTGGCGGTGCCACAACCCATTGCGAAATATCGGGTGTTACTGATTATAAAGCCAAAGACGATAAAGACGCTTTAGATAGAATTAAAAGCATTGTGGGCAAAATTGGCGATTATGAAAAAGCAGGTTTCAATAGAGAAACTGCTCAAAAGCCAGCTTTAAATGAAAAAGACATTTATGGAATCATTCCGAAATCGCGCACTGATCAATATGATATGATGGAAATCATCAAACGATTGGTAGACAATTCCGAAATGGATATGTACAAAGAAGATTATGGTAAATCCATCATCACTTGTTACGCTAGAATTGACGGTTGGGCAGTGGGAATAATTGCCAACCAAAGAACGGTTTCCAAAACCAAAAAAGGCGAAATCCAGTTTGGAGGTGTTATTTACTCTGATTCTGCTGATAAAGCCACGCGTTTTATTGCCAATTGCAACCAAAAGAAAATTCCATTACTATTTGTGCAAGACGTAACCGGATTTATGGTAGGTTCCAAATCGGAACATGGTGGCATTATAAAAGATGGTGCCAAAATGGTAAATGCAGTTGCCAACTCTGTTGTACCAAAATTCACAGTGATTGTAGGTAATTCTTATGGTGCTGGAAATTATGCCATGTGTGGCAAAGCGTATGATCCAAGATTAATTGTTGCATGGCCAAGTGCCGAATTGGCCGTTATGGGCGGTACTCAAGCAGCAAAAGTATTAGTTCAAATAGAAACTTCTTCCTTGAAAGCTAAAGGCGAAATTGTAGATGAAAAAGTAGAAAAAGAATTATTTGATAAAATCAAAGCAAGATACGATGCACAAGTTTCTCCGTATTATGCCGCGGCACGACTTTGGACTGATGCTATTATTGACCCGCTAGAAACTCGAACTTGGATTTCAATGGGGATTGAAGCGGCAAATCATGCTCCGATTGAGAAGAAGTTTAATTTGGGAGTGATTCAGGTGTAATATTAGATATTAGATTTTAGATATCCTTAATCTTGTCATTACTCTAAATTTAATCATCATATACAAAATGTTAAATAATAATCATTCACACCATCTTGTCATTCCGAGGAACGTGGAATCTCATTAATAATTTATAAAGTCCATTTCAAATGAAAAAATTGCTATTGTTATCCGTAATTACTTTAAGTCTTACTCTTTATGCTCAAACAGATGAATACTCAGGAACTTATAATTTACATATTGAAGGAAAAGATAAAAGCATTTTAGATTATAACCTTGTATTAGATAAAGACCATACTTTTATATTTGTTAGTTTTCAAAAGCTAATAGACATTAGAGGAGAACATGATAAATATAATTACGGAAAAGGAACGTGGCGAGTAGAAAATAAAATCATAAAATTTACTACCGAAGCAACCGATTTAGATGAAAAACACACCCTGAATTTTAGAGGTTCCACAGCGCGTCTAATCAAAAAATCACCTCGTGATACAAGTGATAAAGTGGTTCCAACAGCGCTTCAATTTTACAAATCTGAAATTCCTTGGATAGCCAATTTGAAACTTTTGTTGAAGGAACAATAAAATGATAACTTCCCTTTTTCATCCTTTCCAACAAAATAGTGCTGCTATTCCTTTACCGGAAAAATTCACCTTTCCGTTCTATTATAATCCACATCAATTGAGCGTAATAGCTGCTCGTGAGTTGCAAAACTATCTTGAAACACAAAACGATTTCCAGCATAACTTTGGTTTAAATAAAAACCATGAAGGTTTTGTAATAGGCAAAATGTTTGGCGTTTTGGTAGTGCAAAATCAAAACAATCAGTTGGGATTTCTTTGGGCTTTTTCGGGAAAATTGGCTGAAAGCAATCAACATCCATTATTTGTGCCAACGGTTTTTGATATGTTGGAGGAAAATAGCTATTTCAAAAAAGAAGAAACTATTCTTAATCAATTTAACAAAAAAATTAACAAGCTTGAAAACGATAAAAATTACATAGCCGCTTTAAAACATTTGGAACAAACAAAACTCCAAGCCAAAGAAGAAATCCAAGCCCACAAAGAAACTATAAAACATGGCAAAAAAAGTCGTTCCGAAAAACGAAAAGCGCGAGCTGATGAAGTATTAGAACAACTCAATAAAGAAAGTCAAGAGGAAGGCATTTTACTCAAGAAAATGACTCAATATTGGAATCATCATATACTTACAGCTTCTGAATCAGTTGACATCTTTACTGCACAAATCAACCAACTGAAAGAAGAACGCAAACAAAAATCATCAGCACTACAACAACAATTATTTACCGAGTATGCCTTTTTGAATCAATACCAAGAACTGAAAAGTTTGGCAGCTATTTTTAAAGGAAATCCACCTGCAGGTGCCGGTGAATGTGCTGCGCCAAAGTTATTGCATTATGCTTTTCAACATAATTTAAAACCCATTGCTATGGCAGAATTCTGGTGGGGTAAATCACCAAAATCTGAAGTTAGAAAACATGGGCAATTTTACCCTGCTTGCACCGGAAAATGCGAACCTATTTTGAAACACATGCTTCAAGGAATTCCCATGGAGGAAAATCCATTTGCTATTAATCCTGCCGAAGGAAAAGAATTGGAAATCGTTTTTGAAGATGCCTATTTATTGCTTGTCAACAAGCCTTCCGAATTTTTATCCGTTCCTGGCAAACAAATCACCGACTCGGTTCAAACCAGAATAAAAGCAAGTTATCCCAATGCGATGATAGTGCATCGATTGGACATGGCTACTTCGGGTTTATTGCTCTTTGGTAAAACTCCTGAAGTGTATAAAAAACTGCAAGCTCAGTTTATCAAACGAAACGTAAAAAAACGCTACATCGCCTTGTTGGATGGAGTATTGTCTGAAGATAGCGGCAGTATCGATTTGCCATTGCGTGGTGATTTACACAACCGTCCCAATCAAATCGTTTGTTATGACCATGGCAAACCAGCCAAAACCCATTGGGAAGTTATAGAACGAAAAGATAACAAAACATTGGTCTACTTCTACCCTATCACAGGACGAACACACCAACTCCGTGTGCATGCCGCGCATCCATTAGGATTAAATACTCCTATTGTCGGCGATGATTTATATGGCACCAAAGCCGATAGATTATATCTTCATGCCGAGAGCATTACGTTTCAACATCCTATTTCAAATGAAACATTAACTATTAAAATTGAAATTGATTTTAATTCGTAATAAATTATTACTTTTCATACCTATTATTAAATAATATTTCAATGAAAAATGTAATATACTTCAGTTTGCTTTTCATTAGTTTTCAATGTGTTTTTGCGCAAGAAAGTTTTACTAGAAAAGATACTTTGCAAGGCAGTCTTCGCCCAGAGCGAAGTTGTTTTGACGTATTACGATATGACTTGAATATCAAAGTCAATCCAACAGACAAATCTATTATTGGTTACAATGAAATCACTTTCGCAGTTGAAGAAAGCACCAGTAGAATTCAATTGGATTTATTTGAAAATATGAAAATTGATAGTATTGTTTACAACAAAAATAGATTAAACTACGAAAGAGAATTTAATGCTGTTTTTATAGATTTTAAAGAAACTTTAAAAATTGGACAATCAGCAGATAGAATTTTATTTTATTACTCAGGAAAACCCATTGTTGCCAAAAACGCCCCGTGGGACGGTGGTTTTGTGTATAACAAAGATTCGCAAGGCAAAGATTGGATTGGTGTTGCAGTGCAAGGCACAGGTGCCAGTCTTTGGTATCCTTGCAAAGACACCCAAACCGATGAACCCGATTGGGGTGCCACTATAAAAGTAGCAGTTCCAAATGGTTTGATGAATGTTTCTAACGGAAGATTTATGGGTTCAGAAGATTTGAAGAATGGCTATACCCGCTGGGATTGGGAAGTAAAAAATCCTATTAACAACTATGATATTACTATAAATATTGCCGACTATGCCCATATTCATGACACCTACAAAGGACTAGACCTAGATTATTATGTGCTAAAAGAAAACGAAGAAAAAGCAAGAACCCACTTTGAAGAAGTAAAACCCATGCTGGATTGTTACCAAAGGAAATTTGGCGACTATCCCTTCAAAGAAGATGGTTACAAACTGGTAGAAACTTCTTATTTAGGTATGGAACATCAAAGCGCTGTGGCCTATGGCAATCAGTATTTGAAAGGGTATTTGGGTAGTGATTTATCTGGAACGGGGATTGGATTAGCTTTTGATTACATCACTATTCACGAAAGCGGTCATGAATGGTTTGGCAATAGCATTACTTCAAAAGACATAGCTGATATGTGGATTCACGAAGCCTTTACAATGTATGGTGAAACTGTTTTTGTAGAATGTCAATATGGCTATGAAAAAGGCCAAACCTACCTCAACGGTATGAAGCAAAATATTGAGAACGATAAACCCATTATTGGTCCATATGGCGTTAACAAAGAAGGGTCTGGCGATATGTATTATAAAGGAGCCTTGATGTTAAACACCTTACGTCATGTTATAAATGATGATGCCAAATGGTGGAAATTATTATTAGAGTATGCCAATTCCTTTCGTCACAAAATCATTGATACTGAAACTGTAATAGCTTTTTTTAATAAAGAAAGCGGTATGAATTTGACTCCTATATTTAACCAGTATTTAAAACAAATAACAATCCCTGATTTAGTCATCAGAAAAAAAAGAAACATATTAGAATACAAATGGCTTTCCTATGATACTACTTTCACCATGCCAATAGACGTTAATATAAAAAACAAAAAAGTCAGATTGTATCCAACGACTAACTGGCAAAAATCAAAAATAAAAATCAACACCTTGAATGAGGTACTAGTAGCTACCAATTCCTTTTATGTTGGTGTAATAAAAGAATAAAAACGAAATAGATTACTATATTTCAAGTGCTATTTTTGTCTTATTTCAAAGACTCTTTCCTAATAATCTTTCCGCTAGCATTTACTTTAAACTTTGGAATGAATACTATTTCTTTAGGTTTTTCATATTTATCTAAATCCTCAAAAAGGTTTTCATCAAATTCTTGTTTATCACCTTCAATGACCAGAATTACTTTTTCTCCTAATTCATTATCCGGTTTGGAAGCAATAAAGTAAAGTTGTTGAATCTTGTTGGCTAATTTTTGCTCTACTTGCTCTGGCATTATTTTTATACCTCCACTATTAATAATATTATCTAATCTTCCTAAAAAAATAAATTGATTTTCATTAACCATTTCTACAATATCATTGGTTGTAATGACATCATCTGAAATTCTTGGAGCATGAATAACAAGGCATTTTCTATCATCATAGGAAATAGTAACGTTTGGTAATACTGTAAATGCTTTTTCTCCTAATTTTCTGGCAGCAATATGAGTTATGGTTTCTGTCATACCATAAGTTTCATAAACTTCTGTTGTTAACTTTAATAAATTTTTTTCCAATACTTTATTAATCGCTGCACCACCAACAATGAGTTTTTTTACTCTTTTCAATTCTCCTAAAGAATTCTTGGCTTGTAAAGGTACCATGGCAATAAAATCAAAATCAATTTCATTGTTTAGTAATGGATGAGAGCTAGGAGCGACAAACTCTAAATCTAATCCTATAATCATTGCACGAACTAACATCATTTTTCCAGCAACATATTTAACGGGTAAACAATGTAAAGCTTTATCACCTGATTGTAAGTCAAAAAAATCACCTGTAGCCAGTGCTGAATTTACCATAGCTTGCTTGCTAATAGTAATTATTTTTGGAGCACCCGTTGTTCCTGAAGTTTGCATTTCTATGAAGTCTTTACTATCAAACCAATCCAAGAGAAAATCTCCTACTGGTTTTTCAAAGTCATCACCTTCTTTAATAAAACTATAGGCAACACGACACAAATCTTCTCTATCAAGGTGAAACCCATTTAACTTAAATTTATTGTGTACATTTTCGTAAGTTGGATTATTCATGGATTTCTATATTTTGAATTTCTTCTTTTTCGTTATTTATTATAATTGAACCAGTTAGTTTTTCTCTCCAATCAGTCCAATTATATTTTTTACTAAAGATAAATAATAGAATTGGGAAAATGACCAAGATGGGCATCAAAATTTCAAACCCAACTGATGGGGTTGAATTGTCTTTAAAAATAGAATTCGTTTGAAATGCAGACCAATCAGAGGTTACTAATAGCGCTCCGACTAAATTATTAGCAGCATGAAAACCTAGTGCCAATTCCATTCCTTCATCCATTAAAGTAATAATTCCAAGAAAAAAGCCTGTCCCTATATAATAAACCAAAATAATGTAACCCATTTTTTCGACTTCAGGATTTGCAATATGCATGGTTCCAAAAATTACTGAAGTTAAAACTAAAGGAAACCATTTGTTTTTTGCTAATAGTCCGAAACCTTGCATTAAATAGCCACGAAAAACATATTCCTCTGTGCTCGTTTGAATAGGAATCATTACTATGCCGATCACTACTAAAATTAAAAAAGGAATAAGTTTAAAATTCAGCACTAAACCCTCTGAATCAAAATAATACATGCATATAGTTGAACCAATAGTAAAAACACTCCAAATAGAAAATGAAAATAAAATTCGCTTCCAATCCACTTTTTCTCTAGAAGTTGTTAAAGACAAAAAAGTTTGGTTATGAAAATACCTACTAACTAAGACTATTGCAACAAAAGCAAAAGCAAATGATAGCATTAATAAAAACAAAGTTAAATTTGGCTCTAAAAAAGTCATCAACCCTTTATCAGTAGTTGGAAAACTTTTCCCTGATATCATAGATTTAATTGCAACAGCTATAGCCAAAGGAATTTGACCCACTGTAGCTCCAATAATAATTACTACTGAACCCAGTAAATATTTCCAAAATTTATTTTGGGGTAAAAATCCATTTTTGATAAACATAAGTATTTCATTTTTGTTTCGCCTAAATTAGCTTTTTTATATAAATATCAAATTACTTTATAAAAAAAATGTCCCAAGGAGAAATTGAAAAATTGAGAAATTTTAAATAGTTTTTAAAACTTTATTTAACAAAGATTTAGCAATTAGCATATGAACCAAAATGTACTTTTGCATTCTCATTTAATAACCCATAAAACAGAGATGAAAAGAATCAAAATTATTACTACATTTCTATTACTTTGTAATTCATTTTTACTTTTGTCTCAACAAAAACAAGAACAAGCCAAAATAGTAATAAGTGGAACAATTGTTGAAAAAACAAGCAATTTACCACTAGAATACGCCACTGTAACATTAAAAAACAGTAGAAATCCCAAACTAATATTTGGAGGCATCACAGATAAAAAAGGTGATTTTTCTGTTGAAGTTTTAGTTGGAGTGTATGATATTACTCTTGAATTTATTTCTTTTAAACATATAGAGATCAAACAAAAACAATTAAATGAAAGTGTGAACCTAGGAAAAATAGGTCTAGAGGAAGATTTTACCCAATTGAACGAAGTTATAGTTAGAGCCGAAAAAACATCCTTAGAAATCAAACTTGATAAAAAAGTTTACAATGTTGGGCAAGATATGATTGTTAAAGGTGGAACAGCGAGTGATGTCCTTGATAATGTTCCTTCAGTTACAGTTGATTCAGAAGGAAATGTAGCACTTCGGGGGAATGACAATGTCAAAATACTAATAGATGGTAGACCTTCAAATGCTATAAATATAGCAGATGCACTCAGAACAATTTCTGCAGATGCTTTAGACAAAATTGAAGTTATAACAAACCCATCAGCACGTTATGATGCCGAAGGTGGAGGTGGAATTATTAATATTGTATTAAAAAAAGGGAGAAATCAGGGTGTTAATGGGACTTTTATAGGAACATTAGGCACTCCTAAAAACAGTGGTTTGAGTGACACTGTAAATTTTAAAACAGAAGAATTCAATATTTTTACTACACAGGGATACTATGATCGTAACAATCCTGGAAATGCTTTAACAGACTCAAGATACCTAAATAGCGACAACACTACGAGAGATTACATGAATGAAACTCGTAAAAATGAAAGATTAAATAAGTCATACAATGGTAACTTTGGTTTCGATTGGTATCTTGATAAAACGCTCACATGGACAAATGTTGTAAATTATAGAAAAAGTAATGGTGATAATACTGATAAAGTGTACCAAATTTATTACGACACTAATTTTGTCTACGATTATACACGAAATAGAATTAATGAAGAAAAAAGCAATAGCAAGAATATAGAATACACCACAAATTTTACCAAGAATTTTAAAAAAGAAGGACATAAATTAACCATAGATGGATCTTTTTCTAGTAATTCTGATAAAAACCTTGCCACCATCACTGATACTGCCAATAATACTTCTTCAGTATCTATTGATGAAACAACTAACAATCAAAAACAAAATAGAAACATATTCCAAACCGATTATGTTTTACCTCTAAATAAAGGAAGTCAGTTTGAAGCAGGATACAAAGGAGATTTTATTGTAAACACAACAGATTATAGCGTGATTAAAGACGGTATTCCTTATCAAGAGTTTACTAATATTCTTGAATACAAAGAAAAAGTAAATGCACTATATATAAACTATGGTTTTAAAGTTAAAAAGTTTTCTTTTCTTTTAGGAACTCGTTGGGAAGATTCCAACATTGATGTGAACCAATTAGCCACTAATGATTACAATGATAAAAGATACAACAACTTTTTCCCAAGTGCTTTTGTAACTTATGAATTTGGACAACAAAAAAGTGCTTCCATCAGCTATAGCCGAAGAATTCAAAGACCAAGAGGAAGACAAATAAACCCATTTAATAACCTATCAAGTAACGTAAATATATTTGTAGGTAATCCAGATTTAAATCCAGCTTTTACCGATGCTATCGATATGGGTTATATCAAAAAATGGAGCAAATTAACTCTAAGTACTTCATTATATGGAAACAAAACATCTAATTCGTTTCAGTATGTGAGAAGAGAAAGTGGTGATTTTGTAAATGGAATACCTATTATAATAAGTTCTCCAATAAATCTTGCTACCGAATATAGAACAGGATTTGAATTTACCCTGAATTATTCCCCCTACAAATGGTGGAAATTAAATGGAAACTTCAATTTCTTTTACAATGAAACCAAGGGTGATTATACCTACACTGATTTTAACGGAAATGAAGTTTTTCAAAATTTTGACAATAGTACAACTTCATGGTTTACTAGATTTACCTCAAAAATAACATTACCTTTCAAAATAGATTGGCAAACTAATGCCACCTACAATGCGCCACAAAACAATGCACAGGGGAAAAGTATTGGTGTATTTAGTATGAATTTAGCTTTTAGCAAAGATGTTTTAAAAGATAAAGGAACAATTTCTCTAAGTATTAGTGATGTCTTTAACTCAAGAAAAAGAATTATGGAAACCTTTATTCCTGGAGTAGTTGATTCTTATGGTGAAATGCAATGGAGAGAAAGACAAATTAATCTATCCTTTACTTATAGATTCAACATGCAAAAAAATGAAAAAGAGAAAAGATCAAAAGGAAACCAGCAAGATGATGGAGGAGATTTTCCTGGATAAAAAATAAAAAAAAAGCCCCAA
Organism: Flavobacterium psychrophilum; assembly: GCA_943325515.2. GTDB lineage: Bacteria > Bacteroidota > Bacteroidia > Flavobacteriales > Flavobacteriaceae > Flavobacterium > Flavobacterium psychrophilum_R. Next base: position 19,570 of record CALPPS020000005.1, read on the forward strand.
AATATTTGGGGATTTTTCAAAAAAAAAATTAAGCTGTTTGTTCTGAGTTTCTTTTTGCTTTTCTTTCTTGAAGAAATTCTCTCATACCTCCAAAAATCCAATAAGGAACAATGAATGTAATTAAAAACATCATTAACCAAAAACCAATAGTTAAAATGGTTAAGAAAGCCAAGAAACCTAAATACTGTGAAAATTCAAACATGTTTTCCGGAATTTTTTGAATTATAAGCAAATGTATGAGTATTATTTTAGCCTACCAAATAACCAAATCAATTTTTATTAAATAGTTTTTATCACTAATTTTGTAAAGCTTTTTTGGAGCAATTCCCGCTCTCGCCTTTATCTCTTCGAGGATATCGGTTCCATCGGGGCTATAAGTTATAAACACTAACAAATCAAAATACAATGGAATACAGAATAGAAAAGGATACAATGGGTGAAGTTAAAGTACCTGCCGATAAATATTGGGGAGCACAAACTGAACGTTCAAGAAATAATTTTAAAATTGGTCCTTCTGCCTCAATGCCAAAAGAAATTATAGAAGGTTTTGCCTATCTGAAAAAAGCTGCAGCCTATGCCAATTGTGATTTAGGAGTACTTTCTATAGAAAAACGCGATGCTATTGCAAAGGTTTGTGACGAAATTCTAGCAGGTAAATTACAAGAAGAATTTCCATTAGTAATTTGGCAAACAGGTTCTGGAACACAAAGCAATATGAACGTCAATGAAGTAATTGCAAATCGTGCTCAAGTTTTGGCTGGATTTAAAATTGGTGAAGGTGAAGCAGTTGTTAAAGCTAATGATGATGTCAATAAATCTCAGTCATCCAATGATACATTCCCAACAGGAATGCACATAGCATGTTATAAATCCGCACTAGAAACTACTATTCCAGGTGTAGAAAAACTTCGTGACACTTTAGAAGCAAAATCCAAAGAATTCATGAATGTGGTTAAAATTGGAAGAACTCACTTAATGGATGCCACTCCATTAACTCTTGGTCAAGAACTTTCTGGTTATGTAGCTCAACTAAATTATGGAATAAAAGCCTTAAAAAATACATTATCGCATTTGTCAGAAGTCGCCCTTGGAGGAACTGCCGTTGGAACAGGATTAAATACACCTGCTGGTTATGATGTAAAAGTTGCTGAGTATATAGCAAAATTTACTGGTCATCCCTTTGTAACTGCACCAAATAAATTTGAAGCTTTAGCATCACATGACGCCATAGTAGAAAGTCATGGAGCCCTAAAACAATTAGCCGTTTCTTTGAATAAAATTGCAAATGACATCAGAATGTTAGCTTCTGGCCCACGTTCAGGAATTGGTGAAATCTTAATTCCAGAAAATGAACCAGGTTCATCAATAATGCCAGGAAAAGTAAACCCAACTCAATGTGAAGCTTTAACCATGGTTTGTGCTCAGGTTATGGGTAATGATGTGGCAATATCTGTTGGAGGTATGCAAGGTCATTATGAATTAAATGTTTTCAAGCCGCTAATGGCAGCCAACTTTTTACAATCTGCCCGACTTTTAGGTGACGCATGTATTTCTTTTGATGAGCATTGTGCACAAGGCATTGAACCTAATCATAAACGCATAAAAGAATTAGTTAATAATTCATTAATGTTAGTGACTGCTTTAAACACGAAAATTGGTTACTATAAGGCCGCAGAAATTGCACAAACTGCGCATAAAAACGGAACTACTTTAAAAGATGAGGCTGTTCGATTAGGTTATGTAACGGCAGAAGATTTTGATGCTTGGGTAAAACCAGAAGAAATGGTTGGGAGTTTAAAATAATTGAAATAAATATCGCTTAAATAACAAAACCCATCCTAACAGATGGGTTTGTCGATTTGTCAAAATCAATCAAAACAATTATAAAACTATTTTATTGTAAACATATGTTTATAGCTTTTTCTTAATAAACATATTAGTGTAATATTTTTTTCCTGTTAGATCGTCAGTGGTCACTGCTATCCCAAAATGAGTATAGTCACCTTCTATGTTTGCTCTGTGTCCAGAACTGTTTAACCAAGCGCTGAAGGCATTTTCAGCAGTTTTATAGTTATAAGCAATATTCTCGCCTACTCTTTCTGCACCTAATACCAAAATAAGATTGTCTGATCTTTCTTGAAAATAATCATGATTTACCAGATTATGTTCTATCATATAAATATTGTGCTCTTCAGATTTGAAAGAGATGTGATTTATTACTTCTAAAGTATTCAATCCAATACTCTGACGGTAATTATTGATTAGGGTAACTAATTTTAACTCTGTTTCGTTGTAATTGTAGGTAGTTATAATACTTTTATTTGAAGAAATTCCATCTGAAGAGTTAGAAGAACAAGATACCATAATTAATACAATTGTCAAAGCCAAGAATGCTCTAAAAAAATTTGCTTTCATTGTAGTAGGTTAAGTTTTTTAATAAAGTTGTTGTGGGGCAATAACTTTATTTGATTAATAATGAGAGAACTTAATTATTTGATTTTTATTAGGCAATATTAGTTATTTTATCGTTTAAAATTCAAATAATATCGACTAAATACATATTTTTATAATATTAATAAGAATATATCTTACATATTTTAATTATTTATTGGTTCCAAAAAATAATTAATTGATATAATAGTTTAAATTTTAAAAAAAAATTTCACAAAAAAATAAAATGTTAGAGTTCAATTTTCAATCTTTTCAAAATTTAGAAACCAAACAGTTGTTCTTGCGTCGTATTTACGAGAATGATGTTGCTGAAGTATTAGCACTTAGAGGTAATCCTCAAATAATGAAATATATTCCTCGTCCTTTAGCCAAAACAGAAGAAGATGCTTTAGCCCATATTATAATGATTAATGAAAAAATAGAAACTAATACTGGAATAAATTGGGGAATTACTGTAAAAGGAAATCCGAAAATTATTGGTATTATTGGTCATTATAGAATTCAACCCGAAAATCATAGAGCCGAAATTGGCTATATGTCTTTGCCAGAATATAATGGAAAAGGATATATCACAGAAGCTATCAAAGTAGTAGTTGAATATGGTTTTGAACAAATGAATTTACATTCCATAGAAGCAATAATTGATCCTGAAAATATTGCTTCGGAAAGAGTTTTACAAAAAAATGGATTTATCAAAGAAGCTCATATTTTAGAAAATGAACTTTGGGAAGGGAAATTTTGGGATACCGTTATTTATTCTTTGTTGAAAAGGAATTTCAAAAAATGATTATTTCATTTTTGGCAAAGTCTTAATATAAAGTGCTTCTACTTTTTTTCTAGCCCAATCCGTTTTTCTCAAGAATGTCAAGCTAGACTTAATACTTGGATTTTCAGTAAAGCATTTAATCTTGATTAACTCACCAAGTGTGTCAAAACCATAAAATTTTTCAAGCTGCTCTATCATAACTTGAAGTGTAACTCCGTGAAGCGGATCTTTTGATTTGGTATTTTCCATAAAGCAAAGTTACAAAACTATTGTTGTTTCGGGCAATTGTTGTTACATTTGCTAGCTTATGTTAAAAACTATCAACATACTTAATAAACGAGCTAAATTTGATTACGAAATAATCGAAACTTATACGGCTGGAATAGTTTTAACAGGAACAGAGATAAAATCTATTCGTCTGGGAAAAGCCAATATAACCGAAGGTTTTTGTGAATTTCACAATCACGAATTATTTGCTATCAACACTCAAATAGATGAATATGCATATGGCAATCAATTCAATCATAAAGCCAAAAGTGAACGCAAGTTATTGCTCAACAAAAGAGAGTTAAAAAAACTTGAAAGAGCTATGGATACGAAAGGACTAACTATTATTCCTTTGAAACTTTTTACCAACGAAAAAGGAATTGCAAAATTGGATATTGGACTTTGCCGTGGAAAAAAAACTTATGATAAACGAGAAAGTCTAAAAGAACAAGATACCAAACGTGATTTAGATAGAATTAAAAAAGCATTTTAAATTCTATTCTCCAATAAAGGTACAAATTTGAAATCTCCTAGTTCATGTTTTTCAAATTGGGTTTCATTTTTGCGTATCAGCATGGTCATGATTTGCTCCTCTTTTCCTAGTGGAATTACTAATCTTCCCCCTATTTTGAGTTGAGCCATCAAAGGTTTTGGAATAATCGGTGCGCCAGCAGTAACAATAATACTATCAAACGGTGCGTGATTTGGTAATCCTTTATAACCATCACCAAAAGATAAATGCTTTGGACGAATGCCTAATTTAGGCAACAAAGCTGCAGTGATTTTAAACAATTCACTTTGTCTTTCTACCGAATAAACTTTGGCACCCAAAGCAACCAAAACAGCCGTTTGATAACCGGAACCTGTTCCTATTTCAAGGATTTTATCCTCTTTTTTTACTTGCAATAATTGTGTTTGAAACGCCACAGTATAGGGCTGAGAGATAGTTTGTCCAGCAGCAATAGGGAATGCTTTATCTTGGTAAGCAAAATCTTCAAAACTAGAATCTAAAAACAAATGTCTTGGTATATTTCTTATAGCTTCAAGTACTTTTTTATCAGTAATACCTTTTTCTTCCAATAATTTGGCTAATTGTTTTCGAAGTCCTTGATGTTTAGTTGTGTCTTTCAATTTGGGTGAAAATTTATTTCGTAAAAATAGAAAACAAATTAGCAATTATCAATTCTCAATTCTCAATTAATTTCTATTTTTGATAAAATTTATTATTATGCTTAAAGTTGGCGTTTTAGGTGCTGGTCACCTCGGAAAAATACACTTGCGTTTATTACAACAATCTGAGAAATATGAACTCATAGGCTTTTATGATGAAAACCATGAAAATGGAGCTAAAATTGCAGCCGAATTTGGATACAAACAATTTGACACCATTGCAAAATTAATCCATGCTGTTGATATTATTGATATTGTAACACCTACCCTATCCCATTATAAATGTGCCAAAGTTTCTATCAAATCGGGGAAACATGTTTTTATAGAAAAACCAATTTCCACTACTGTAGCCGAAGCTGAAGAAATTATAGCTTTAGCCAAGGAATATAACGTCAAAGGACAAGTGGGTCACGTAGAACGTTTCAATCCTGCCTTTATTGCTGTAAAAGAGCAAATTGAAAACCCAATGTTTATTGAAACTCATCGTTTAGCCGAATTCAATCCACGTGGTACAGATGTTCCTGTGGTTTTGGACTTAATGATACACGATATTGATGCTATTTTGAGCGTTGTAAAATCAAAAGTAAAAGCAGTTCATGCCAGTGGAGTTTCGGTTTTGAGCCAATCACCCGATATTGCCAATGCTCGTATAGAGTTTGAAAATGGTTGTGTTGCTAATATTACTTCAAGTAGAATTTCTATGAAGAACATGCGTAAATCTCGATTTTTTCAAAAAGATGCTTATATTTCTGTAGATTATTTGGATAAAATATGTGAAGTAGTTAAAATGAAAGAAGCACCTCTAGTTCCTGGTGATTTTGATATGATTTTGCAAAATGCTGAAGGCGAAAAGAAACAAATTTATTTCAATAATCCTGAAGTAAGCCACAATAATGCAATTCTTGATGAATTAGAAACTTTTGCCGATGCAATAAACAATAATACAACTCCAATTGTAACGCTTGAAGATGGAACAGAAGCTTTACGAGTGGCATATATGATTATTGATTCGATGAATGAGAAAACAAACTAAATCAAAATAATGAAAACAATAGCAGTAATTGGCGCAGGAACTATGGGCAACGGAATTGCTCATACTTTCGCACAAAGCGGTTTTATCGTAAAACTTATTGATGTTTCCGAAAAATCTATTGAAAAAGGAATGGCAACTATTGCCACAAACCTTGATAGAATGGTTTCAAAAGGAACTATTACCGAAGAAGATAAATACAAAACAATTGAAAATATAATCACTTACACTGATATCAAAGATGGTGTTGTGGGAACAGATTTGGTTATTGAAGCAGCGACTGAAAATGTTGACTTGAAACTTCAAATATTCAAACAATTAAGCGATGTTTGTGATCATAATGTGATTTTGGCGACCAATACTTCCTCAATTTCTATCACTCAAATTGCAGCTCAAGTTGTGCATCCAGAACGTGTGATTGGAATGCACTTTATGAATCCGGTACCGATTATGAAATTAGTAGAAATCATTCGCGGTTACAACACATCGGATGAAGTGACTAAAATCATCATGACACTTTCCGAAAAATTGGGAAAAACACCAACAGAAGTAAATGATTATCCTGGTTTTGTAGCTAATAGAATATTGATGCCAATGATCAACGAAGCTATTGAAACCCTATACAATGGAGTAGCAGGAGTTTATGAAATTGATACCGTAATGAAACTAGGAATGGCACACCCTATGGGACCCTTACAATTAGCTGATTTTATAGGATTGGATGTTTGTCTATCAATATTAAATGTAATGTATGATGGATTTAAAAATACTAAATATGCACCATGTCCATTGTTAGTTAATATGGTAATGGCAGGAAAATTAGGCGTAAAATCAGGTGAAGGTTTTTATGATTATTCTGAAAGTAAAAAAGCAGAGAAAATTGCAAAGCAATTTTCTTAATTAACAATGAATAATGGATAATTGATAATTCAAAATATAATTATCAGTTGTTAGTTGTCAATTATGAATTGAAAGATGAGCAAAATTATACCTTTTAAAGCGTTTCGTCCCACTCCAGATAAAGTAGGATTGGTGACTTGTAGAAACTATGACGATTACAGTTCAGCTGAGCTTGCTGCTTGGTTGAGTTTTAATCCCTACTCTTTTTTGCATGTCATCAATCCAGCTTACATGCATTCGCAAAAAATAACTTTGGATAAACGTTTTAAAGGCGTAGCACACAAATACCAAGATTTCAAAGATGATGGCATTTTTATAGAAGAAGAAAAAGCAGTTTTTTTTCTCTATGAAATTCAAAGCAAAGAGCAAAATTTCACGGGAATAGTTGCTGGAACCTCTATAGAAGAGTATAAAAACGATATCATCAAGAAACATGAAGATACTTTGCAATATCGTGTAGAATATTTCAAAGATTATTTACATCAAACGAGTTTTAATACAGAACCTGTTTTGATAACTTATCCAGACAATGAGACTTTAAATTCCTGGATTGCTGAAAAGAAAAAAAGTCAACCCGTTTACAACTATTCTACTACCAACAAAGAAAAGCATCAGTTATGGAAAATTGAAACCGAAGAAGAAATTAACTGGTTAATTAATCAATTTTCAACTATTCCAGAATTATATATTGCTGATGGGCATCATCGCTCTGCTTCTGCAGAATTATTATATGATGAAAACAAGCATTTAGGAAATGAAAAATTAAACTATTTCATGAGTTTCCTTATTGCTGAAAGCAATGTGAAAATCTACGAATACAACAGAATCATAAGAGATTTGAATGGTTTTTCTAAAGAAGATTTTTTAGCTAAATTAGGAGAACATTTCATCATCAAAGACAAAGAACAAGAATTATGGAAACCACAAAGCAAGTTTGAATTTGGAATGTATCTTGATAATCATTTTTATGCTTTGTTTTATAAACAAGACAATAAACAACCATCAATAATTGAAAATCTCGACGCTCAAATTTTGTATGATAAAGTTTTGCAACCATTGCTTGGCATTGAAGATTTGAGAAATGATGAACGTATAGAATATATTCCAGGAAAACAGTCCATATTAACGATTAAAGAATTAGTTGACGAAGGTGAATTTGAAGTTGGATTTATGCTATTTCCTTCGGATATTTCAGAAATAAAAGCACTAGCTGATAACCATTTGATTATGCCACCTAAAAGTACTTATATCGAACCTAAATTCAGAAGTGGATTGATAGTTTATGAACTTTAATTTGAAAATGTATCAATTTGAAAATTTAAAAATGTCAATAAAAGAAAATCTTCTTCACATACAATCCTCAATTCCAGAAAACGTACTACTTGTTGCGGTTTCCAAAACCAAACCTGTTGCTGATTTAATGGAAGCCTACAATGCAGGACAACGCATTTTTGGTGAAAATAAAATCCAAGAAATGACCGAAAAATGGCAGCAAATGCCTAAGGATATAGAATGGCACATGATTGGACATGTACAATCGAACAAGGTCAAATATATGATTCCCTATGTAAAACTAATTCACGGTGTGGATAGTTTGAAATTATTAAAAGAAATTAATAGACAAGCCGTTCGTTGGCGAAAACAAGTTAATTGTTTATTACAGATTCACATAGCCGAAGAAGAAACTAAATTTGGATTAAACGAAAATGAATTAGCCGATTTATTGGGTTCAGAAGAGTTTAAAGCTATGTCAAACATTAAAGTAATTGGTTTAATGGGAATTGCATCTTTTACTGATAATCAAGAACAAATAAAACGAGAGTTTCAACATTTAAAATCGATATTTGACCAACATAAAAAACTGAAAACAGAAAACTGTCAATTGAACACTCTTTCAATGGGAATGAGTGGAGATTATCAACTGGCTATTGAATGTGGTAGCAACATGGTTCGAATTGGAAGTAATATTTTTGGTGGAAGAAAATGATTTAAAATTGTTTTTTAACGATTTTTGATTGAAGAAGTAAAAAAACGGAATACTACAAACTGAATACTGAATACTAATTTGTACGCAATACTCGACATAGAAACCACTGGAGGACAATTTAATGAAGAAGGCATTACTGAAATTGCCATCTATAAATTTGATGGTCATGAAGTAATTGACCAATTTATAAGCTTGGTTAATCCTGAAAAACCTATTCAGCCTTTTGTGGTTAAACTAACTGGAATCAATAATGCTATGTTGCGCTCTGCACCAAAGTTTTATGAGATTGCAAAGCGAATAATAGAAATCACTCAAGATTGTATTTTAGTAGCACACAATACTTCATTTGATTATAGGATTTTGCGAACTGAATTTAATCGATTGGGGTATGATTATGTAAAACCCACACTCTGCACTGTTGAATTATCACAAAAATTAATTCCCGGACAAGCTTCCTATAGTTTGGGAAAATTAGTTCGTTCACTTGGAATTCCTGTAACGGATAGACACAGAGCTAGCGGTGATGCTATGGCAACAGTTAAGTTATTCAAAATGATTTTGGCAAAAGATATTGAAAAAGAAATTATAATTGGTTTAATAAAAGCTGAAATAAAAAAAGGATTATCTCCAAAATTACTTGACATAGTAGAAAGTATGACAGCTCGAACTGGCATTTATTATATTCACAATGAAAAAGGAGATTTGATTTATATTGGGAAAAGCAAAAACATCAAAAAACGTATCAATCAACATTTTACAGGAACAAGTGGAAAAAGTAAAAAAATTCAACGTGAAGTTTTTGCTGTAACCTACGAAGAAACTGGAAATGAACTTATTGCTTTACTGAAAGAAAGTGAAGAAATCAAAATAAATAAACCCATATATAATAGAGCACAGCGCAAAAGTATTTTTCAATATGCATTGTATGTTGAGGAAGATGAAAATGGTTATTTGGCTTTAAAAATTAACAAAGCAGATGGAAGAAAAAAAGAAATAACTTCGTTTACTACTTTGCAAGAAGGAAAAAATTTGTTATTTAAAATCACTTCTGAACATCAACTTTGTCAAAAAATAAACGGCTTATACGAAACAAAAAATGGCTGTTTTCAACTAAAAATTAAGGAATGTAATGGTGCATGTATGGGGAAAGAAACTCCAGAGAGCTATAATGAGCGCGTAAACGAGTTTATTAAAGGAATGAAATTCGAGAATAATAACATGGTAATTATTGATAAAGGAAGAACTCTTGATGAACGCAGTGCTGTACTAATAGAAAATGGAATTTACAAAGGCTATTGTTTCTTTGAATTGAATTATCAAGTTAATAATATAGAAATCCTAAAAAACATAATTATCCCAATGCAAAATAATCGTGATACACGAACTATTATTCAAGGCTATTTAAGACGTCATAAAGTAATTAGAATTGTGAAGTTTTAATCATGAATTACTTAATTACAATTATTGGTCCCACAGCAATCGGAAAAACTTCGTTGAGCATTGATTTAGCAAAACATTTTGATTGCGAAATCATATCTTGTGATAGTCGACAATTTTATAAAGAAATGACAATTGGAACAGCAGTTCCAACAGATGAAGAATTAAATGCAGTCAAGCATCATTTTATCCAAAATAAAACCATCTTTGAAAATTATACTGTAGGCGATTTTGAACAAGAAGCTATCGCCAAATTAGACGAATTATTTTTAAATAATAATATTCAGATTATGGTTGGCGGCTCTGGTTTATATGTTGATGCGGCGCTCAAAGGTTTTGATGATTTTCCTGAAATTGAAAATAATGTCAGAGATAAGTTAAACGCTGATTTAGAACTATTTGGAATAGATTACCTACAAAATAGGTTAAAAGAATTAGATCATGATTATTTTCAAAAACTGACTAATGAAAATCCTCAAACATTGAAAAACCCACAACGCATGAAACGCTTTGTAGAAGTTTGTCTTGGAACAGGAAAACCCTATTCTAGTTTTATTGGACAAAAGAAAAATCAACGGCGCTTCACTCCTATCGTAATTGGACTTGAAGCAGACAGAGAAGTTATGTATGAAAAGATTAATCAGCGAGTTGATAGTATGATTAATCAAGGATTGTTAGCTGAAGCTGAAAAGTTATATCCAAACAAAAATTTGAATGCTCTACAAACTGTTGGTTATCGTGAATTATTTGATTATTTTGACAAAAAAACATCATTAGATTTCGCCATTGAAGAAATCAAGAAAAACACTCGGCGATTTTCCAAACGTCAATTGACATGGTTTAAACGAACTGAAAATGCAGTTTGGTTTGACAATTTAAAAAATAGAAACAAAATAATAAGTCATATAGAAAATATAATTAAATAATGCCAATCGCTCCTAACTTCACCTCTATTCTTCAACAAGATTGGGAAATTAATTTTCTGCAATGTTATCCCAACGGTTATTTAAAATATACTGATTTGTGTAATATTTTACAATTAACTGCTGGATCCCATGCTGAGCTTGGCGGTATTAGTTTTAGTGATATGCAAACACATAATCAAGCTTGGGTTTTAAGCAAAATTAGAGTTGAAATAAAACGTTTACCCAAATGGAAAGAAGTTGTCACTGTTAAAACTTGGATTAATTCTTTAGAAAATTCTCGTTCTATTCGTTGTTTAGAAATGTATATAGGTGAAGAAAAAATTGTGGGTTGTGAAACCTTTTGGGCAGTTTTTAATACCAAAACTAGAAGGCCTGAGAGTTTAGCTTTGCCTCATGGACATTTTGAAAAATATTCAGACAGAGCAACTTTTGATACCTTTGGTAAAATTGATTTTCAGCATACTATGAAATCTATAGCTATTCATAAAGTGAAACTTTCTGATTTAGATATTGTCAATCATGCAAATAGCGTTAAATATCTTGAATGGTGTTTGGATTGCTTGCACTTTGAATTTGTTCAAAGTCAAAAAATAGACAGTTTTGAAATGAATTATCTTAAAGAAGTTTCAATGGATGAAGAAGTAGAAATAAAACAATATGTTGAAGAAAAAAATATAGTTTTTGCTATACAACGTCAGGAAAAAACTTGTTTTGCTTTACAACTTTATTTAAAATAAATAGGCTTCAATTTCTTGAAGCCTATTTATTTTTATTTTCTTACAACCAATCTAAAACCTTCTCCGTGAATATTAAGAATTTCTACACTAGGATCTTCTTTTAAATATTTTCTTAATTTGGCTATATATACATCCATACTTCTTGAAGTGAAATAATTATCTTCTCTCCAAATCTTTGTTAATGCTAGTTCTCTTGGCATCAAATCATTTTCATAAATAGCCATCATTTTTAATAAATCAGACTCTTTAGGGGATAATTTAATTGGCTCATTGTCGTCAAATTTTAAAAAACGGAGTTTAGAGTTTAATAGGAACTTACCTATTTGAAACTCAAACTTAACTGGTTCATTTTTGTTTTCGCTTGCTTTTCTTTGAATGATTGCCTTAATTTTCATTAACAGCACATCAGAGTCGAAAGGTTTATTCAAGTAATCATCTGCGCCAACTTTGTATCCTTTGATTACATCTTCTTTCATTGACTTTGCAGTTAAAAAAACTAAAGGAACCTCTTTGTTTTTTTCTCTAATTTCTTTAGCTAATGTGTATCCATCTTTGTAGGGCATCATCACATCCAAGATACACAAATCAAAATTGTCTTTTTTGAATTTTTCAAAACCTTCCATACCATTCTTAGCGAGTGTAACATCAAAATCATTTAATGTTAAGTAATCTCTTAAGACGATACCAAAATTTTGATCATCTTCTACTAAAAGTATTTTTTTATTATTTTCCATAACTTTGTATTTTAATTAATGAGTGGGACTTTAATTATAAATGTACTTCCTTTTCCTTTTTCGCTTTCTACAAAAATTTCACTATTGTGATCTTCAACAATTCTTTTTACATAGGCTAATCCTAAGCCGTGTCCTTTGACATTATGTAAATCTCCAGTATGCTCGCGGTAGAATTTTTCAAATATCCTCTTTTGAGTAACTTTTGACATTCCTGTTCCTTGATCTTTTATTTTAATTATTACAAAATCTTTAACATTCTCTGTGTAAATATTAATAATTGGTGGTAATGGTGAATATTTAATAGCATTATCTATAATGTTAACTAAAACATTGGTAAAATGAACATCATTTAATAAAACAGAATTTCTAGTGGCTTCAAAATGAGTTGTTATTGTTCCATTTCTATCATCAATTATTAGATTAACATGTTCTATAGCATCTTCAATAATATCATGAATATTATTGGCTTCTTTAGTGATGTCCAATTCCTTTTTTTCAAGTTTTGAAATTCTTAAAACATTCTCAACCTGGGCATGCATTCTTTTATTTTCATCTCTAATCATTTGAAGATATCGATATATTTTTTCTTTATCGTCAATAACCTTAGGGTTTTTAATGGCATCTAATGCAAGATTAATTGTAGCAATAGGTGTTTTAAATTCATGTGTCATATTATTGATAAAATCTGTTTTAATTTCAGAAATTTGTCGTTGCTTAATTAATTGGCTCAATGCACTTGTATAAGCAATGATTATGATTAATGTGAAAATTATTGAAAGAATACAAATACCTATTAATTCTGAAAATAAAAATTTCTTTTTTTGTGGAAATCTCACTAATAACTGGTACTTGTTATTTCCATCGTTATCAATAAAAATCGGAATAGAATAGGTTGCTGTCTTATCATAATTAAAATGTTCAGACTTTATTTTAGTCGCTAATCCATTGCTGTAAATATTATATTCAAATGGTGTTTTTACTCCGTATTCGTTGAGTTCCTCGTACAATAATTTTTGCATCATTTCGTTCGAAACTCTTTCTTGAATTGATCTAGTTGCTGCTATATCTTTAAAAAATAATTCAAATCTAGCATTGTCTAACAAATCAGAATTCCCTTTTTTTTCAATAACTATATCAGGAGAAACTTTATTTTTTGAATTTAGATTATCAAGACCTTGGTTATATATTTCAGTTTTTCTTTTTGTTGAAAAACTTTGTATTTTTTTTACACTGTCTAATTTTTTGTCAAAGAACGATGGTGTTATTCCGTAATCTTCGGATATAATACTATTAGAATAAATTATTGTTTCTTTTGTTCTGGAATCTCTTTGAATATATCCGAATTCTAAAAATTCATTTTTATCTGGTGCTTTACCAATACTGTCCTTTATGCGGTTATATCGTTCATAAAATGTATATGCTTCATGTTTCTGTAATTTATCAGCAACATTTCCCAATACTTGTTTTACGTGAAACTTGAATTGCTCTTCGTTGTTTTCAAAAGATTTATCAAACCAATATACTTGAACAAGTATTATACCTATTAAGGATAAACTCATTAAAATTACAAGTAATCGGAAAAACAATTTATTCATTAAACAAATTTAACTTTTTAACAATTATATCATAAATACATTAACCAAACATTAACATCTTAACTTAAAATTATTGATTTTTTAATATTTTAAGAATTTCATCAATTTGTCTATGACTATCTTCTATGGAAATATTATCAACAACAAAATGGCTTTTAGCAACTCGCTGTTCATCAGTCCATTGATTTTGTATGCGTTTTATTATGTTTTCACGCGACATATTATCTCGTTTTAAAACTCTTTGTATACGGGTTTCTAATGGAGCTATAACAGTTATTATTTTATCACATTTTTTATAACTGCCACTTTCAAATAATATGGCTGCTTCTTTAACAATGAAGGGATAATGATTTTGTTTCTTCAACCAATTTTCAAAGTGAATTTGGACTTTTGGATGAACAATTGCATTTAATTGTTGAAGTTTATCTGGATATTCGAAAACAAGTTGAGCCAAATTTTTTCTATTTAAAATAGTATCATCAAAAACTTGATTTCCAAATTGATTTTTTATAGTTTCTACTACTTCCGATGAATTCATTATTTTCTTCGCTTCTTCATCAGCAATATAAACGGGAATTCCCAATGATTTAAAATAATTTGCAATCATTGTTTTGCCACAACCAATTCCTCCTGTAAGCCCGATAATTTTGGTCATGATTTTACTTTAAAAAATAATTCTGGAAATGCTACTTCAGGTTTTTCTTTATTAATTATAATTTTAAAATACGATTTTAAAAAACCTCTTCCATATCCAAAAAATTGTTTTGTAACAGCTTTTATAGATAGAAATCCAATTTTGAGACTTTTATTTTGAATAGATGAAAAAATAAATACCAACAAAAAATAAAAAGAATAACACAACATTGGGAACTTTATCCCGTATAAAAATAAAAATAGTGAAATTGAAAAACCTATAATGAATAATGAGGGAAAGTAAAAAGTCAATTTACTATATTCAGGATACCATGAATTAAGAATTGGTCTGGCCTTTCCAAATTTAGTAACTTGATTAGAAAATTTATCCCAATCTATTCTACGTTTATGGTAAACAAAAGCATTAGGAAAAAGTCTTGTTTGATAACCTAATTTCCATAATCTTATAGATAAATCTGGGTCTTCACCCGGATGAATATAACCAAACCCCTTAGATGCTTCAAATGCTTTTTTTGAAATACCCATATTAAAACTTCGGGGTTGGAATTTGTTAATTTTTTCAGAACCACCGCGTATTCCTCCGGTAGTTAAGAAAGAAGTCATAGCAAAATTTATAGCTTTTTGAATATCAGAAAATGAATCTAAAGCAGCATCCGAACCTCCAAAGCAGTCTATAAAATTATTAGCTAATTCCTTTTCTACTTCTAATAAATAGTGTTTTGGAATAATACAATCTGAATCGAAAATTATAAAATAATCTCCTTTTGCATTTTTCATACCAAAATTTCTTGAATCACCTGGCCCGCTATTCTCTTTAAAATAATAGGAAATAGTTAATTTGTCTTTAAAAATCTCAATTTCATTACTACAAGTTAATGTTGAACCATCTTCAATAATAACCACCTCAAAGGGTTTATTGTAATCAAAAACTAAAAGACTTTCTAATAATTCTTTTATTTCGTCAGGTCTATTATAAACTGGAATAATTATAGAAAAAAACATTGCTAATTTTTTTAACAAATATAAGTTTTATAAAAAAGAAAAACCACCTAAAATTTAGGTGGTTTATAACATAAAAAATTAAAAATTTATTCTTTAATAATTCTAAGTGTTTTTACTTGATTATAAGAAGTAACTTTTACTAAATAAACTCCATTTGACAAGTTAGTCATACCTACTTGACCTTGATTTGCATTAATAGTCTGCGAACTAAGTTTTTGACCCATTAAATTGAAGATATCTACATTTGAAATTTCTTGATTATAAGATAAGTTCAAAGTGTTTTTAACAGGGTTTGGATAATAAGTGAAATTACTATTATCAAAAGAACTATTTGCTAAACTTGATGTAGCAGTAATTGTAAATAATCCTTCAGGTCTATCGGTTATAGTACTGTAATAGCCAACATTAACATAATACCTTAAAGCATTAGTTGTACCGTTAACTGTTAGAGTTTCTGCTCCTCCACTTAATCCTGAATCTGCAGAAGCTTCACAAGTAAATGAACCACAAGTTCCACTATAAATATCTAACTGAGGATCCCATGGACCAACTGCTGAAAGCGCTATAGTAATATCTCCTCCATTGCCCAAAAAAGTATACCATACACCATCGTTCATTCCACCAATAGTAGCAGTACAAGATGTAATGAATCCAGCGTTATTTGTTGCAGCAACAGCATTTTGCGTATTAGTATAATCAAATGTCATTTCAAAAGCACCCGAACAGTCATCATTTTCTGGCGTAGGAACAGGAGTAGTAAAACTAAAAGGACCAGACCAAGTACTAGTTCCTGCTGTACCTCCACAAGCTGATTGAACATAATAGGAATATGCAGTGGCAGGTGTTAATAATGTTAAGTTATATGAATTTGAAATTCCAGATAATAAAGTACCTGTTCCTTGTGTGAAACCATTAGTTCCATATTCAACATTATATAATGAAGCAGAACCATTTTCTATCCAAGAAAGAGTTGCAGAAATTGTAGTAACTAAAGCTGCCAAAGAAGATGGGCTTGGACAAGCAGGAGGTATAGAAGAAACTATAGTTGGTGACTGAAAACAAAAACCATAATTCCAATCAGTTCCAGCAGGATTATCATCATATGAAATTCTATACTTAAAACCTGATAATTGAGTCGAGCTAAATCCTGCGATGTTTAGTATGGATGATGTATATGTAGAAGGATTTCCCGAACAATAATTCTTGTCTGTGGTATAGTTGCCTAATGCATCAAAATTAGTTCCCCAATTAATCCAAGTTGCTGAATCAGCATTCCAATATTGGAATACTAATTCATCGTCTGCTAAATATCTGTAAACATATGGGGCAGAAACCGTTAACCAAGTCTCTCCTGCTGAAAAAGCTGCTGTCAAATCAATTATAGGCGATTCTGCTGCAATGTTATCCTCATGACCTATGCCTGTTATATCATCATCAAATGCAAAGTTTGAAGTTGAAGATGGATCTGACTGAACACCTGTAGCAAGATATGAGCCTGTAAGAGTCCAAGCTGTATTTGGCCATCCAGCATTTTGATTAAGAACCTGTGCATTTACACTACATAATGTGCCTATCAAAATAAACAATAAAGTAATTTTTTTCATTAAATATAATTTTAAAGTTAATAAAAGTAAAAGTAACAATATAATAAAAACTCACAAACAAAATTTGTGAGTTTTTATTATTGATGTCAATATTTGATCAGATACTTGGAATTCTAACTAATTCGTTTGCTTCCAAATTGTAATCTACACCTTCAAAACCAAATCCAAAAAGATTTAAAAAATCTTGTTTATAACCTGCTAAATCTCCAATTTCTGAGAGATTTTCTGTAGTTGCTTTTTCCCATAAAGTTTTAATTTTATCTTGAACATCTTCTTTCATTTCCCAATCATCAATTCTAATTCTTCCTTTTTCATCTGTTGGTACTTCTTTTCCAGAATATAATCTTTGTTCAAAAAGTCTTTGGATTTGTTCTATACATCCTTCATGAATCCCTTCTGCTTTCATTATTTTATACAATAAAGAAATATATAATGGAATAACAGGAATTGCTGAACTTGCCTGAGTTACTAATGCTTTATTAACCGAAACATAAGCTTTACCATTTAAAGAAGTTAAACTATCCGTAATTTCAAATGCTGTTGCTTCAAGATGGTCTTTTGCTCTACCAATAGTTCCTTTTCTATACACTGCTTCTGTAACTTCAGGCCCAATATAAGAATAAGCTATTGTAGTTACTCCTGCTGCTAAAACTTCTGCTGATTTCATAGCTTCAATCCACATTGACCAATCTTCTCCACCCATAACTACTACTGTATTATCAATATCGTCTTGATTGGCTGGTTCAATTGAAACTTGCGTTACATTACCCGTATGGAAATCTACCGTTTTATTAGTGAACGTATTTCCTATAGGTTTTAAGACCGAACGGTGCAATAATCCTGTATTTGGATTCATTCGAACTGGTGAAGCCAAACTATAAATAATTAAATCAATTTGACCTAAATCAGTTTTGATTAAATCAATAGTTTGTTGTTTTATTTCATTTGAAAAAGCGTCACCGTTTATACTTTTGGCATATAATCCTGCTTTTGTAGCTTCATTCTCAAAAGCGGCAGAATTATACCAACCTGGAGTGGCTGTTTTTCCTTCTGACGGTTCTTTCTCGAAAAAAACGCCAATAGTGGCTGCCTCTGAACCAAATGCACTAGTTATTCTTGAAGCTAAACCAAAACCTGTTGAAGCTCCAATCACTAAAACTCTTTTTGGACCATTTATATGACCTTTAGATTTTACATAAGCAATTTGATTTTTAATACTTTGAGCACAACCATCTGGATGAGCTGTTAAACAAATAAATCCTCGCATTCTTGGTTCTATAATCATATTCTATCTAATTAAATTGTATAATTTTATTTTTAAAAGTGGGACAAAAGTATAAAATAAAGCAACTAGTTTAATAATGCTTTTGCATGATTGATTGCAGAATCGGAAATATTTTTTCCTGAGAGCATCTCAGCAATTTCAATTATTCTCTCATCTGGGTTGAGCAAGGACAATTCAGAAACGGTGCTTTCTCCTATGACTTTTTTATAAACTTTGTAATGTGAACTTCCTTTGGCAGCTATTTGTGGTAAATGTGTAATAGCAAAAACTTGCATTGTAGCACTCATTTCTCTCATAATTTCACCCATTTTATTAGCAATTTCTCCAGAAACTCCTGTGTCAATTTCATCAAAAATAATAGTAGGTAATTTAGAATATTGAGATAATATTGATTTCACAGTCAACATAATACGTGACATTTCACCACCTGAGGCAACTTTTTTTAATAATCCAAAGTCTGTTCCTTTATTGGCAGAAAACAAAAACTGCAATGTGTCTTTACCGTTGGAATGATAAGTATTTGATGGGATTATTTCTATCTTAAATCTAACATTTGGCATTCCTAATTGACCTAAAACAGCAATCAGTTGTTCACTCAATTTTGGAATTGCTTCACTTCTATTTTTAGAAATTATAAGAGAAATTTTATCCAAATGATTTTCTAAATCAATAATAGTAGTTTCAAACCCTAAAATTTCTTGTTCAAGAGTTGTAACTGAAACTACTTTAGATTCCAACTCAGATTGAATACCTAGTAATTCTTCAATAGTAAGCACTTGATGTTTTTTCTGAAGATTGTAAATTACTTGCAATTTTTGATTGATTAATTCTAAGTTTTCAGGGTCATTGAAAACTAAATCAGAGGTACGGTTTAATTCTTTTACTATATCATCAAACTCTATTGCGATAGAATTTGTTCGGTCTAAAAGCGATTGAAAATCTTGAGAAAACTGACTGTTTTTTTGAAGAATAGTCTTAAATTCTTTCAAGTTTTTTTGCAGCCCAAATTCATCTTCATTGGCAAGAATTAAAAGTTTGTCTAAATTTTCTTTTATAAATTCAACATTATTTAGCGTCTCGTATGTCTTTTCTAATTCATCTAATTCTCCTACTTTTAAAGTAGTAGAAGCTAATTCATTAAACAAAAATTCATTATAATCTTTCTCTTTTAAAATGGTAGAAAGATTAGATTTCTTTATTTCTAATAAAGATTTTACTGAACGATATTTTTTTAAAACAGATTTAAATTCGCTTACCAAATCCTGATTTTTTGCTATAGAATCTATAATTTTAAATTGAAATTCTTCCTCCGAAAGTTCTAATGTTTGATGTTGTGAATGTATGTCAATTAGATAAAAACTTAAATCTTGTAGTTGTTGCAAATTAACTGGACTATCGTTTATAAACGCTCTTGATTTACCTGATGGTAAAATTTCTCTTCTAATTATGGTTTCCTCTTCATAGTCCAAATCATTACTTTCAAAAAAAGATTTTAAATCATATTTTCGAATAGAAAAATTGGCTTCTACAATACATTTATCTTCCTTATTTTTAAGCGATGTTAAATCTGCTCTTTTGCCAAGAACTAATCCTAAAGCACCTAAAAGTATTGATTTTCCCGCTCCAGTTTCACCAGTTATAATAGAAAAACCGTTAGAAAAATTAATATTTAATTTTTCTATCAATGCAAAATTCTCGATTGAAAGTGAAGTAATCATTTAGAAAAAATAAAATAAATTTAAGTAATAAAAAAAATAATCATAACTTAATGGATGCCCATTTACTTGAGTTGAGAGGAGAAAGTCTGTTTAAAGTTTCAATAGTATCAGCTAATTGTACATTTGGTCCACCTGATAATATAGATATTATCTCATCAACTTTAGCATCAAAAAATATTCTAGTCAAAAAAGCATTTGGTCTAACTTTATATACTTGACTTAATGTTTTTATCGATTCTAAAACTTTGTTTTTGGAAGCTTTTAAATCAGAAGACATAGAATCTAATCCTTCTCTATGGTATTGATATTCTGCAGTTCTAAATGAATCGTATGTTCCTGAAAGAATATCATTTACTAAAAAATATCTATTTTGAATTCCGTCACCTTGAGTCCAACCTTTATAACCACTTTGTTGTGCTACTGTTAAAATTTGTTGAGCAATTTCAAACGAATTTTTCCCGCCATTCAAAGTAAATGTATCGCCATCAAAACCTAAAATCATGTAACTATAAAAAGCCAAAACAGACACTAAATTAGAATCAAAATTTTGTGGATTAAAGTTTAAGTTTTCAAACTCAACATAATTAAAGCTAAAATCTTTATCATTATAATTAAATACTGGGGAAGCATAACTTGAATTAAATATGGCACGTGTAGATTCTACTTGTAAAGTGGCCGAAAATTGATTAGAATCATAACTATTAATAATAATAACCATGGAACAATTAATTTTCTCATTTTGCTTATAAACCTCACCTGTCCAATCGGTTTTGTTAATAAAATCAGAAATTGATTTTTGTAAATTTTTAAATACTTGATTATTTGTACTAGCAATTTTATCAGAGTTTACCTGAACAGTACAATTTAATTGTTGTGCCTGAACATTCCCAATTCCGATAAAAATTAAAAAAAGAAAACTAACTATTTTTTTCATAATGAGAAATTACTTTGTTCATAATATCATCTGCAACTTCTTCTTTAGATTTGAGAGGCATTGGTTCAATAAAAAAATCACTATCAATAAAAGTAACTTTATTGGTTGGTGATGCAAAACCAGCGGCTTTATCTTGAAGCGAATTTAAAACAATCAAATCTAAGTTTTTTTTCTGAATTTTCAACTTAGCATTTTCAATTTCATTTTCGGTTTCCAAAGCAAAACCAATCAAAAATTGATTTTTCTTGATTTTTCCTAAAGACGCTAAAATATCTTTTGTTTTTTCAAATTCAATAGAAAATTCAGCAGATGATTTTTTTATCTTTTGATTGGCTACCACTTTTGGTTTGTAATCGGCAACTGCTGCTGCACAAATCGCTACATCAACATTAGCATAATGTTCATGACAAGCATCATACATTTCCTGAGCCGAAGTCACTCGAATTAAATTAATATCGGAATTATTTGTATTTAAGTATGTTGGCCCAGAAATTAAAGTAACTTCCGCACCAAGATTAGCAGCACTTGCAGCAATATCAAAACCCATTTTTCCAGAAGAGTGATTTCCAATAAAGCGAACAGGATCGATAGCTTCGTATGTTGGACCAGCTGTTATAAGTATTTTTTTTTCTCTTAATGGTAATTTACTTTCTAAATCATTTTCTAAAAAAGCAATAATATTTTCTGGTTCTGCCATTCTTCCTTCACCTGATAATCCACTGGCTAATTCTCCACTTTCTGCCGGAATAACAGTATTCCCAAATTGTTTTAAAATAGTAAAACTTGCAATAGTTGAGGGATGTTTGTACATGTCTAAATCCATTGCCGGAGCAAAATAAATAGGACATTTAGCCGATAAATAAGTGGCAATTAAAAGATTATCACAATTGCCATTGACCATTTTAGACAATGTGTTAGCTGTTGCGGGTGCAATTATCATTAAATCTGCCCAAAGACCTAATTCAACGTGATTATTCCATTGAGCGTCTTGATCTTCTTCATTATAAAAAGTAGAATATACGGGTTTTTTAGAAAGTGTTGATAAGGTTAACGGAGTTACAAAATCCTTAGAAGCAGGTGTCATTATCACTTGGACATGTGCACCTGCTTTTATAAATAATCTAACTAATGTGGCAGTTTTATAAGCAGCAATTCCTCCGGAAATACCGAGTAAAATCTTTTTACCACTTAAAACAGACATCAGAATTAATCTTTTGTAGTATCTCTGTAGTAAATTTTATCATCAAGCCACTCTTGAACAGCTAACGCATGAGGTTTTGGTAACTTTTCGTAGTATTTAGAAACTTCGATTTGTTCTTTGTTTTCAAAGATTTCTTCAAGACTATCATTATAAGTAGCAAATTCTTCTAATTTCTCAGTTAATTCTTTTTTAATTTCTGAGTTAATTTGATTTGCTCTTTTAGCCATTATTGTTATTGCTTCATAAACATTGCCAGTACGCTCTTCAATTGCAGTTTTATTGTAAGTGATAGTGTTTACTGGTGCATTCGTCTTTTTTAAATCCATGACTTTCTTATTTAGTAAATTGTTTTAAATCGTTTTCTATTCTAGCAGACATTGAATCTGCTTTTGATTTGTATTCAGAATCAGCTTTAAACTTAATTAAATTATTGTATGCAATTCTAACATTTAATAATCTATCTTCCATTTTAGAAGGAATGCTGTTAATGGCCAAATTATAAGCTGAATCTAATTTATAGTATAATGCTTTTTCTTTGAATGTAGTTCCTGGAAAATTAATTAAAAAATTTTCAAAAGCAACAATAGCAGCTTTATAATCAGAAATCGTATTATAAATTTTTGCATTTTCAAAAGCTTTTTTCTCTAATTTTTCTCTTAAGTTCTTTGCTAAGGCGTTCGCTTCTAGCATATTTGGAGACTCAGGAAAAAGATCAATAAAGTTCTGAAGCTTATCTATGGCTTTATAAGTATCTATTTGGTCTAAACTATAAACTGGCGATAAAAAAGTATAGCATTTTGCTCCTAAAAAAGAAGTTTCTTCTAATTTTTCACTTTTAGGATAACTGGAAGCAAAACTTTCAAATTGATAACCTGCTAAGTAATATTGTTCTGTATTATATAAAGACTGTGAGTACATATAAAACATCCTTTCTGCTTGAGGCTTTCCTTTGTAAGCAGGAGCAATTTGCTCAAAAAGCCGTAATGCTTTATTGAATTTTTTTGCTTCATATTTTTTTGCGGCTACAGTAAATTTAATAGCAACATCTTCAGATTTAAGTGCTTTTTGATACTCACTACATGATGCAAAAAATAATACTAATGCAAAAAGGGCTAAAAATTTCTTCATTTTTTATTTAATGTTGCTGATTTTAAACACATTCTTATGCATAAAAACCAAATGCAAATTTAGTCATTAATTATAGAATACAAAATATTTTTTTTGACTTCAAAAAAGCTACATTTTTGAAATTTTATTGGTAAAATCGTGAATGCGATTGGCTAGATTTTCATCAACATTCACTAGTGGAAGTCGAACTGTATTCTCTGACAAACTCAATGATTTTAAGACTTCTTTAATTCCTGCAGGATTTCCTTGTTCAAAAATCATATTAATCGAATCTACTAAAAGATAATGTAATGTATAGGCATCATCCACTCTTTTGTTTAAGCCCAGATGAACCATTTCTGAAAATTGCTTTGGAAAACCTTCTGCAATTACTGAAATAACACCTGATCCTCCAGCTAAAATCATTGGCAATGTTAACATATCATCACCCGAAATAACCAAGAAATCTTTTGGCTTGTTTTGAATAATGTTCATCGCTTGAACAATATCTCCAGCTGCTTCTTTAACAGCTACTATATTTTTAAAATCATTGGCTAATCTTAAAATAGTTGAAGGTAAAATATTTATAGAAGTTCTTCCTGGTACATTATATAAAATAATCGGTAAGGGTGAAGCTTCAGCAATAGCTTTAAAATGTTGATAAATTCCTTCTTGAGTTGGTTTGTTATAATAAGGTGAAACTGATAAAATGGCAACAAAATCAGAAAAATTTCTCGTAGTTAATTCTTCAACAACTTCTTGAGTATTATTGCTTCCAACACCTAAAACCAATGGCAATCTTCCTTTGTTAGCTTCAACTATTGTTGCTATTACAAGTTCTTTTTCAAGTTTTGATAATGTAGCAGTTTCTGCGGTAGTTCCTAAAATAACTAAATAATCAATTCCATTATCTATTTGAAAATTAACAATGGCTTTTAATGCATCGACATCTACAGAGAAATCTTTTTTGAAAGGTGTAACTAGGGCAACTCCAGTTCCGATTAATGATTGCATATTATATTTTGTTTAGAATTTTTAAATATTTGAATAATTCATCCATAAAAACCTTATAGTTTTCTGCATTAGTATCAATTATAAAATGATTTAATCTTTTGTCAACAGTAGCAAAACCTACTTTAAAACTAGCTTTGGAATGATGTGATACAAGAAGCAAAGCAACTTTCTCAGTATCATAGTAATTGATTAATAAATCAAAAGGTACTTTTATAAAATCTTTTACTTCTTTTGTATCAACTGTTGCATGCCAACTCAAATCTTTATGACTGAAAACAGCATAATCAAAAACTTCATTCTTTTTAATCTTGTCTTTATAAACAAGTACTTTAATATCACTTTCATTTATTCCATTTTGAATTAATTCCAGAACTAAAGCTTCTCTTTCATAAAAATAGCTTTCATCAAAAATGATTCCTACTGATTTTATTATATTTTCTGAAGCCAAATGCTTAACATTTGACAAACTATTTTTTACAATTTTTTTTGTTGCTAAATCCTTGAAGTAATTTAAAAACATACTACTTTTACTTTAATTACAAATTTACTAAAAATTACTACCAAAATCGATGGTAAAACTAAAAAACTATAACGTTGTATTGAAACATTTTGTTTTATTATTAACATTTACAGTTCTTATTTCTTGTGCCGAAAAAAAATATACGGTGACCAAAATTGAAGGTCAAGAAATAGGAATTACAGATAAAAACGGTGAAGTTCCTGAAATTGAAAACTTTATAAAGCCCTATAAAGCCAAGATTGATACTGATTTGAATACTGTTTTATCTACTGCACCAGAAACTATCGATAAATCTGGTGAATGGCAAACTCCAATGGGTAATTTTTTATCAGATATTACTTTTGGAAGATCTAATAACGTGTTTCAACTTAAGTATAACAAATCAGTTGATATTTGCCTTTTAAATCATGGTGGTATTCGAACAATAATTCCAAAAGGAAATGTAACTGCAAGAAATGCCTATGAAATAATGCCATTTGAAAACAGTGCTGTCGTCATAGCTTTAAAAGGAGAGCAAGTACTGGAAATTGTAAATTATATCATTTCTGAAAAAAAACCACATCCATTAAAAGGAATGACTTTTACCATTGATAAAAACAATCTACCAATAAATATTCAAGTAAACGGAAATCCTATAGACCTAAATAAAATATACTTCGTAGCTACTTCTGATTATTTATCCTATGGAAATGACAATATGCTTTTCTTCAAAAAAGGGATTCAGAAATATGATTTAGAATACAAACTTCGAAATATTATTATTGACTATTTCAAAGAAAACAAATCAATAGTAGCCAACAAAGACATCAGAATTACAAAAGAATAGTAAAATGAAAAGAAGAGATTTTATCGAAAAAACGGCTGCAAGTTCAGCTTTCTTAGGTCTTGGAGGTTTATCGTTAAGTAGTTTTAAAACTTTGGATACAAAACATTTGACTATTCTTCACACCAATGATGTGCATAGTTATATTGATCCGTTTCCTACTAATCATCCCAAAAATCCAAATATGGGTGGCGTTGCTCGAAGGGCTGCTTTGATTGAAAATATTAGAAAAGAAAATCCAAATATTCTTTTATTAGATGCTGGAGATATTTTTCAAGGCACGCCCTACTTTAATTATTATGGTGGAGAATTAGAATTTAAGCTTATGAGCATGATGAAATATGACCTGGCAACCATAGGAAATCATGATTTTGACAATGGAATTGAAGGTCTTTATAACCAATTACCGAATGCAAATTTTGAATTTGTTTCTGCTAATTATGATTTCAAAAATACCATTATGGATGGTCATGTAAAGTCATATAAAATTTTCAATAAAGGAGGTATTAAAGTAGGTGTTTTCGGACTTGGCATTGGACTTGATGGCTTAGTTGATAAAAAAAACTTTAAAGAAACTTTATATAATGATCCTATTGATGTTTCACAAGATATGGCTCGTATTCTAAAACAAGAACAAAAATGTGATTTGGTAATTTGTCTTTCACACCTTGGCTACAAATACAAAGATGAACCCGATAAAATGAGTGATACAAAGTTAGCTACATTAACTAAAAACATTGATTTAATCATAGGTGGACATACACATACTTTTCTTGACAAACCAACAGTTTTGAAAAATATAGAAGGAAAAGAAGTGTTAGTAAATCAAGTGGGATGTTATGGAGTAAATTTAGGAAGAATCGACTTTTATTTTGATTCCGAAAAATCCAAATCATCCAAAGGGAAATCTATTATTATCTTATGATTTAATAGTCAATTAATCATTTCACCTCAAAATTAAACTCTAAAATTTTTACAATAATTAATATATAATTCTGTTTTAAAATTGGTTGTCCAACATAGCTTGAAAATCATTTTCCGAAATTATTACAATTTTTAACTGATTAGCTTTCTCTAGTTTAGCTGGCCCCATATTTTCTCCAGCAATTACAAAATCAGTCTTTGTAGAAATAGAGCTTCCCACCTTACCACCATTATCTTCGATTGCTTTCTTCAAATCGTCACGAGAGAATAATTCAAAAACACCAGATACTACAAAAGTTTTTCCTTCAAGTTTATTTGTTGCATTTGGATTAAACTTTTCAATCAACTCCAATTGAACACCAAATTGTTTAAGTCGCTCAACAATAGCAACATTTTCTTGATTTTCAAAAAACTCAATAACAGATTGGGCTATCTTCTCTCCTATTTCATCTACCATAATTAAATCCATTATAGAAGCATTTTTGATAGCATTTATATTTTTGTAATGTTTAGCTAACTTTTTTGCCACCGTTTCACCAACATACCTAATACCAATGGCATACAATACTCTTTCGAATGGAATTTCCTTAGACTTTTGAACACCATTAACTAAATTTTCTGCTGATTTTTGA
The DNA here is from genome assembly GCA_943325515.2 of Flavobacterium psychrophilum. Lineage (GTDB taxonomy): Bacteria > Bacteroidota > Bacteroidia > Flavobacteriales > Flavobacteriaceae > Flavobacterium > Flavobacterium psychrophilum_R. The sequence continues at coordinate 46,988 of CALPPS020000005.1, forward strand.
GCCATTCGTTCCAAGGGAAGAATTTGTTCCACTGTAAGGGAATACAAATCAGCATAATCTTTTACTAAACCATTATTAAATAATAAAGCTACGGTTTCTCCTCCAAGACCTTCAATATCCATCGCTTTTCGCGAAATAAAATGTTGAATTCTACCGATTATTTGTGGTGGACAACCATAAAAATTAGGACAATAATGATTAGCTTCGCTTTCGATTCTAGTTAATGCAGAACCACACTCAGGACAATGTGTAATATATTTTGTTGGTTCGCTATTTGAATTTCTTTTAATAAAATCAACTCCAATAATTTTTGGAATAATCTCTCCGCCTTTTTCAACAAAAACAGTATCTTCAATACGTACGTCTAATTTTTCTATCTGATCAGCATTGTGTAAAGAAGCACGTTTCACTATAGTTCCAGCCAATTGAACTGGCTGTAAATTAGCAACCGGAGTTATTGAACCAGTTCTTCCAACCTGATATGAAATAGAGTTTAAAACTGTAGATACTTGTTCTGCCTTGAACTTATATGCCATTGCCCAACGCGGAGATTTGGCAGTATAACCTAATTCATCTTGTTGATGGAGATTGTTTACCTTTATGACAACACCATCCGTTTCATAGGGTAGATTATGACGATGTGCATCCCAATAGTTTATATAATCAAAAACTTCTCCAATAGAATTGGCTAATTTAGCTTCCTTGGGAACTTTAAAACCCCATTTACGAGCTTCGTTTAAACCTTCAAATTGTGATTCAATATTTAAATTATTACCAACAATAAAATAAAGCAAACATTCTAATGGACGTTTAGCCACTTCACTGCTGTCTTGCAATTTTAAACTTCCTGAAGCAGTGTTTCTTGGGTTGGAATAAGGCGATTCACCAATTTCAATCAATTCTTGGTTCATCTTTTCAAATCCTTCAAAAGGCAATATGATTTCCCCACGAATATCAAATCTTTGAGGAAAGCTTCCCTTTAATTGGAGTGGAATGGATTTTATAGTTTTAATATTAGCTGTTACATCATCGCCTTGAAAACCATCGCCACGGGTAACTGCTCGTTTTAATTTTCCTTTTTCATAGGTTATTGAAATAGATGCTCCATCATATTTTAGCTCACAAGTATATTGCATTGGAACATTTCCCAAAACTTTCTGAATTCTATTTTCCCAATCTAATAAATCTTCTTTGGAATAAGAATTATCCAAAGAATACATCCGATAATCGTGAACAACTGAATTAAAGTTTTTTGTAATAGTCCCCCCGACTCTCTGTGTCGGCGAGTTTTCATCAAAGAATTCAGGATACTGATTTTCTAGTTCTTGAAGTTGTTTTAATTTTTGATCAAATTCAAAATCAGAAATGATTGGATTGTCTAAAACATAATAATTATGATTATGCTGATTAAGTTCGTCGCGTAAATCCTGAATTATTTTCTGAATATCCATAAAAATAAATTGGCTATAATAGTTACAAATTATGTGCACTAAAATAGCCAATATTTTTTAAAGAGGAACAAACTTTACGACTGAATTATTCCATTTATTTGAAGATATAATTGTCCGTCACTCAAAATAGCGCCTTCTTTTATCAAATCAAAAATGGCAACATTTCTTTCTACTCCATATTCTTTTTTACCGAGATGAATTTCTACAGTATCTGTAAACATATTGTCGCTCAACCATTGTAATCCTTCTTTTTCCATAAAGTTAACTTCAGGTTCTAAAGCTTTTAAAACAATAGATTGAATTTGTATTTCTTGACAATGAAAAAGGAAAATGTGGTTTTTTGAAAAATGTTCCAAATAATGAGCATTAGTCAAAACACCCTCCCAGATTAAATCAGAGAAAACATCTAATTCTTGTTCGGCAACTTCGGGCTTTTCGCTTTTTATTTTATCCCATTCTGACTTATCGATAGATTGTGTTGCCAGGAAGTTTATAAATTCCTTATGCAATTCTTCAAACTGTTCTTTGGATAATCTTTTGTACTTCATTTATGCTGAATTTATTTATTCTGAATTCATTTCAAAAGTTCAGCATCTCTATTTAATAAGATGCTCTTTAATTTAAATAAAAGAATCTGAAACAAGTTCAGATTAAAAAAAAATCCCGATTCTCATCGGGATTTCAAATAGGTATAGCGAAAGGTTAAACTTCAGCTACGATTTCATATGGTAATTCAATTACTACATCTCTGTGAAGCCTCACAGAAGCTGTGTATTTACCTGTACGTTTAACAATACCGCTTGTGATGAATTTTCTATCAACAATTTGACCAGCTTTTTCTAAAGCTGCAGCAATGTCAATGTTTGAAATAGAACCGAATAATTTTTCTCCACCAGCTTTTGCTGTGATTTTAATTTCGATAGCTTTTATAGCTTCACCCAATGCTTTTGCATCGTTTACTACTTTAGCTTCCTTGTGTGCTCTTTGTTTTAAATTTTCAGCTAAAACTTTTTTTGCAGAAGGAGTTGCCAATGAAGCGAAACCTTGTGGGATTAAAAAATTACGACCGTAACCGTTTTTAACTGTAACTACATCGTCTTTAAAACCTAAATTTTGAACGTCTTGTTTTAAGATCAATTCCATGTTGTTGTCCTTATTAGAGAAGTTAGGTTCCGTTTTACGAGAAACCAACAACTGAGTTTATATTATTTTAATAAATCGGCCACATATGGCATTAAAGCTAAGTGACGAGCTCTTTTAACAGCTACTGACACTTTTCTTTGGTACTTTAATGAAGTTCCGGTTAAACGACGTGGCAAAATTTTACCTTGCTCGTTTACGAATTTCAATAAGAAATCTGCATCTTTATAATCAATATATTTGATCCCAGATTTTTTGAAACGACAATACTTTTTAGTTTTGTTTGTTTCGATGTTTAGAGGAGTAAGATATCTGATATCTCCGTCTTTTTTTCCTGAAGCTGATTGTTGTAAATTTGCCATAATTAGTTTGCTTTTGCTTCTTTTAATTTAGTTCTTCTTCTTTCTGCCCAAGAAATTGCGTGTTTATCCAAACTTACAGTAAGAAAACGCATAACTCTTTCGTCACGTCTAAACTCAGTTTCAAAAGCAATTAAAGCTTCTCCTGATACTTGGAATTCGAATAAATGGTAAAAACCACTTTTCTTGTTTTGGATTTCATAGGCTAATTTTTTTAAGCCCCAATCCTCTTTAGATACCATCTTTGCTCCTCTACTAGTAAGAAAATCTTCAAACTTGCTTACTGTTTCCTTTACCTGAACTTCAGATAAAACGGGATTTAAGATGAAAACAGTTTCGTAATGATTCATAATAATACAATTAAAATTAAATTGGGCGCGAAGATATGAAATTCATTTTAATTAACAATATCATTTAAAGACAAATCGTCTAAAAGAATGAAATGCCGTTTAAAAGCAAAAAAAACCGATAAAACGTTAGGCAATTTTAAAAATACTACATATATTTACAATTCCAAATCTAAATTATTCATAATTATGAAACTAAATTGTGTTGTTGTAGATGATAGTTCCATTCAGAGAATGATCATAGCAAAATTAGTAAATAATCATCCAAACCTATATTTAGTTGGTGATTTTTCTAATGCAATTGAAGCAAAAAATTGCATGTCTGTTCATACTGTTGATTTAATTTTTCTAGACATAGAGATGCCTGTCATCAGTGGTTTTGATTTTCTCGATGGATTGAAAGTAAAACCTCAAATTATTTTTATTACTTCAAAAGCTGAGTATGCTATGAAAGCATTTGACTACGACGCGACGGATTACTTACAAAAACCTATAGCTTTAGACCGTTTTAATGCTTCAGTTCGAAGAGCAATGGATTTTCATATGCTTAAAAAAGAAAATCAAGAAGAAGAAGGTGAATATATCTTTATTAAAAGTAACTTGAAAAAACTTAAAATTTATACCAATAAAATCAAGTGGATTGAAGCTTATGGAGATTATGTAAAAGTGGTTACAGAAGATGACAGCAATCTAGTTCTTTCTACAATGAAATCTTTTGAAAGTGATTTATCCAAAGATAAATTTATCAGGGTTCATAAGTCATATATCATTAATATTGATAAAGTGGAACGCTTTAATAGCAAATTTGCAGAAATTGGTGTGACAAAAATTCCTTTAAGTAGAAACAAAAAAGAAGCTTTAATTAAAGCATTAGCTATTATTTAAATTTAATTAAAATCAACATTTACAGTAACTTTAATAGTTCTGTATTGTGAAACCAAATCAAAACTATTCAGTACTTTCCGGATAGTTTTTTTTGTGCTTTGTAAGGAAGTTTCATTTGGAATTTTAACCATTATAGTGCGGATATATTCGTTTCGAATTCTACCAATTGCTGGTTCTTCTGGACCAAGGACTGGAGTGGATAAGTTTTGTTGCAATACTTGATATAACCATGTCGAACCTTCTTTTAATTTGTCAAATTCACGATGTTTCAATGTTAAACGAACTAAACGGAAAAACGGAGGATAATTATAAATCTTTCTATCGTATAATTGCTCTTTATACATTCCTTGATAATCGTTATTAGTTACTTGCTGAATAATATTATGTAAAGGATTATAAGTTTGGATTACAACTTTTCCTCTTTTTTCACCACGCCCAGAGCGTCCAGAAACTTGTGTCATCATTTGATAACTTCTTTCAAAAGCTCTAAAATCAGGATGATAAAGCATATTATCTGCATTCATTATTCCTACTAGAGATACATTATCAAAATCTAAACCTTTGGCAAGCATTTGTGTTCCTACTAAAACATCAATCTCTCTATTTTTAAATCCATCAATGATTTTATCAAAACTATATTTTCCTTTAGTAGTATCTTGATCCATACGTTTTATATTCTTTGTTGGAAATAATTCTGCCAATTCTAATTCAATTTGTTCGGTTCCAAAACCCTTGGTTTCTAAATCAACACTTGAACACACATGACAATTAGTTGGTTTTGACATATTATAACCGCAATAATGACAACGCATTTGGTTTTTATATTTATGAAAGGTCAAGCTCACATCACATTGAGGACATTGGGGCACATGACCACAAGTCATACATTCTAAAACGGGGGAAAAACCACGACGATTTTGAAATAAAATAACTTGTTCACCATTAGAAAATGCTTCAGTAATTTCTTCAATTAAAGTCAAACTAAAATGTCCTTTCATCTTTTTTCGGAAATAGCTGTCTTTCAAATCCACTAATTTTATTTCAGGCATTGGAACATTTCCAAAACGTTCTTTTAAAGAAACTAAACCGAATTTTGCTGATTGTACATTATAATAGGTTTCTATACTTGGTGTTGCAGATCCTAACAATACTTTTGCTTGATGAGCATTAGCTAAAACTATTGCAGCATCTCGTGCATGATATCTTGGCGCAGGATCTTGTTGTTTGAAAGTCTGTTCATGTTCTTCATCAACTATTATCAAACCAAGATTTGAAAAGGGTAAAAACAAAGCCGATCTTGCCCCTATTACCACTTGTGCTTTTTCGGAAGCATTTAAAACTTGATTCCAAACTTCTATTCTCTCGTTATTACTGTATTTAGAGTGAAAGACAGCTACTTTGTTACCAAAATGCTTAGTCAATCGAGAAACTAGTTGAGTGGTTAGGGCAATTTCTGGCAATAGGTAAAGTACTTGCTTTTCTTTATCAAGATATTTTTCGATGAGTTTGGTGTAAATCTCAGTTTTTCCGCTTGAAGTTACTCCATGTAACAAACAAACTTCTTTTTCTAAAAACGATTTTTCTATTTCATCAAAAGCAATTTGTTGCGCTTCACTTAGAGATAAATTGTT